>DASCNH010000150.1:0-2653 GCA_036011365.1 Planctomycetota bacterium | reverse complement strand
ATTGACATGGCCGTGATTGGCGAACCTAGCGGCGCCTTTGGGGCTGCCGCTTGGATCTGTAAAACGGGGCAGGAGTCTAAATGGCCCCTCTCCGGTGGGCAAGGTAGGGGTGCATTTGGGCGCTGGAGGGTCAGCCCTGGGCCAGCTCTCCGTCCCGGGGCAGATCCTTCAAGTGGGCCAGGCCAAACTGTTCCAAAAACTGGCGCGTGGTGCCGTATTGCAGGGGGTTTCCGGGCACCGGGGCCCGCCCGGTGACGCGGATCAGCCCCCGGTCCACCAGGGCCCGCAACAGGGGGCCGGCCTGGACACCGCGAATGGCCTCGACCTCGGCCTTGGAAACGGGCTGGCGATAGGCAACCACCGAGAGCGTCTCCAGGGCTGCCGGGCTCAGGCGTTCTGCCTTGCGCACCCGGGAGAGTTGGCCGATTGTCTCGGCCTGGTCTTCCGTGGTGAGGAGCTGGTATCCCCCGGCCAGCTCGGCCAGCCGCAGGGGCAGGCCGGCGCGGGCGATGGATTCCTCCAGGCCGGCGAGGAGCTCCCGCAGGCGCGCCGCGGGTGCCTCACCGGTCAGGGAGGCCAAGCGCCCGAGGCTCAGGGGCTCCGGCGAAGCGAAGAGCAGGGCCGCCAGCATGCGTCCCAGCTCCTCGTCGGATAACTCGTCTGCCGGACAGAGGCGTTCGATGGCCTCCTGGGATGAGTCGCCAGCTGTTTCAGAGCCGTCCTCGGTGGGCTCCAACCCACAGCCAGCCGGGTCCTCGCCCTCGCCACTGGGCGGCTCAGCTGGCTCCCCGCGCGCAGCCGCTCCGTTTTCGGCAACCGGTTCCCCGGAGACGGCGGAACCGGTTTCCGGGGCCTCTGATTCCAACTCTCCCTCCACGGCCTGCGGGATAGCTGCTTCGATTTCGCTTTCCATGATGGAGAGGATCGTTGAGGGGAGCGCCCGGGTCAACCGGCAAGCCCGACTCCCTGGCCAATCACTTGCTTTCCATCGGCAGCGGTTCCCCAACCAGGTCCAGGAGAGGGCTGAAATCGACCTCGTAGCGCCGTCCGATGGCCGCCTTCCACTGCCAGTACTCAGGATCACGGACCGCATCGGCCGCCAGGCTCGCCTCCACGGCCGGGCCCAGACGCGTCCAACCGGCGGTCATGTCCAGGGGCGTGGGCCGCTCTTCCACGCGAATCATCATGATGCGTCCCTGCTCCCCCACCGGCCCGCCCAGCTCGCCCACCTCCGTCAGGAAGGCCAGGCGCGAGAGAGCAGCCTGGGAGCGCACGATGGGAGGCAGCAGGCCCCCGGACGTGGCCGACTCCTCCTGGCTGTGCTCCCGGGCCAACTCGGCGAAATCGCCTCCGGCCTCAAGGGCCGCCCGAACCTTGTCCATGTCCTCTTCCGTCTCCGTGACGATCACGCGTACGACTGCCCGCTCCTCGCAGAGCATCCAGGCCCGCACCACGCGCGAGGCCAGGGCCTCCAGCAGGATCTCCTGGCGCAGCTCCTCGCGAAATGAACTCGGCTCGCGACCGAGCGTCTCGCGGATATAGCCCTCCAGTTCCAGACCGGGCGTTTCCTGGGCGGCGCGCTCGGCCAACTCAGCCAAGGCCCTGCTCCAGGCGGCCTCCACCGGTTCCGGCGCCAGGACCAGCCCCATGCGCGAGGCCTCGGCCACCACCAGGCGGGAGAGGGCCAACTGCTCGAGCATGTCGCGCAAGCTGTCCGGGTCCCGCTGGTACCAGAAGGCGATCAGCTCCCCGGCGCTCACCGCCTGCCCGGCGACACGGGCGACGGAGGCGGAGGCCGTCCCGGCCCCGGCCAGCTCTTCGCCGGTCGCCACGGCTGTGGCCGGCTGAGCCTCGTCAGGCACCTCCGTTGACTCAGCAACGGGCGCCGCCGGTCCGGCGGGCGTGGCTCTCTCCGCTGCCAACTCCACAGATGGCGCCACGGCGGCGCGCTCCCTCGCAGGATTGGGCGTGGCGCCGCAGGCCAGGCACAGGACAAGCAGGCCGTATCTCACCGCCCAGGGCATCAGCGGTAACGGATGCGACGGACGCGCCCGATTCCATGACAGGTTGGGCAGTTCATCAGGCGCCGTCCGGATGTGGATTCGCCGCTGCGGGCGCCACCGGTGTAGATGACCTCGCGCACTCCAACTCCGCCGCACTCGCGGCAGTTACTGAGGGACGGCTTCGGGTCCAAGTCCATCTCGCCGGAGAACTCCGCGTAATAGGCGATGATCCACCAGGCGCGGGAGGAAGAGGACAGCTGCTCCCAGGCAGCCTGGATATCATCTTCTTCATTCTCCGAGCCGCGCGCCTTGCGCGCCTGTTCCTGATTGCGCAGGAAGCGTTGGATCTTCTCCTCCAAGGCCACTCGCTCCTCGTCCTTCTCGCCGCCGGAGGACGTCTTGGGTTCATCGTCCAGACCCGCCAGGGCTTCCTCCTCTCCCAGCAGCCAGGTTCCCTGACCGTAGGAAGCGCGCTTCCATCGCCCACGCTTGCGCTCAACCCAGAAGGCCGTCACATCATCCTCGCCGATTTCCGCAGAGACTCGCCGGGCATCATCCAGCACCTTGTCGAGCACTTCCTTGCCCATGTTCTCGTCCAGGAAGTCGATGGCCTGCTCGTAGCTGCCGAGTGCGGCCACCTTTGCCAGGCG
>DASCNH010000149.1:0-14719 GCA_036011365.1 Planctomycetota bacterium | reverse complement strand
CGCGGATCACGGAGAGGACCTCGGCCAGCACGGCGAGCCCACGCACTCGGTGCTGACCTATGACACGACCATTCGCATCCCGCTGATCATCCTGGATCCGGGCCAGGGCCCCGATGGCGACGATGGCGACGGCGGCGGCGACGGCGGCGACGGCGGCGGCGATGGCTCCGGCGGCGCGGTGGAAGAGGGCCCCGTCAGCATCGTCGACATCTACCCGACAGTGCTTGAAGCCCTCGACTTGCCACCTTCAAAGGATGGCCTGGCGGTGGACGGCGTGAGCCTCTTCCGCCGTCCACCGCCCGCCGGACGCGGCGTCTACTTTGAGTCCTACGCCGGCTACCTGGGCTACGGCTGGGCCCCGCTCTCCGGTTGGGCGAACGCCGCGGGCCAGTACCTGCATGGCCCCACTGCGGAGTTCTTCGTGTCCCGGCGTGGGGGAGCTGGCCCCGCCGCCGGCGGCGCCATCGCCCGCCAGAAAAGGAACCGCCTGGGTGAGCAGGGCGCCGAGGCGGCCCGGGCGCGGGCGGCCATCGAGGAGGTGGCCTCCGGTCCGGCTCTGGAGCCGGATCCCGTCGACGATCTGGCCGCCGGGGCAAGCGCTGATCCGGAGTTGATCGCCGCCGTGCGCGGCCTGGGCTACCTCGGTGCGGGCGCTGGCGCGGACGAAGCCGCCTCCTTGCCTCACCCCCTGGCCGAGACGGGCCGGGCCGATCCCCGCGCACGCCTGGAGCAGTTGGCTGCCTTCTACGATGCGGCCCTGCTCGCCGGCACGGGCCAGCGCCCCCGGGCCATTGAGCTGCTGACGGATCTGGTGCGGGCCTCCCCGACCCAGACCCATGCGGCGGCAATCCTGGCCCAATTCCTCCAGGCCGAGGGGCGCGCGCAGGAGGCCCTGCCGATCCTGAGGCGGGCCCTGGCCAACGGCATCGAACGCCCCTCTCTGCACCAGCGCCTGGCCCTGTGCCTGGAGGCTTGCGGCGATCTCCAGACGGCCCGCGTCCACCTGGAGCGGGCCGCGGCCCTGCGCCCGGGAGACGCGCGCACGGAGGCGGGCCTGGCGCGTCTGGTTGCGGCCATCAACTCCGGGCCAACCGCCGCGCCGCCCACGCCCACGCCGCCCGCACCCGAGTCATCAGGAAAGCAGCCCGCGGGCTCCGGGGGCGAGGCACCATGACGGCACCGTTTCTGGTGCTGGACTTCTACACGGGCGATTCACTTGGGGTGGAGAACACCTGTGCCCTCCTGGCGCCCCAGGCGGTGGAGCTGCTGCGCGCCACGCGGGATGAGATGCCGGCCAAGGCCACCGACTTCGCGGGTATTGTGCTCAGCGGGTCAACAGCATCGGTCGCCGCTGCCCCGGCCTGGCTGGAGCCCGCCGGGGAGTTCCTGCGCACCGCCATCGAGCGGGACGTACCTGTCCTGGGCCTGTGCTTCGGCCATCAACTGCTGGCGGAGGTGGCCTGTGGCCGGGGAACGGTGGTCCCGGCATCCAGGCCGGAGGTGGGTTGGCACGAGATAGCCGTGGGCCATGCCGAGCAGCTCCTGAACGGGCTCGGCGCGACCTGTCCCGCCTTCCTCTGCCACTTCGACGAGGTGCGCCCGGATACCGCGGGCATCCAAATCCTGGCGCGCACGCCGGTCAGCCCGGTGGGGGCGCTGCGCGTCCTCGGGCGTCGGGCCTTTGGTGTGCAGTTCCATCCGGAGATGACCGTCGCCGATGCCCGCGCCGCCGCGGCGAGCGTGGAGCTGGAGAGCGGCGCCCAGGCCACCGGGGCCGGTGGCCCGAACGGCGGCGACGCCGGCGGGCGGGAGGTCGGACGCGTGATCTTCGACAACTTCGTGAGCCTGGCGCTGACCGGCGAGTAGGATCATTCCCGTGCCCGCCCCCGACACACGCTCCCGCTCCGCCCGGGCAGTTTCCCTGCGCCCTTGCCAGGACCCGGCCCAGAACCCGACCTCCGCCGGTGGCTTCATCCTGCGCGTCCGGCCCGCCGGCGACCCGGCCTGGATCACCGATCTGGCACCCGGCCGTTTTTTCATGCTGCGCCGGGAGGACGGCGCCTCGCCTGCCATCCCCCGGCCCTTCTCCCTCTATCGGGTGGCAGATGGTTGCCTGGAGTTCATGATCCAGACCCTGGGGCCGGGCACCGTGGCCCTGGCCACCTGCGAGCCGGGGACGCCCCTGCGCCTGACTGGCCCGTCCGGGCGCGGTTGGCCGGAGTTCAGCCGCGGGCCGGAGCCCTGGGTCTTCCTGGCCGGCGGCATCGGCTCGGCGCCCTTTCTGATGGCCCTGGAGAGCGCTCTGCCCGGCCACGCCAGCGCCTCGCCCCGGGCGCCGGGACCCTGGCTGCTCTACGGGGCGGCCAGCGCCGAGCGCCTCTACGAGCTGCCCGCCTTCATGGCCACCGGCGCGCCGGTCCTGTGTGCCACGGACGACGGTTCCCATGGCTTCCGGGGAAACGTATTGGAACTCCTGGCGAGCGAGCAGGAGGCCGGCCGCATTCCCCGCCGCCTGCGCCTGGCCGCCTGCGGTCCCGAGCCCATGCTGCGCGCCGCGGCCGCCCTGGCGGCGCGGGAGGAGCTCCCCTGCTGGCTCAGCCTGGAGACCTACATGGGCTGCGGAGTTGGCATCTGCAATGGCTGTGCGGTGCCCACTGAGCCCAGCGGCTCCCTGGGGGCCTGGCCCTCGGCCAAGTGTTGTGTGGATGGCCCGGTCTTCGAGGCCGCCTCTGTAGTCCTGGGGTAAGCCGCAGGCGCCGGACCGCAGCTACTGGAGGCCGGCGCGGATGCTGGCCTCGAGCTCGGCCGGGAACCCCTGGCCGCCGAGGAGTTCCAGGGCGCGGGACAGGTGCGGGCGCGCGGCGACCGGGTCGCTGGCCCGCAAGAGCTGTCCCAGGTCGTGGTGGGCCTGGAAGTGATCCGGCGTGAAGGTCAGGGCTTCTTCCAGGGCGGCGCGGCCCCGGGCCGGGCGACCGAGGCGCACCAGGAGGCGCGCCAGGAGGGCGGCATCATCGCTGGCCAGGGAGCGCAGGGATCCCTTGTCATCCGAGCCGTCAGCCCCGCCGTCCGGCGCGGCGGTCAGCTCTGCCCGACGCCGGGCCAGGGCCAGCTCGATCCAGGCCAGGGCCTCCTCATCCAGGCCGGCGGTCTCGTCCTGGCGCGCCAGGGCGGCGGCCAGGTTGGCGTCCTGGCCGGCGAACTCGGTCAGGGCGGCGATCAGGCCAGACAGGCTGGCGGCGCCGGCCTGATCCTGGGGCGCCCGGCCGCGCAGGCCGTAGGCGCGGATCAGAAACGGCATGGCCGCCGGGCGATCGCCGCCGCCCATGACCAAGACGCCCAGGTTGTAGTGGGCCTCGAAGCTCTGGGGCAGCTGGCGGCAGGCTTCCTTCAGGGCGTGCACGGCGTCGCTCTTGCGGTCGAGGGCCAGGAGCAGCTTTCCGTGGTGCAGCTGGGCCTGGCCCCGTTCGCGGGTCCGGGCCCCGCCGCTGCCGAAGGCTTCCAGGGCGCGGTTGCTCCAGACCAGGGCGCTGACCAGATCTCCTTCGCCGGCCAGTTGCAGGGATTGGAGTTCGAGCACCTGCGGGTCGTCCGGGGCCAGGGCGCGGGCGCGGCCGATGAGCTGGCCGGCGCGTTCCAGGTGCGCTGGCCCGGCGGCTCCGAGCAGGGCGCGGGCGGCGGCGGTGAGATCAGTCAGGTGGCCGGGTCGGCGGGCGGCGGCGCGCAGGAAGGCGTCGGCGGCTTCCTCGAAGTGTCCGCCCCGGGAGAGGGCCAGGCCCCGGTTGTGGTGGGCCTTCGCGTAGCCCCGGTGCAGGGCCAGGGCCGCGTCGAAGGAGGCCACCGCTTCAGGCAACTGGCCGTCGGCCAGCTGCACGCAACCCAGGCCCGTATGAGCCTCGTGACTGTTCGGGAAGGCCTGCAACACGGCCTTGAAGACCGCCCGGGAGCGGCCCATGTCGCCGCTGTTCTCCGGCAGGGCGTCCAGGTACAGGTGGCACCAGGCCTGGCCCAGGTTGGCCTGCAGCCGGTCGTTGACGGTGACCAGCACGGATTCATCCCGGCTGCGGTTCGGCGGCGGCGTGCCCACGAGCCGGGACATGTCGTCCAAGCGCGCCTCCAGGGGACGCTCCGGGGCGAGGTCGACCATGTGCTCGCCGTAGTCCCAACCGCCGGAGAGGGAGATCAGGAACTCGAGCTGGGCCTCATCCAGATAGGGGCGGTGGCCGGTTTCCCGGTAGCGATCCAGCATGACGCGGCCCAGGCCCCAGTGGGCGTAGGGGCTTTCCATGTTGGCGGCCACGGCGGCGCGGAAGAGGGCTTCCTCGTTCTCCCAGGCTGGCAGGCGCAGGTGGCTGCGCAGGCCGCAGGCCAGGGCGATCAGGGCCAGCAGGGCCGTGGCCAGGCGGCGGGGCAGGTGGCGGCTGGCCAGGCTGGCGAGCAGCAGGGCGAAGCCCGCCACGGCCAGGTAGAGGAAGCGTTCGGAGAGGGGGAACTGGCCGACGGAGCGCACGGCGGTGAGGACCGGGACCAGGGACGCGGGCAGGAGGAGCAGCAGGCCGACGGTGGTCCGGGCCCGGCGCCGGTGGGCGGCGACCAGGGCCGCGGCGTAGGCCGCGCAGAAAACGAGGGCCGTGATCCAGGCGCCGTCGCCGGCCGGCAGCAGCGGCCGGAAGGGGCGGAAGAGGCTCAGGTGCCAGGGCCAGGCCAGGAGTTTCAGGAAGCCGCCGAGGAGTTCGAAACG
Organism: Planctomycetota bacterium; assembly: GCA_036011365.1. Lineage (GTDB taxonomy): Bacteria > Planctomycetota > UBA1135 > UBA1135. The sequence continues at coordinate 9,981 of DASCNH010000149.1, read as the reverse complement.
CAACTCGATCAGGCGCCCGGTGCCCAGGCCGAAGTGGGAAGTGATGCGCTCGAAGCCGCCCAGGGGGCTGGCGAAGACCAGGCAACGGGCGCAGTAGTAGAGGGCCAGGACGGCGAGCAGGGGCAGCAGGGCGCGGGCGAGGCTTGGGCGTGGGGCGGAGGTTCCCACCTGGTCCGCTGCGCTGGCCGGACGGATGGCGTAGTCCAGGGCCAGGAGGAAAAGGGGCAGGGCCAGGGCCTGTTCCTTGGCGAGCAGGGCGGCGGCGAAGAAGAGCGCCGGGAGCAGGGGTGTGCCGCTTGCTCCGGAGCGGCGCCAGTGCAGGTGGGCCAGCAACATGGCGAGGCCCAGGGCTCCGAAGAGTGGGCCGCCCACGGCGGAGATCCAGGCCACGCTCTCCACCTGGACCGGGTGCAGGGCGAAGATGAGGGCGGCCAGGAGGGGCAGCAGGCCTCCGCCGGGGAAGCCGTCTCCGGGCGTGGTCTCGGCCCGGGCGGGGGTGGCGGAGAGGGCGCAGAAGGCGGCGGCCAGACGCCAGAGGATGAGGGCCGTTAGCCCGTGCAGCAGCAGGGAGAGACCGTGAAAAGCGGTGGGGCCGCCGCCTGTCAGGGCCTTGGTCAGGGACAGGCTCACCGCCGTCAGGGGCCGCCAGTAACCGATACGCTCGGCGGCGGCGGGTTCGAGGAAGTCCCAGTAGGCGGCGGAGAAGGCCTCAGGGAGTCGGCTGAGGTCCGCCAGGGCCGGATTGGCGCCGATCAGCAGCAGATCGTCGTAGACCAACTCGCCCCCCAGGGCGCGGCCGAAGACCAGCCAGATGGCTCCCAGAATCAGGAGCGTGCCGGGGATCAGGGCTGTGCTGCCCCCTCGGCCGGGTGCGGTGGCTGAATCAACCATGGTCCTGATCTACCCCACCACCCTCCCGTTCGCCACCGACCTCGCCGGGAAATGCTGCACCTGATCGGAATCGACCGGCCGGGGCGCCCCACTCTGCCCGGGTCGGCGTGATCTGACCTGGTCTGCGCCCATGGCCTGGGCCGCGGGTGGGGGCATTCGATACATTTGAGACCATGAAGCACTTCAAGTTGACCCGCCGACTGTTCCTGTTCGCTGCCCTGGCCCTGACATCCTGCGCGGCCGCGCCCGGGGTCGATCTGTCGCGGCCGGCGATCATTGGGGCCAGCGCCTCGGCGGGCTTCGGGCTCAAGACGACCATGGCGGATGCCGTGGCCCTGGCCCTGGAGTTGGAGCCGGAAGCCATCTTCGATGGTGGGCGCCTCATGTACTTCCTCGACCCGGAGGGCACCGGCGAGTCCTTGGTGAAGGAGACCATGGCCTTCGAATCCAGCGCCGTGATCGCCGTGGACTACCTCTTCTGGTTCGCCTACGGCAACCACGGCGGCGCGGATGAGCGCTTGAGCATGCTGGCCCGCGGCCTGGCCCTGCTGGACGAGTTGGAAGTCCCCATCCTGGTCAGCACGCTACCTGACATGAAGGCTTCCATTGGCAAGATGCTGTCCCGTTCGATGGTGCCCGACGAGGAGACCCTGGCGCGCCTCAATGAAGCCCTCAGCGACTGGGCCGCGGCCCGACCACGGGTCCACCTCTTTGACCTGCCGGCGCTCATGGGGCACATGAAGAGTCGGATTCCCATACAAATCGCCGGCCGCTCCTGGCCGGTGGATGCACCGGCCACCTACATCCAGGACGACCAGCTACACCCGACGCGCATCGGGATGGCCTTTGTCGTCTGTGGGTTGCTCGATCGGCTGAAGGCGGGATGCGAGCTTGACCCGCCGGCCCTGGCCCTGGCCCTGGACGAGCTGGTGGCGGAACGCGAGGCCGCCGCAGCGGCGCAGGCAGCCTCGGCCCATTAAAAAAAAAAGGCGCGGACTCCAGGGGAGGCCGCGCCCTTGTTTGCTGTTCTCGCTACGTCAGTCGCAGAAGGAGACCTCGACGCCGTCGGACAGGTCGAAGCCAGCTCCAAGGCCAGGATCGCGGAACCAGAACTGGAAGTTCCAGGAGGAACCGGAGGTGATCTGGCCGGAAGCTTGGGGCGGACTGGTCACATCCAGGCTCTTGCTGGCGATGCCGAAGGAGTCCATCTGCACCACGCCCAGGCGGTAGATGCCGCCGGAGACACACAGGCGCCCGTTGCCGAAGGGGTTGTTCGACTGGTTCGGGCCGTAGAAGAACAGGCCGAACTGGTTGGGCGGGCAGGGGAAGGCATTCAGCACGATGTCGTTCGCCGCGATGGACGGGGTGCCCGTGGCGGTGATGATGGCGGCGCCGCCGGTGCTGTTGGTGCCGGAGGTGCAGTAGTTGCTGATGCCGGAGGAACAGATGCTGCCCTCGACGATCGACAGACTGCCGGAGCCCTGGGCCGTACCCGGGTAGTTGCCCACGCGGATCATGTAGCCGGTCAGGGCGTTGACGTTGAAGGAAACCTCGGACTCGGAGCCACAGGCATCGTCGTTACAGGCGATCAGGGTGCCGCCGCAGGCGTCGTAGACGGCGATCTTGGTGTCGATGCTCGTCAGACCGCAGGTGCTGATCGTCGCGCCGCCGGTGGCCATGGCCATGTAGGCGAACCACACATCGGCTTCGATGTCGTTGGAGCTTCCGTCGCTGCAGTCGGCTCCGCCGTCGGTGTTGGCACCGGTGTTGTCGAAGGCCACCGTGGCCGGGCCGATGACCGTCTCCGCGTTGGCGCAGTCGTCGTTGGCCGGTCCCGTGCCACCGCCGCCAGCGCTATCGAAGGGGTAGGCGTTGGAGAGGGATGAATGACCGGAACCACTGTTCTTCACCAGCACATCGCCGGAGCCGGCGGTGCCGGGCACGGTCACGTTTATCTGACCGCCGCTGGAGGAGAGGCCGGTGACCTTGATAGGCGTGCCGGAGCCTCCTGTGCCGGCCTGGGTGAACCAGGCGACATTGTTGGCGGAGGAGAAGCCCGTGCCGGTGATCGTCAATGTGGAGCCGGCCAGAGACAGGCTGTTAATCGAGGGCTTGCCGGAACTGGCCACGCCGTAGACCGCCTGTACACCGGCGCTGTCATCGCTATTGATGGAACGCGCGACAACGCCATTACCGCTGATCGAGGGGTACATGGTGGCTCCACCCACGGTCGTGTGACCGAGGCCGAGGGCATGTCCGTATTCGTGGCAGGCCACACCTTGGATGTCGATGCGGTAGCCGCCACCGCTGCCGGTACCGGGACCGTCGGTCCAGATCCAGGGCTCGCGGTAGTAGCGGATGCGCCAGCCATCGCTGATGGGTGTCTCCGTGTAGGCCAGGACGCCACCGCCATCGCCTGAGATCTCCGAGTGGATGTTGTCGTTCGAACCGCCAGTGCTGGTGGCGTTGCCCTGCATGGAGGGGTCGAAGTTGGCGCCGCCGGAACCGAGGCCATTGGGCTGGTGGTCGTCGCCACTGCCGTCACCGTGAAGTTCGGAACCCCACTCGATGGAAGCCTTCCAGATTGCCATTTCCGCCCCGGTGTAACCGGGGAAGCTGGCGTGGGCCGTCGTGTTGTTGTTGGCTTGGGTGTCGCTGAAGTTGTCGTAGATGCGGAAGTCGCGCTGGCCGTTGCCGAGGTTGCCACCGATGGTGGACCAGCCCTCGGAGGGGGCAGCCAGGAAAGTCAGGGTCGCCGCCAGGCCGAGGCCGGCGGTGGTGAGGATGGTGCTCTTGATTTGCATGATGATTAATCTCCGGGCTTACTTGCCGCGCTTTTGGGCCCGCGAAACACGTGTGATTTCGCCGTCGAGGGAAGATAGAGTCCTGTTCGTCTGCACCGCGTAACCGGGGCCGCGGCCGAGGACCACATCGCCGCCACGTCCGGAGACGATGCGGTAGATACCTCCGTGTGAGGTGTAGAGGGCGTTGCCGGAGAGGTCGCCGCCCATATTGTCGAGCCACTTGTAGAAGACCACGACCTCATTGCCGACCTTCTGGTCATCCTCAGAGGGGGCTTCCGAGTTCCAGACGCCGTTTTCGTCGTCGATGAAACCGCCGGGGAAGGTCACGCCCACAACAGTGGGCGTGTTGTCGACCAGGGAGCGGCCCTGGACGATGAGTGTCGTGTAGTACAGCTCGGGACCGTCCGTGGGATGGTCGATGCGGATGACCTCGCGTTCGAGGATGGTGCCTGCGACGGCGTTGTCCGTCCTGGCGACCATCTTGTCGAGGTCGAGGGATTCGATCTGGGCGGTGCCCAGGGCACCGGCGGCCACTGCCGCCAGGGCCGCCAGGGCGGTCTTGGGTGAGAGTTTCATAGTTGAATGAGGTCCTGAGAGGATTGTCCTTGGGGTCTTTCCCGGGAGGCCTGCACTGAGGCCGCTATCTGGTTGTCCGGGATGGTGGTGGAACTAGCGTAGACGATGGATGGTGATCCGGGGGCCCTGACCGCCGGAAGAGTCGTGTCGGGCCACTCCTAGACGGAAAAAAACGCCTTCGGGTTCCCGGCGCCTCGTCTGAACGAAAAACGATTCCCCGCCGCTGGTCCTCTTGCCTGTGGGCCATGGTCACCAAAGCCTACCCCGGACCTGGCTGCGGGGCCTACAATTACATAAAGCGTTACCCAGTAGTGCATTAGTGCTGATCGTGAGCTGGCACGCTGGGGGGGCCGAGGGGCACCGGCGGGTGGGGCCCGGGCTCCAGGAAGACCGTCAGGGCCAGGTCATCCGGGTCCCCGAGGAGCAGCTCCTGGATCGCCGCCGCCCCGGCGGGGTTGCCAGCTCGCACCAGGGCCATGGCCCGCTCCCGGCGCAGGCGCCGGTCCGTGGGAGCGAAGGCCAGGGCCCTTTCATAGAGCTCCGCTGAACGGCCGTGGGCACCGGTCTGGCCCGCGGCCAGGGCGGCGAGGGCCAAGAGGCCAGGGTCGGGTGCGAGGCCTGCCCGGGAAATGACCCGCTCCAGGCGGGGGAGCGCGTCCTCCGGGAGCAGCAGCTCCAGGTCCGCTCGGACCAGGGCGACCTCCACCGGCTCCCACCCGGGCCAGGCGTCCGCCGCCGGCTGCATCAGCTCGTAAATGGCCTCCACGGCCCGTTTCTCCACCAGGAGCTGGGCCAGGGTTTCCCAGGCTCCCCGGGTGAAGGAATCCACCGGGCCGCGGGCCACGTGCTCGCTGATCAGGACCAGGCCCGGGGAGAGTTCCAGTGCTTGCCCGGGGGAGTCGAAGGGCGAGCTGCGGCGCTGGGCGGCGTAGTGCTGGGCCAGGCCGCTGGTGAGGAGTTCCTCCGGCGTCCCCTGCGCGGAGCTGGCCAGGCGTTTCGCCAGGGCTGCCCGGTTGGCCCTGCGGCGTTCCGGAAGGCGCCGCCAGAGGTCCGCCAGCGCCGGTGACCCCAGGCTCCGTTCCGGGGCGGGCAGCAGCGTGGGAGCGCTGTGGCCCTCGCGCGGGTCGCCGGTTTCCCGTGGCACCGGGAGCTCGGCCGGAGGGCCGCCGAGGAGCCCCAGGCAGAGGGAATCGAAACCGTGGGCGGCCAGGAGTACCTGACCTTGGGGCCCGGGGCCAGCGGAGTCCGTGGCCTTGCAGTCCAGGTCATCGAGGGCATGATCGGCGCTGAACCAGATGACACTGGCGGCGCCGGTGGTGCCGGCGTCCCGGGGGCTGACCGGTGGGGGAGCCACCGCTGAGTCACCGGCCACCGGGGGTGCGAGCACCAGGTCATAGGCTCCTGAGCGCAGGCGGCGGCGCGCCTCCCGGGGATGGACGATGTCGCCGGGGACAAGGTCCGGGGGAACGGCCAGGAGTTCCTCCAGGGTTGCCATGGAACGCTGCCAGGGAGCGCTGCGGTCGATGCTGCGGGCCCCGAGGGCCTTCAGGTGTCGGGCGCGGGAGCCATCCAGCTGGCCGATGAGGAGTACGCGTGTACCCTCCTGTGCCGCGTTGCCGGCGCAGCCCGCGACCTGCCAGGAGAGGCTGATGCGTGTCAGATCCGCGGCGCGGCCGGAACTCGGCGGGGTTATTTCCCGGCGATTCAGGGTGGCGAAAGGCTGGCCCGCGAGGTCGGCCTCCACCGTGATGAGGCCTTCGGGGGTCTCCCAGGTGGCCAAGGGGACGACGGGTGCCACACGCCAGGGGGAGGTGATTGGGAGCGGGGGCAGGCGCAGGAAAATGCCCAGAGCGGTGGCGCCGGTGGCCAGGGTCAGGGCCGAGTAGCGGGCGAGGTTCTCGTGGCCGCCGAAGCGCAGCAGGATGCCCAGGACGGCTCCGCCGCCGCAGATGGCCAGGCCGCTGTTCAGGAGCTGGCCGCTCCAGGCGGCAGCACCGGGCCCGGGGCCTAGGGAGCCGTCGGCCGGTACCTCGCCCCACATGAGCAGGGGAACCAGGGCCAGGCCCAGGCCGCCGCCGAGGAGCAGGGCACCCAGGCGGAAGCGGTGGCGGGAGATATGCAGGCTGGCGCCCAGGAAGAGGGCGGGCAGGACCAGGACCGCCGCGGCCACGAGCGTGTCGTAGGGGAGCGTGCCGTGCAGGGAGGTGTCCAGGCCGAAGCGGCGCAGGAAGCGGTCCAGGCCGCGCATGGAGCGCAATCCGTCCAGGGTCTGGAAGCCGAATAGCGTGGTGGCGGAGGTCAGGGCCAGGACGGCGCACACCAGGCCCTGGCGGTAGCGGGCCAGGGGCAGGCCGAGGAGGAACCCGCCGAAGGCCACGGAGCCGAAGGCCGTGATGAGAAGGAAGACGCCGCCGAAGAGGGTGCGGTCGAGGCCCAGGCCGGCGCCCATGAGGGAGAGGTGGCGGGAGAGGCCTTCCAGGGCCAGAGCACAACCCAGGCCGGTTATCAGGAGGGCGGCCAGGTCGCGCTTTCCGAGGCGCTCCTCGTCGGCGCCGGGGGGTAGCGGGCTGGTGCGGTTCCCGCGTTCCAGCAGGAGCAGGAGGGCGGTGATCGTCACCAGCAGTGTCAGGTGTCCCAGCATGCTGGTGGGGGCCAGGCCAGGCGGCAGGGCCAGGCCGTGCACCAGGAAGCCGACGGCGCAACTCAGGAGGATGCCCCCGGGCAACCGATCCGAGCGCAGGGTGCGTGGGCTGGCCACCGCCAGCAGGCCCAGCACGAGCAGGGCCGCAGAGCGCAATCCGTAGGCCGTGCCCGAGTCCACGGCAGCAACCTGGAACATGTCCAGACCACGCGGGGCGTGCATGGCCGAGAGCAAAACCCCCACCAGGAATCCGTAGAGCAGGCGGTGCATGGTGGGGCAAGGTAGCGGACGGCGGTCGTGGCGGGAACAGCCCTGGGGCTGGTGTCAGTTGCCCGGGCTGGCCCGGGGCATTTTTCGGGTCCCGGCACCCTCGTTTATGGGGTCACGAAGGCCGGGTGGGGGGGGTACCCGTTTTGCGTAGTGCGCCTCCCGGGCGCCCTATTCATATATAATGTGGCCAGCCGGCCAGGAGGTGGCCGGGAAGAGAAACCATGTCCCACTCGGAGGAGACCCCTGTGGAGCGTCCGGGCCTTTCGACTGGAGAGGCGGCGTTCTGCGAGTACCTGCGGCTGCAGGAGGCCGGAGTTGCGCCTTCGTTTGCTGAGTTCGCCGCAGGCCACCCCGGGCTTGAGCCGGAGTTGGAACGCCTGCGCCTGGGCTTCGAGACCTTCCGTCCCCTGGCGGACGAACTGCAGCGCCAGATGCGGCTGTTCTCCGGCGACGACGGGGAGCACCCGAGTTTCGCTGGTTCCTGGACGGAGTTGCACGCCGGGGAGACAGTCGGCGACTTCGAGTTGATCAGGCCCCTGGGACACGGCGGCATGGGGGAAGTCTGGGAGGCTCGCCAGCACAGCCTGGGGCGGCGTCTGGCGCTGAAGTTGGTGCTGCCCCGGCGGGTCAACGAGCGTGCCCTCGACCTCTTTGCCCGGGAGGCGCGCGCCGGCGGTCGTCTGGCCCATCTGGGGATCGTTGCGGTGCATGCCACCGGCGATGACGCCGGGCGTCACTGGATTGCCATGGAGCTGGTGGAGGGGGGACGCAACCTGGCGCACTTCATCGATGAGCTGGACCTCGACCTGAAGAGCGAACCGGAGCAGTTCGTGGAGGCGGCGCGCCTCATGGCAAATGTGGCCGAGGCCCTGGCGGTGGCCCACGCTGCCCATGTGATTCACCGCGACTTGAAGCCTTCGAACATCTTGTTGACCCCTCGGGGCGAGCCGAAGATCACGGACTTCGGGTTGGCGAAGATTACGGATGAGGTCTCGATCTCCCACGCCGGTGAGCTGATGGGCACCTACTTCTACATGAGTCCGGAGCAGGTGGCCGCCAAGCGCGCGGGCCTGGATGCGCGTACGGATGTATTCAGCCTGGGCGTCATTCTCTACGAGATGCTCTCGCACCAGAAGCCGTTTTTGGGTGATACGACGCAGCAGGTGATGACCAAGATCCTGTTCGAGACGCCCCGCGATCCGCGCACCATTCGTTCCCAGGTGCCGCGGGATCTGGCGATCATCTGTGCCAAGGCCATGGAGAAGCAGCCCGAGCGCCGCTATCAGTCCATGGCCGAACTGGCCAGCGACCTATGGCGTTTCCTGAATCACGAGCCGATTCTGGCACGGCCGCCGAGTGCCCTGCGGCGCACCGAGTTGTGGGCGCGGCGCCACCCGGCCTTGGCCACGGCCGGGGGGTTGATGCTGTGCGCCAGCGTTGTGTTCGCCGCCATGACCCAGGTGGCCCTCAGCGGTTGGCAGGAGGCCGCCGAGGCCAATGGTGAGCTGGACCGGCGGGAGCTCCTGGCGTCGAGTGAGCTGCTTCTCCAGGAAGGCGCGCAGGCCTGGGTCCCAAAGGCTGTAAATGCCAGCTCCTTGCATGCGATGGTGCAGCGCACGGAGGGGTTGCAGCGGCGGTTTGAGCTGGAGCGGGAGTCCTTGGCCGGGAGCGTGCTGGCGGCGGGTGGAACCACGCTTGAGCTGCGGGAGCGCGCCGCGCAGGTGGCTGAGCTCCTGGCTGACCTGCGCCTGCGCCACACCCTGGCGGAAACGGATCGCGAGGCCTTGCACGGGGCCCATGCGCAGGCTTGGTCAGAGACTGTTGTCGGCATCGCAGCGTCCACTCTCTACGGAGGTCTTGTCATCGAACCCCAGGCCGGGCTTGTGCCCCTCGGCGCGGATGGGGATTCGCGTCTTTTCGAGTTCGCTGTTCCGGCCACGGGGGCGATTCCCGAACGGGATGGAGCAGGCAGGCTGGTCATTGCACCACGCACGGGGTTGGTGCTCGTGCTGCTCCCCGGCGGCGGTTTCACCATGGGTGGAGTCCTTGGGAAGAAGACACCTGAAACCAGGGATGAGTATCCGCGCCACGAGGTCTCCCTCGCGCCATTCTTCATCTCCAAGTATGAACTGAGTCGTGGTCAAGCCGACTTGCTGCTCAAGGGACACCGTAGCACGGTTCCGGTGAAGCGCCTGCGGGATGCTGGAGGCGAGCGGGCCTGGCCCGTGGATGGCGTTACCTGGGAGGACGCGCGCCTGGCGCTGCGCAGCGTGTCCCTCTCCCTGCCGACGGAAGCCCAGTGGGAGTATGCCGCGCGGGCCGGTCAGGTGGCTGGGCTGGAGCTGGAGTCCCTGGACAGGGCGCAGGTGGGGGAGTGGGCGAACACGGCTGACCAGAGCGTGCCGGCGCATCTCCACTGGGATCAGGATCCAGCTGTGGATGACGGCTATTTTCAAGTGGCGCCCATCGACGCCTTGCGAGCCAATGCCTACGGCCTGCACCACACGCTCGGCAACCTGTGGGAGTGGACCCTCGACGGCTGGTACTCCTATGACGACGTGGCCACTGACCGAGCGCGTAGGGACCCACTGACCGGCGCCGTCTCCGCCACAGACCCCGAAGTTCACTGGGCCCGCGGCGGATCACACAAGTGGCCGCCGGGCTTTGCTCGTATCCAGAACCGCCGCTTGGAAGGCTTCCGCACGCACATCGATGACATGGGGCTGCGGCCTGCCCGCGCCCTCGACAAGCACTGATTGTGAGCCGCAACCAAACCAGATGAAGTCCATGCCTACCACC
>DASCNH010000148.1:0-18105 GCA_036011365.1 Planctomycetota bacterium | reverse complement strand
GCACCGGCTCGACGCTCGGTTCCGGCTCAACGCTAGGCACCGGCTCCGGCTCGACGATCGGCTCCGGCTCAACGCTCGGCTCCGGCTCAACGATCGGCTCTGGCTCGACGCTCGGCACCGGCTCGACGATCGGCTCCGGTTGGACAACCGGCTCCGGCTCGATGGCAGGCTCTAGCTCAACGGCAGGTTCCGCGAAGACGAGCAAGTCCAGGGGCATCTCCGCCTCAGGTCTCGCGGTTGCTGTTCCCCAGGTGGGGATCCAAGTCAGGCCTGCTGCCGGTTCAGCTGCCGGCGGCATAACGACCTCGTAGACTGGTTCATGCGCTACCTCTTCCGGGCCAGGCGCTGCGCTCGGAAGCACCCAGCCCCCGGAGCCCCGCGCCTCGGTGCCCGGCGCCTCGGTGCCCGGCGCCACCGGTGCACTGGCCGCATCGGCCGCATCGGCCGCGCTGGCCGCGCCGGCTGTGGTGACCGCACCGGAAGCCCTGATCCGCTCCCGCACCCAGGGCCAGCTGGAGCTCTCCCAGGCACCGTGGCCCGTGGCCGGCGGAGGCCAGGCGGAGAACGACTCGACCACCGGCTGCCTCAGCGGCGGTTCCAGCGCCAGGCGCACGACCTCTCCCGGTTCGACCAGGAGGCGCGCTCCGCCGGGCCCCAGCCAGGTGAGGGGCTCTCCGGCCAGGTGCTCGAAGCGCATCGGACCCGCCCCCCGGCGTGAGAGGTGGTAGGCTCCCCGGGGCAGGCGTGAACTCCAACCCGCGGGCATTTCCAAGTGAATGACCCGGTGCCGGAGCTCAAGATCGATGGCCGTCAGCTCATGGACTCGCAGGCGAATTTCCCCGGACTCCTCCCCCGGCAGCGCCCCGTTCCCGGCCGCGGCACGCTCAGCCTCCGGCCCCGGGCCCCATTCACAGGCGGTCCCCCCCGCCAGGCGCAGGCTGGCATCCCCGGGCCAGCGCACGCTGGCCACTCCCAGGGAGCCCAGCTCCAGATGGCTTCGGCCCCGGGCCCGCGCGGGCCCCGTGGCAGCCAAGAGGGTGGAGATGCGTTCCTCGCAGACGAGACGCGCATGGCCCCGGGAAACCTCGATGCGGGCCTCGCCGGGAGTAAAGCCGCCCAGGGCGGGAATGAGGAGCAGAGAAATGGTGTTCAGCATGGTGTGCGGGCAGGGGACTTGCCCCCTATCGGCCTGCCCGGCGGCGGATCTGTCGCCCTCCTCGAATCTTTGCGACTTCCTTGTGGGGCCAGGCCCTCAGCCGCCTATTTCGCGCATCCGGATGGCTCCCTCGCGCTGCAGCTCGTAGAGCGCGGGTTTGGAGTCCGCCGCCTGGCGCAGGAGCCGCTCGATGCGCTCCGCCCGCTCCCCGTCGTCGCCCGCCGTGCGCACAGCCTGGGCCAGATCCACATCGCCGCCGGTCAACAGGCACGAACGGATCTTCCCATCGGAGGTGATGCGCAGGCGATTACAACGGTCACAGAAGGGGCCCGAGATGGCCCGGATGAAGCCCACCACAGCTCCATCTATGGAATAACGCTCCGCCGGCCCGCCGGCCTTGGAGGCTGGCAGCGGCTCCAGCGTGCTCCTGGCGAACAGGCGCTCCATGATGGCCGCGGGATCCAGGGCCGCACCGCTTTGCCCGCTTCCCTGGCTGTCCAGGGGCATCTGTTCGATGAAGCGCACCTCCACCTTTTCCCGGGCGGCGAAGTCCACGAAGTCCTCTATCTCGTCGTCGTTGACGCCGCCCATCAGGACCACATTGACCTTGAGGTTCGGAATGCCCACGCGGCGGCACTCGTTCAGGCCAGCCAGCACATCCTCGAGTTGCCCGGCCCCAGCGAGCTTCCGAAAGCGGGCCGGGCGCAGGCTGTCACAGCTGATGTTTACCGTGCGCAGGCCGGCTGCGGCCAGCTCCCCGGCACGCTCGGCCAGGGCCAGTCCATTTGTCGTGACCGCCACCTCGCGCATGCCAGCCAGGTCCGCCAGGCCGGCGATGATCTCTGGGAGGTCCCGGCGCAGCAGGGGCTCGCCGCCGGTCAGGCGCACCTTGCGGAAGCCCAACCGTTCCACCGCCACGCCCACGATGAGCTTCAGCTCCGCGGCACTCAGGGTCGGCTGGGGCTTGCTCGGCAGGGAGCAGTAGGCGCAGCGCATCTGGCAGCGGTCGGTGACCGAGATGCGCAGGTAGGTCACATGCCTTTGGAAGCGGTCGATCACCGCAGCCACACGCAGGCGCAATGACCAGCCATCAGTCCTGGCCCAGGGCGCGCCGCAGGTAGGCGGCCCGCAGGCGATCCCGCTCCGACGGATCCGGGTGCTGCCCCAAGCCCTCGGCCTGGGTCAGGGCCACGATGTGCCCCCTTTGCACCTGGAGGCCGAGCTGGGACAGGAGCTCCAGGCGCGGCCCGGAGACCAGGCCCAGGTGCAGGCCCAGGCGCACCAGGCTCAGGTGATTGAGGGCGCGGCGGGCGCTGATGTGACGGCTGGTGCGCAGGGCCGCGAGGGAGCGCGCGACTCGGTCGCTGAGCGGAGCCTCCATGTTCTCCAGCAGCGCCGCACGCATCTTGCGCTCGAAGTCGATGATGACCGGCACCAGGGCCTCCAGGTCATCGATCAGTTGTTGCTGGGTGCGTCCCAAGGTGACCTGGTTGCTGATCTGGTAGGCGTGGCCGGCGGGGTCGCTGCCCTCGCCCTGCATGCCGCGCACCGCCAGGCGCGTGCGCTGGGCGGCGGTGAAGACCTTGGCCAACTCCCCCCGGGACATGCTGAGGGCCGGCAGGTGCAGCATGACCGAGGCCCTGAGGCCCGTGCCCACGTTTGTCGGACAGGATGTCAGGTAGCCCAGGGCCGGGGAGGTCGCCAGCTCGACCTTGTCCTCGAGGTAGCGGTCGATGGTCTGGGCGCGCTGCCAGGCCAGGGACAGATCGAAGCCCGGGGAAAGGGCCTGGATGCGCAGGTGGTCCTCCTCGTTGACCATCACCGAGGTGGTTTCCGTCTCGCCGAAGGCCACGGCCCGGCCGGGCACGGCGGCGCCCTCGTCATCCGGGGCCAGGTCACGGGAGATCAGGTTGCGTTCGCGCAAGAGGCCGCGCAGGACCGGAGTGGCTTCGCCCATGGCCACCCACCAGGTCTCGCCGTCCAGGTGGGCATCCACCAGGTGGCCGCGCAGGGCCTGGCAGAGCTCCTGGGCTCGCTCCGGGCCCAGGCGCGGGCCAAAGGGGTAGCCCTCTATGTTGCGCGCCAGGCGCACCCGGCAGGAGACGACCACATCGGATTCCGGGCCGGGCTCCGCCAGCCAGGAACCCGTGCGGGAGGCCAGGGCGTGGCAATCAATGGGGTTGTAGACCATGGAATCGGGCTGCGGCGCGTCCTCCGGCAGGGGCCCGGCCACAGCCCCGGTGGGCCTGCGGGGCCCCTGAGCGGGCCCTTGGGGCCGACGGCCCCGGGTGTCGATAGGAGAGCGTGGCAGGCAGTTTATAGCCCACTCCTTGCGGGGGAAGAAGCCCATTGCCATTCTTCCCTGCAGCGGGCCCCCGGGAAGGGCCCGTCCGCCCCCCACGCTCACATGGTCCCCTTCGATCCTGCCTCCATTGTCCTGGCCACGCTGCTCCTCAGCCTGGTCCTTTTCCTGACGGACAAGGTGCGCTACGACCTGATCGCCCTGGGCGTGGTCGTGGTCCTGGCGGGTTCTGGCGTACTCACCCCGGGAGAGGCCTTCGCCGGCTTCGCTTCGCCAGCGGTGATGATGATCGCCGCCATGTACGTCTTCGGCGCCGCCATGACACGCTGGGGTGTGGCAGAGCTCATCGGCCAGCGCCTCCTGACCACAAGCACCGGCGGTGAAACGGCCCTCGTGTTCCGCGTCGTGCTCGTCTCCGGCCTGCTCTCCTCCGTGCTCTCCAACGCCGGCGTGGTGGCCATCCTGATTCCGGTCTTGAGCTCCGTTGCCCGCAAGCAGGGCATCCCGGTCTCGCGCCTGATGATGCCCCTCGGTTTCGGGGCCCTGCTCGGCGGCATGGTGACCCTGATCGGCACGAGCAAGAACCTGGCCGTCAACGGTATTCTGCGCAAGCTCGGCCACGAGCCCTTCGGCCTCTTCGAGTTCAGCCACTTCGGCCTGGTCCTGCTCAGCGTCGGTGCCCTCTACTTCCTGGGCCCGGGGCGCTGGCTGCTACCCAAGGGGCGCCGTGATGTCTCCCTGGCCGAACAGTATCAAGTGCCGAAGTTCGTGACCGAGATCCTCGTCAGCCCCGGCAGCACATTGATCAACCGTTCCGTGGCGGACACGGACCTCTTCGCCCGCTTCCGCGTCGCCGTCATCGGCATCGTGCGCGAGGGCGGTGACCAGATTCTGGCTCCAGGCCCCTACAACCGCATCCGCCAGGAGGACTCGCTGATCCTCCAGGGCGAACCGGAGGACCTGGTGCGCTTGCGCCGCGAGGTCGGCGTGCACCTGCGCGACTCCGTGCAGGTGGGCGAGACCCAACTGCGCTCCGGAGATGTGCACCTGGTCGAAGCCCTGGTGCCCAGCGGCTCTCCCCTGGTCGGACGCTCCCTGGCGGACACTGAGTTCCACGCCACCACGGGCCTGAATGTGCTGGCCATCTGCAAGCAGGGCGAGGTACAGACCAAACGCATGAGCCGCTACCCACTGGCCGTGGGCGACACGCTGCTGGTCCAGGGCCATGAACGCGACCTGGAACGCGCCAGGAATCGTCGAGATATCCTGGTCATGGGGGAACTGGAGCTGAAGCCCATGGGGCGCGGAGGACTCTTCAGCATCCTGATCCTGGGTGCCGTACTGCTCTCCGTGGGCCTCGACCTCCTGCCCATCTCCGTGGCCGCCGTCGCGGGTGCCCTGGGCCTCGTTGTCACCGGCTGCCTGCCGACCCGCGCTATCTACCGGGCCATCGACTGGCCGGCCCTGGTCCTGATCGGCGGCATGATCAGCCTGGGCGTGGCCTTCGAAGAGACCGGACTCGCCGAGAGCATGGCCACGGGCATGGGGGCCGTGGGCGAGGCCCTGACACACCCACTGCTCCTGCTCGCCAGCTTGATGGTGGTCACCGTGCTCCTGACCCAGGTCACCAGCCACATCGCTTCGGCGGTCATCATGACGCCCGTGGCCATCTACCTGGCCCAACACGCGGGCATCGACGAGCGCGCCATGCTGATGGCGGTCCTGACCGGCGCGGAGCTGGGCTTCATGACACCCGTGGCCCACCAGGCCAACGCCATGATCATGGGCCCCGGCGAGTATCGCTACCGGGATTTCCTGCGCGTGGGCACTCCGCTGACGATCATCCTGGTGATCGTGGCCGTGATTGTACTGCCGGTCTTCTGGCCCCTGTAGGCACTCCCCCGGCGGGAGGTCCGCGCGCCGCAGCCCACTGCTCAGCAAACCCCGCCCGCAGTCAGCACCAGGCCTGGAGCTGAACCGCCGTCAGGCTCCCGCAGGTGGACGCGGGCCAGCCGCCCCGATTGCTGGGAGCAGGCCCTGTGATGGGCGCCGCCTAGTCCTCTTCCGCGCTTGAAGCACTCCCCGTCGTCTCGCCGCGCCCGGCGCCCAAGGCACGCTTGAGGTTTCCCCAGCGGTCAGCCAGGGCCGCCGCCTCCGTGTCGATCACGCCGTCACGCGCCGCCACCTCCCGCGCCAGGCGCTGCACCTCCGCCAGGGCCGCGCGCAGCTCAGCCTGAATGGCCTGGGCTTCCTCGCCGGTCGCCGCCAGGGCACGCTCGAGCTGCGTCTGATTCTCCTGGTAGGCCGCCACCGAGGTCCCCAGCTGTTCCATGTTGTCCCGCAGAGCCTGGGCCTCACCCCGCAAGTCCTCCGTCTGTTGCCGATGGGCGGCGAGCTCCCCGCGCAGGGTCTCCGCCAGTCCATCCCGCTCCTTCAGGCTCTTCTTGTGCCCGGCCAGGTCCAGCTCCACCTCCGCCAGACGCTCCCGATGCCCCGCCAGGTCCGTCTCCAACGCCGCCACCACCTCGGCCTGCTGTTCCCGCTCGCTGCCCCGGTCACCCTCCAGCTTCTCGTAGGCCTCCTCCAGCTCCCCGTAGTCCGCCCGCGCCGCCGTCAGCTCTCCCTCGAGCACCTCCGTCGCCGTCCGGTGACCCTCCAGGTCAGCCTCCAGCGCCGCCACCACCTCGGCCTGCTGCTCGCCCTGGGAGAGCAGCTCCTGCTCCAACTTGCCATGGGCCTTGACTGCCCGCTTCAGCTCCTTTCTGAGCCCCTTGGCCTCGGCGTTGTGTTCCGCCAGATCCGCCTCCAGGGCGGCCACCACCTCCCCCTGTTGGCCGCGTTCCGTCTCCAGCAGCTCCTCCATCTGCGCATGGGCTCCACGGGCTTCCTCCGTTTCCGCCGACAGGGCTTCCAAGGCCGCACCGTGTTCCGAGAGGTCCGCCTCCAGGGCCAAAGCCACCTCAGCGCTCTCCGAGGCCTGCCTGGCGAGGTCATCCTCCAGCTCGCCCTGGGCCACCCGCAGCGCCCCAGCCTCTTCCTCCAAAGCCTCTACGGTATTGCGGTGTTCCAAGAGGTCCGCCTCCAGGGCAGCGACCACCTCCGCCTGCTGCTCCCGGGCGGACAGCGCCTCCTCCTCCGCGGCCTTGAAGTCCCCGCGCGCCCGGGACGCCTCCGCCGCCAGGCTCTCCGCCAGGGCCTCCTGATCCGCAGCTTCGCTCTCGCGCTCGGCTTCCAGCTCCCCATAGGAAGCCAGGGCCTTTTCAAGCTCCGCGGCCAGCTCCCCCAGGGCCGCCTCGTGCTCTTCGAGCTCCCCCTTTAGCTCCGCCTCAACCTTGCCCTGCTCCGCCACCTGGCTGGCCGCCTCTGCCTCAAGCTCACCAAAAGCCGCCAGCGCCTGTTCCAAGGCCGCATCCCGCTCGGCCAGGCTGGCCTGATGCTCGCCCAGGTCCTGCTCCAGGGCGCCCACGGCGGCGGCCGCCTGGG
Organism: Planctomycetota bacterium; assembly: GCA_036011365.1. Lineage (GTDB taxonomy): Bacteria > Planctomycetota > UBA1135 > UBA1135. The sequence continues at coordinate 11,164 of DASCNH010000148.1, read as the reverse complement.
CCTCGCCCTCCCGCAACTGTTCCTCCAGGAGCACCTGGGCCGACCGCGCGGCATCCAGTTCCCCGCCCAGCTCCGTGAGGCTCGTCCGGTGCTCCGCCAGGTCCGCCTCCAGGGTGGCGATGGCTTCCGCCGCCTGCGCCTCGGCCGCCAATGACTCACTCTCAAGCTGGGCGAAGTCCCCCCGGGCTGCCGTGGCCTCCGCCTCCCGGGCCACCAGTGTCCGGCCGTGTTCCTTCAGATCCTTCTCCAGCACCTTGATCGCCTGGGAGCTCTCCTTGGCCCCCGCCTTGCGTTCCGCCACGGCCCGCTTGAGGGCCGCCCGCTGCTCCTTCAGTTCAGCCCGCGCCTGGGCCACGGTCTCCTTGTGCCCCGCCAGATCCCCGCGCAGGGTACTGATGACCTGCTCCTGGCTCTGGCGCTCGGCGGCGATTTCCTTGAGCGACGTCCCGTGCTCCGCCAGACGCTCGGTGAGTTCGCTGCGGGCGGTCACCAGGCGCTTGCGGTCCTTTTCCCACTCACCCTTGGCCCTGTCAAAGCCCGCCAGCTTGAGGCCCAGGTCAGTGATCTTGCCCAGGGTTCCCTCCGGAGCCCGAGGGGCGGCGAAGAGCCCTTCCACATCCGGCGCCTCAGCCCCGCCGAAGGCGGCCACGATCACATGGCGGTAGACCGGCGCCGCATGGTCAGAGTCGTAGAGGCTGCGGTTGTAGAACTTAAAAAACGAGCGCGCCAGGGGCCGCAGATGCGCGTCCGAATCCATGTACATGGACATGCACATGCACGCCAGCCAGCGGTCGAGGTTGCCGTGGCCCAGGCTGGCCACCTGTCCCCCGAGGTCGAAGAGCTGCTGCTCCACCTCCCTGCGCTGGGGCAGGCGGTATTCGATGTGCTCCCGCAGATAGCGGTGCTCGATGCCGAGCTTCTTCGACATGAAGCGTTCCAGCGTCTTCTCCGCGGCCTCCACGCGCCCCGTGCGATAGGGGCCGGCGATCACGGCCCACTTGCCGGTCACGCGCCACAGTTCTCGCACGAACTTCTTGCGCCGGGCGGGACGAATGTGTTCGAGGGTATCGAAGCATGCGACGACATCGAAGGACTCGTCCCGGAAGGGCAGCTGGCAGCCATCACCCAACACCAGACCGCGCTCGTCGGAAGCCTCCATATCCACCAGCGTGATGTCGTCATGCTCAAGAAACTCTCGCAAGACGCCCGTGCGCCCGCCGACATCGAGGATTCGCAGGGGCTGCTCTCCCTGGCGCAGCCGCTCCAGGACATCCGCTACCAGGCGATAGCGTTGGTATTGATCGAAGGGTAGCGAGAGAACGTTGCTCACCGCTCGGAGACCTCCTCCCTTTCCTCACCTTCCAGGCGCCGCTTGACGCTCCAACGCGTGGGCAGGTAGAGCAGGCCGTGCTGGTGTCCGGCGGCGTCGATGACCTCGAAGGTCACCGCGTGCTCCCGGTGGTCGATGGCCGTGGGCGCGGCCTTGCTGTGATCGTAGAGGAAGGTGGTCAGGTAGTACTGGCCGGCCAGCAGCGGCATGCACTCGAAGTCCATCTCCACCACGCCCTCCTCGCCGGCGGCCACGCTGCCCAGGTGGATGGGTGTTTCACGCCAGAAGTGATTGGAGCCGTTGATATAGGTGCCGTCCGAGCGGTAGATGCCGATGCCGAAGACGGGCTGCTGGGCGGCCTCGTGGGCCCTCCAGGGGATCTCCACGCGGAAGGGCTGGCCGGTGTGAAAGACATGGCCGGCGCTCCCGTCCGCCGCGCGCATCTCAATCTCCAATGTCTCCAGTTCGCCGGTGCCCCAACGGGGATACTCGTTCGTACCGCGGTTGAGGGCCGAGAGGCGTTCGTTGCCCCGGGCGTGGGCCCGTTTCAGGTACTCGTCGGCCACCTTTTCCGCGGGTCCCTGCTCAAGCACTTCACCTTGATCCATGAGCACCACGTGTTGGCACATGGACTTGACCGCTCCGATGTCATGGGAGACGAACACCGTTGTCTTACCCTGCTCGCGGAACTCGTTTAGACGGTTGGTGCACTTGCCCCGGAAGTGCTCATCGCCCACGGAGAGCGCCTCGTCAATCAACAGGATGTCCGGGTCCACACTGGCTGCCACAGCGAAGCCGAGGCGCACGTACATGCCAGAACTGTAGGTCTTCACCGGCCGATCTATGAAGTCGCCCAACTCAGAGAACTCAATGATGCCCTCGAAGCGCTCGGCGATCTCCTCCTCGCTCATGCCCAGGATCGAGCAGTTGAGGCGGATGTTCTCTCGGCCGGTAAACTCCGGGTGAAAGCCGGCACCCAGTTCCAAGAGGGATGAAACGCGCCCCTGGACGCGCACGCTGCCCGTGGTCGGCTGCGTGATCCCTGTCAGCAGTTTTAGCAGCGTGCTCTTACCGGCCCCGTTCTCGCCGATGATGCCCACGGTGGCCCCGTGGGGAATGTCCAGGTACAGGTTGCGCACGGCCCAGAACTCGCGATAGCGCGGCCCCCCGGGCAGGAACAGATCCCACACCCGATGCATGGGCTTGTCGTACATCTGGTAGGCCTTACCCAGGTCATCGGCCTGGATAGCGCTGCCGCCCACATCGACTGTGCTGGCGGGGACCGCTGGTGTATGCGCGTTCATCTACAATAAGTCCGGAAAGCGTTGCTTCTGGGAGGAGAAAAATCGGGCTCCAATCATAAGCACGATCAAACTGAGCACCGCAAACCGCAGTATGACCAGGGGGTCCGGCCAGCTGGAGAAGAGCAGGATGTCCCGATAGCAGGTGATCAGCCAGTGCAGCGGGTTGGCCTCCAGGATCCAGGCAAAGATGCCATCCTTGGCCCGCGCCACCATCTGCGGCGGGTAGAAGATGGGCGTGCCGAACATCCAGATGGTGACCAGCACACCAACCAGGTGGTAGGTGTCGCGCAGGAAGAGGTTGAGGGTCGAAAGGAAGTAGCCGAGCCCCACGGTAAAAATCGCCTGCAGCACCATCAGCAGCGGCAGGCAGAGCAGGGGCAGGCCCAGGGAAAGCGCGCGCAGCTCTGGCTCCGTGGGCGCCAGCAGGGCTCCGACCGCCGGGGCCACATCAGCGGCTGCGGCGTCCCCGGAGAACCACAGCACGCCGATCAAGACCACCGGCACGCCAATCAACATGTTGACGAGTGACGAGACCGTCAAAAACACCGGCAGCACCTCCGTGGGGAAAACGACCTTCTGGATCAGATTGGCGTTCTCCACGAGCGTGTTGGTGGAGCGCGAAACGGTCTCCGAGAAGGCTGTCCAAACGGTGATTCCCGCCAGCATCCAGAGGGCCACCATCTCCTCAGCAGCCCCGTCGCTGAAACGCACATTGAGCACGATGCGGAAGACGAAGACGTAGATGCAGAGATTCAGGATCGGGTAGACCACGGACCAGAAGAAGCCCATGGAGGATCCCACATAGCGGCCCTTGAGGTCGCGCACGACAAAGTCCTTCAGGAGGTGCCGATGCTCGTACAGGGAACGCAGGAGGCTCAGCATCTCAGATAATCGTCTTCCCCAGGGCCGATAGGATCAGGTCCACGGCGACCTCGGCGGTTCGATTGCCCGTATCCAGAATCGGGTTGACCTCCACCACCTCCAGGCCCAGCAGAGCGCCGGACTCCGCCGCCAGCTCCATGACCAGGTGCGATTCGCGCCAGTCCGTGCCGCCGGGCACCGGCGTGCCCACGCCCGGAGTGACGGCGGGATCGACACCATCCACATCGAAGGAGAGGTGGAAGCCGACGGTGTCAGCGGTGACAACGCTGAGAGCATCCTCCATCACGGCGTGAATACCGCGGGCATCGATATCGCGCATGGTGAAGTGGCGCACACCGGAAGCCCGCACGGCGCGCGCCTCCTCCCTGTCCAGCTCACGAATGCCCACCAGGGCCACCTGTTCCGGGTTGACCAAGGGCGTGCGGCCACCGAGCGCCAGGAGTTCCGCCGGCCCCTGGCCCAGGACAGCCGCCAGGGGCATGCCGTGCACGTTACCGCTGTGGCTGGTCTCGGGCGTGTTCATGTCGCCGTGGGCATCGAACCACAACAGGCCCACGGCTCCGCCCGCGCCGCCCCCAGTGCCTCCGCTGGCCACTCCCCTGGCCACTCCGCTGGCATAGTAGTCGCTGATGCCGGCCACGGTGCCGCAGGCGATGGAATGGTCGCCGCCCACGACCAGGGGAAAGCAGCCCGCTTCCAGGATCTCCAGCACGCGGCGCCGCAGCTCACCGCAGCAGGCGGCGATATCCGCCACAAAGCGGGCCCGGTCGTTCAGATCCTCCAGGGTTTCGACCTCACGCACGGCCACATTCCCCAGGTCTTCGTAGCTCAGCCCCAGACGCACCAGGCTCTTGCCAAGGCCGGCGATGCGCAGGGCGCTCGGGCCCATGTCGACGCCCCGGTGGGCGCCGCCCAGATCCATGGGCACGCCCAGCAGGCAGACCTTGCGCTGCATCAACAAGGGAGACCTCCCGCCCGGACCGCACGCGGCGAGAGCTTGGCTTTTGAGAACATCATCGCGGGGGCATGGTAGCGAGCCGGGGCACGAGTCTCGACACGCCACGCGGGCTGAGTTGGATGCGGGCCGGCTCCGCCGCTCAATGGGTGCGTGAGGCCAAGGCCCCCAGGAAAGCCCCCTGCAGCGTGGGGTCGCTGGAACCCCGGCGCAGCAGCCGTTCGAGACGGCGCACATCCTCCACGCCCCCCCAGGCCCCCACGGCAAAGCCCACGCGCCGGGCATCCCGGGCCCCGGCGTGGGCCGGCGGGCTCTGGGCCTCCTCCAGGAGGGCCCGCTCGCCGGCCACATCCGCCAAGAGGGCGGCGGCCAGCACGCTGCGGTCCCAGGGCACCTCCCACAGGGCGCGGCGCAAGAGGGGCAGCACGCTGCCGGAGCCGGCATCCAAGAGGGCCAGGGCCAGGATGCGATTCTCCGCAAAACGGCCCTCCAGGGGAAAAATCTCCTCCATCAGAAGCAGATCCTCATGGGTCGGGCGGCGCGCCAGGGCGGAGAGCATGACCTCGCCCGCCTGCCCCACGGGCACGCCGCCACGTAGGCTCTCCCGCAGTGTCTCGCGGGCTCCGGAGCGCCCGGCGAAGAGCAGCACGGCCGACAACAGGCCGCGCTCCTCACCGCTGAGCGTGGCCGCGTATTCCTCGAGCATGGGCACCACCAGCATGGCCGCCCCGGGCCTGGCCAGCAGCATCAGGCAGCGTTTCCGCTCCTGAGCCTCATCACCGTTGAGCAGCGCGTGCAGAAAGAGTGGGCCTTCGCGATCCCCCAGACGCACGCCAGCGGCGATGGCCGCCACCCGCACACCAGGGTTCCGGTCCTCCATCAGCGGGCGCAGCAGGTGAGACTCCTGAGTGGCACCGGCCTGGGCCAAGGCCAGACAGGCCTGCAGACGGGTGCGTGCCAGGTTGCTCTTCAGACCGGAGGTGACAATCCTGAGGGCCGGCTCGAATCCGGCGCGCACCAACAGCCCGGCCGCCGCCGGAGCCGCCTCTTCCACCAGCGTGGCCCGCTCCAGGAGCGGGCCACAGAGCGAATCCAGGCCCCTCAGACCGATCTCCTCGACCAGCACGCTCCACTCGCCGTCATCCGCGGGCAGCCAAAGGCCCAACTCCACCAGTTGATCGAGCTCCAGGGGCATGGCCCGCACGGCGGCCCGCAAACGGGCCGCTCCGCGCCCCTCGGTCAAACTCTGGAGCAGATGGTCGCGCACGCCGGCGCGCCCCAGGGCTGCCGCCCCCTCCAAGACCAGGGCATCGAGGAACTCCCCGTCATCGCCAAGGTTTTGAAGCAGGCGCGAGGACCAGGATTGGCCGTCGATCAAGCCATAGGACCGGGCCGCATCCCAACGCAGCTCCAGCAGCCGGCGCACGGCCCGCTGATCATTGCTGCCCGCCGGGTTCACGGCAAAGACCAGGAGCTCTGCGACCGTTTGCTCCAGGCCCCGCGGGGCCTGGCCCGTGTCTTGCGCGGCCTCCAGGCTTGCCAGCCTGTTCCGCGCTTCCTCCCACCCCGTCCGCAGGAGAGCCAAGATGGCACACTCCCGCAGGCACAGCTGTTCACCGCCGCTCGCCATTCCGCCGGTGGCAAGGCCATCTCCCAATGCCAGGGGCATCAGGAAGCCGCTGGCCGAGGGGCCCAGCTCGCCCAGGGCCAGGAGCGCGGCGCTACGCTCGGCGAAGGCGCCCTCCATGGCCCAGGATTGCAGCAACGGGCGCTCAGACAGGGCCCCCGCGGCGCCCAGGGTCAGCAGAATGACGGCCCGCTCGGGCGCTTCCAGGTCCGGCTGATCCAGGGCAGCCAGGGCCCGGGAGGCGCTCTGAGGTGTGAAAGAGACGCGCTCATCCCTGTCCTGGATCAGCTCCCAATCTCCCTTGGAACCGCGCTGCGGGTCTTGGCTTTCCGGCCCCTGGGCAGCGGCCCCGCCACCGGAAAGCCAGGGCAGGAGGAGCAGGGCTGACAGAATGGCCGGAGAAGGCGAAAAGGGCGTGGGCATGGGGATTTGGGCGTGGGGGGGTTGACTCCTGTCTATCGGCAGGTATTGGGGGAACCCAAAACCAGTAGCCATAAAGACTTGCGGTCCTGATGGGGCGCGCCTGGCAGGCGCGCCCCAGGGCTCCAGGCTTGCGCCCTAAGTCACTGCCGCATAGCACCTTACGAGGATGTCGTGGCCCTTGCCGGGAATCCACCGGCGGGCGAGTTCCGCCGTCCGGGAGAAGGGCTCAGCACCTACTCCAGGGTCAAGAGCACCTCAAGGGAGCCGGTGGCGGCGGCCGGGCCGCCGCGAATGCGCAGCTGGCCGGCGCGGCCATCGTTCAGGGAGCCGTGCAGCAAACCGCCCTGCCCGAGGTTCAGGCCCTCCAGGCGAAAACGCCCGTGGCGGTCCGAGCGGGTGCTCCGGTCGGCGAACTCAACCATCACGCCGCCGAGGGCCTCGCGCGTGTGCACATCCTGCACCGTGCCGGTCAGAACATCCCCGGGGCCAGGCTGCGCCGCTCCGCCCCCACAGGCCGTCAAGGCCAGGAGCACAGCCAGTTTCAATTTTGCTGGGGTTCCCATGGTCATTCCTCCGGCGTGCCCAGGATGGCGATCAGCTGCTCCCGGCGCTCGTCGCGTAGGGCCGCGCTGGAGGCTTCCAGATTCAAGCGCAGGAGCGGCTCCGTATTCGAGAGGCGCACATTGAACCACCACCAGGAATCATCGCCCAGGTCACCGAACTCCACGGTCACGCCGTCCAACTCATCCTGGCGGCCGTCGGCAAAGGTCTCACGCAGATTGGCGATGGCCGCCTGCTTGTCGGCCACCCGGAAGTTGATCTCACCGGTGGCGTGGTAGCGGCGCAGATCCTGCACCATGCTGCTCAGGGTCTCATCCCCGGCCAGGCGCGCGGACACAAGGTTCAGGCCAGAGAGCATGGCCAACACGCCGGAGTCCGTGGTGAAGTTGTCGGCGAAGTAGAAGTGGCCCGAGAGCTCGCCGGCGAAGACTGCTCCCCGCTCGCGCATGGTGGCCTTGATGAACGAGTGCCCGACGCGCTCGCGAATGGGCACGCCGCCGGCTTCGGCGATGGCCTCCTTGACGACCCAGGACGAACGCAGGTCATAGACGATTGGCACGCCGGGACTGGTGCGCAGCACCTCCCGGGCCAACAGGGCTGTCATCAGATCGGCGGGCACCGTGCGCCCGGTTTCATCCACAAAACAGCAGCGATCAGCATCCCCGTCGAAACCCACGCCCAGGTGCGCGCCCTTGGCCAGCACTTCGGCCTTGACCATCTTGAGATTCTCCTCCTTGATCGGATTGGCTTCGTGGTTGGGGAAGGTGCCGTCCGGATCCATCAGCATGGTGTGGGGCCGAACCTGGGGCAGGCGTGCCAGGATGCCCGGCAGGGTGTGGCCGGCCATGCCGTTGGCCGCGTCGATGGCGATGGAGACCTCGGCCTGCATGGTGTCGAAGCCGGCCACATGGCGGCCGTAGTCCTCGAGCAGGTCGAGGCATTCGACGCCACCGCGCTCCTCCTCGGCGGACGGGTACTGCGCCGCGCACATGGCTTCGATGTCACCGATGCCAGTCTCCCCGCTGATGGGACGCGCGCCCTCGCGGCAGAGCTTCATCCCGTTATAGCGTGGACCGTTGTGGCTGGCGGTCACGCACAGGCCGCCGTCACACTCCAGGGAACCGATGGCGAAGTAGGTCATGGGCGTGGAGGCCACCCCGATGTCGAGCACCGAACAGCCCGTGTCGCGAATACCCTCGATTACCGCTTCCGCCAGCTCAGGCGAGTGCGTGCGCACATCGCGCCCGACGACCAGGCACCTGGCGGACAGGAAGCGGGCCAGGGCATTGCCGATGCGGCGGGCGCCAGCGGCATCGAGTTCCTCCGGAACGAGGCCGCGGATGTCGTAGGCCTTGAAGATTCCCATGTTTGTCTATTGGCTGTCGGCGTCAGAAGCAGGTGGCAGGGAGCTGCCGCTCTGGCCCGGCACATGGCCGGGCCGTGAAGAAGAGCGCAACAGCCTACCCCATCAGGCCAGGATCGCCGCCAGGGCGTCTCCTAGATGGCCGATGTTTTCCGGCCCCACATCCCGGTGCGTGACAAAGCGCAGCACCGTTGGCGAAAGGGCCATGACGCGCACGCCATGCTCCCCCAGGGCTGCCGCCAGAGCCGGTGCGGCCAACCCCTCGCCCCCCACGGTCACCGGCACCAGGTTGGTTTCGGGGCCGCCCCGGGGACCACTGAGGGCGGCAAAACCGTCGACCAGCTGCGCCAGGTCCCGCGCCAGGGCGTGATCCTGTCCCAGGCGCTCCACATTTTCCGCCAGGGCGATGCGGCCGGCGGCGGCGATGATCCCGGCCTGGCGCATCCAGCCACCGAGGCGCTTGCGCACGGTTCGGGCTCGCTCCAGGAATTCGTCGTCACCTGCAATCAGGCTGCCCACCGGCGCGCCCAGCCCCTTGGAGAGGCACAGGGAAACCGAATCAGCACAGGCCGCATAGCGCTCGGCGCTGACCCCGGAAGCCACCACCGCGTGGGCCAGGCGCGCCCCGTCCAGGTGCACGGGCACGGCGCCCTCCCGGGCCACGGCGGCCACGGCGGCCAGATTGTCGAGGGGCACCACGCGCCCCCCGGAAGCCATGTGCGTCTGCTCCACGCAGATCAGCCCCGTGCGCGGACAGTGCACGTAGTCCGGGCGCAGGGCCGCGGCCACCTCGGCCGGATCCAAGGCCCCGGCGGTTCCCGTCAATGTGATCGCTTGCAGTCCGTGCAGGGCCCCGGCCGCTCCGGCCTCGTAGACCAGCACATGGGCCTCGCGCTCTGCGATCAGCTCGTCCCCGGGGCGCGTCCAGGCCCCCAGGGCCACCTGGTTCGCCATGGTGCCCGAGGGCACATACAGGGCTCCGGGCTTGCCGAGCCAGGCCGCCCCCTCCTCCTCCAGGGCGCGCACGGTCGGATCGCCGTCGAGCACATCATCGCCCACCTCCGCCGCGGCCATGGCCGCGCGCATGGCGCTGCAGGGGCGCGTGACCGTGTCACTGCGGAAATCAGATAGCATGCGAAAACGTCAGGCGGGCTGCAGGCACTCGCGAACGCGGCGCAGTCCTTCGCGGATGTTTTCCGCGCTGTTGGCGTAGCTAAAACGCATGTAGCCCTCTCCCAGGACACCAAAACTGGCCCCGGAGAGGCAGGCCACGCCCGCCTCCTGGAGGAAGCGCTCCTCCAGTTCCTTGGAGGGAATGCCCGTGCCGCTGGTGTTGGGAAAGGCGTAGAAGGCGCCCTTGGGTGTCGGGCAGGAGAAACCCGGAATGGCGTTCAACTCCTCGACGATGATCGCCCGCCGCTCGTCGAAGGCGGCGCGCATTTCATCAACCGCATCCTGGGGGCCTTGCATGGCTTCGATGGCGGCGATCTGGCCGGCGGCGTTGGTGCACGAGGTGCTGTTGATCTGCAGGCGTTCGGCGTGTTCGATGAGCTCTGCGGGCCAAACGCCGTAACCCAGACGCCAGCCGGTCATGGCCCAGGTCTTGCTCCAGCCGTCGAGCAGGATTACCCGTTCGCGGATGTTTTCGAACTCCAGCAGGCTGACGTGTTCTTCGCCGTCGTAGAGCAGCCGCGAGTAGATCTCGTCCGCCAGCACATAGACATCGGGGAAGGCCTCAAGGCCATCCGCCAGCCGTTGAAGCTCGGCCCGCGGCACCACGCCACCGGTGGGGTTGGCCGGTGTGTTCACGATAATGAGGCGCGTGCGTTCGTTGACCTGGGAGAGCACCTCTGCGGCGCTGAAGGAGTAGCCCGCCTCCTCGCGCAGGCGTATCGGCACCGCCTTGGCACCGGAGTAACGAATCACCGACTCGTAGATCGGGAAGCCCGGGTTTGGATAGAGGATCTCCGTACCCGGCTCGCCCAACATCATGATGGCGAAGAACATGGTCGGCTTGCCGCCGGGGACAATCAGCACGTGTGCCGGATCGATGGTGACACCCCTGTGCCGGTGGATGTCGGCGGCCACCGCCTCGTGCAGCTGGGGCAGGCCGCGCGCCGGCGTGTACTTGTGCCAGCCGTCCGCCAGGGCCTGGCGCCCGGCCTCAACGATGTTCTGCGGCGTGGCGAAGTCCGGTGCGCCGATGTGCAGGTGAATGATGTCCCGCCCTTCAGCTTCCAGGGCCTTGGCCTTGGCGAGCACTTCAAAGGCGGTCTCGGTCCCCAGACGGGACATGCGTTGGGCGAGGGTCATGGCTTTGGTCCTGTGTCTGTCTCGGGCGGCGGCCTGCCGGGCGTAGAGGAGCGCCGGTGCAGCGCCCGGCGTCTATTGTAGCTCCCGGCGGCATTGCAGCGCCCGGCGTCATTGTAGCGCTGAGCGGCACCCGTGGACCAGCGTCTCCCACGTTAGGAAGCGTGAATGGCGCGCCCCCGGCACGCCCCCCGCACTCCCCCCCGCGCGCGCCTGAAAGCTCAGTTGGAACTGCACCGAGAAGGCGCCCTCATCCCGGCCGCCATCATAGGCCACCGCATCAGAGTAGAACTGTGGGAGCAGGCATTGCGCAGGCTCATGTGGTGGTCAAAGATCCGGTTGACAATGACGGTCATCCCATGGATGTGGTTGACATGGTCGGAGGAAGGTACAAACCCCTCGCTCAAGA
>DASCNH010000147.1:0-25982 GCA_036011365.1 Planctomycetota bacterium | reverse complement strand
CCGGGACATTCCCCTGGAGGGCATGCGAGCCGCGCGCATCGCCATACACCCGGACAGCCGTCGGTTGGCCATGATTGACAAGAGCTTGGCCGTGGCCCACGGCTTCGACCTGCTCCTGGAGGAGGGAACGCACAGGTATCTGTCGCGGGCTGGAGCCTTCACAAACCTGGCCTTCAACCCCGAGGGCAGTCGTCTGGCCACCGCCACCTACGGCTCCTCGCGCGCGGGCCGGGCTCTGGTGGGGCAGGATTCCCTGATCTGGAACACGGACACCTGCATCTTGGAACGCCGCATGACCGGCGGATCCCTGCCCTATTGGGGTAACCCCTGGTCGGCGGATGGGGGCCTGATTGTCACGGCGGACCGCCTTGGGGCAGGCGGGGGCGCGGAGGCCACGGGGGCCGGCTCCGACGACGGAAACCAGGAGCTCTCACGCCTCGTGTTGCGGGAAGCCGAGGCCGGCTCAAGGCTGCGGGAGTTGTCGCGGGAGGGGTACTGGACCTGCGCGGATTTCTCTCCCGATGGGAAGCTCCTGGCCTGCACCCGCGAGAACATGGGCCTGGATTTCAGAGCCGGGGCCGCGGAAGGCCGCACCTATCAAATTGTCGTCATGGACGTGGCCAGCGGGACCGAGCGCTTTGCCAGCGAGAGTTCCCCGGGCCAGGGGCGACTGGACTGGCTCCCGGATGGCACGGCCCTGTGCGTGCTGGATGAGCGCGGCCTGCGGCTCATTGACCCATTCGATGGCCGGCTGCGCACGAGCTTCGAGGAGACGCCCTTTCCATCCAAGGCCTTTGCCCTGCACCCGGATGGCAAGCGCGTCGCGGCCTGCGGCGATAGCAACACCGTCACGCTCTGGGAAACGGAGCACGGTCGCATCATCGCCAACCTGCCGCTGCCCCAGGGCAATGCCAAGGACATCGCCTTTACACCGGACGGGGCGCAGCTCGTGGTGGCTTCCCGGCCCTATGGCCTGCACCTGTGGGGGCGGGAGGAGCCCGGCGTGCAACACCTGCGGCGTCGCTCCGCCCGGGATACCTGGGACAGGTGTGCGACCATCGTGGAGCAGCTCTTTGACGAGTACGTGACTCCGGATGAGGTCATCTCTGTCCTGGAGGGGGGGGCGCCCGGGGCAGCAGCGACCGACGGGGTGCTTGTCCCCGCGTTCGAAGCCGCCGGGGGCGTGGCGGAGGCCGCGGTGCCGGTGACATGGGGTGCAGCGGGGGCGGGCATGGAGGAGGAAGAGCTGGCGGAGGCCGCGGCGCCGGTGACATTGGGTGCAGCGGGGGCGGGCATGGAGGAGGAAGAGCTGGCGGAGGCCGCGGCGCCGGTGACATGGGGCGCAGCGGGGGCGGGTATGAACGAGGAAGAGCTGGCGGTGGCCCGGCGCCTGGTCCTGGCCCGCAGCTCGGACTTCGACGAACGGGAACCCTTGCTCCTGGCCCGTCTGCGGAGTCCCGAGCGCGGCGCGCTCGGGCGCGAGCAGACTCTGCGGTGGGCCGAGGTGGCGGCTCTGCATTCGCCCGGTGGCAAGAACCGCCTACGCGTTCTCGCGGCGGCTCGCCTGCGCACGGGCGATTTCGGCGGCGCCCTGGCCGCCTTTGAGAGGCACTACGCCGGGCGCGAGCGGCTGCGCTTCGGCGTACTGGGAACCTGGGGCGGGTTCGTCTACTCCGCCGCCGGAGCCGCGGGGCTGCGCCTGCGGGAGCATGATTCCGGGGCGTTGGGAGCCTTGCTCGGTGACCAGTCCGGCGGTCGCTCTGGCACCATCGTCGCCAGCGCCCGCCTGGCCGCCGGCGATCTGCTGACGATTTCCGCAGGCAGGGATGTGCAGCGCTGGCCAGCCGCCGGCCTCGGTGGGGCCGTCGGGTCCATGGATCCCCTGCCCCTGTACCGTTGGAGCGGGCGCAGCTCTGATTCGATCGCCCTCTCCCGGGACGGGTCGCGCTTGGTGACCGGTGGCAGCGGCGGCGTGGCCGTGGTGCGCAACGGCCTGAGCGGCGAGGAGTTGATTCGCTTGGGCGCCCGCGGGTCGCGCATCACAGCCCTGGCGATCTCCGGGGACGGAACACGGGTGGCCAGCTTGCAGTCCGGTGGACAGTTGCGATTGTGGGATGCGGAGGACGGCCACGTGATTCTTGAACGCGAGCTGGAGCGCGTGGTTGTCCTGGACATGGCCTTGAATGCGGATGGCACTCGCCTGGCACTCATGCGGCGGCAGCAGACGGGCAACTATCTGGTGGCCGGAGCGGTCGTATCCCTGTGGGATGTGGATGGTGATCGCTCCCTGGTGCTCGGCGCACCCCAAGGCAGGAGCACATCGAGTGGGGCCGACGGCACCCCGCACCCCCCACGCTCCTGGAACGAGGCACCGGGAACGGCGGGGGCCCTGTACTTCGGCGAGGGCGGCACTCTGGCCGTGGGCTGCACGGATGTGGCCCTCTTTGACGGAAAGAGCGGCGCTCATCTGCGGACCCTGCCACTGGGTGCCCGGGCCAGGATGGAGAACGATTCACGGGAAGCTGGTTCACCGCCAACGACCGGTGATGTGTCGGCCCCGGAGATTCAGGCCCTGGAGTTGGCCTCAGACCACATCCTCGTCGCCTGCACGGATCGCAGCGTGCGGCGCCTGGACCTGCCCGGGGGCGAGCAGCGCTTTTCCAGCAGCGAACCCCTGAACCTGTCGGTGGCCGGTCTCGACGACCTGGCCTTCTACACCCTGGCCCTGATCGAGGTCGGATACCTGGGCCGGGCGAGCGAGGCCCTGGCGGAACTCAAGGCGCGCCTGGCACGCTCGGAGAGGGTCCTGGCGCGCATGGAAAACGGCGCCGAGTTGCTGGAAGAGGTCATGGGGCGGGCGGCGGCCGCGGGCCTGTAGTAGGTCATTATCGCACGCCCTGGCTGATCCCGGTGGCCTTGCCATGGCGCCAGTGGAGTTGCGCGGCCATTCTTGGTCGCCGGGGACTTGCAATCAGCCCCCCCCCCCTTGGTGGGAGACCCCCGCATTTCTTTGGCTGCCTGCAGCGGGAATTCAGGCGCCGCTCTTGGCCAGCTCCATGTCGCGCAGCTCGCGGCGCAGTACCTTCATGACCGAGCTCTTGGGGAGCTCGTCTAGAAATACAACCTGGCGCGGGATCTTGTAGGGGGCCAGGTTCTCGCGGCAGTACGTGGAGATATCCTCCTCCGTCAGGTTCACGCCCGGCTGCAGCACGATGAAGGACTTGACCGTCTCGCCGCGCTTCTCGTCCGGGACGCCGATGGTGGCCGCCTCCAGGATGCCCTCATGGGCCATGAGCACATTGTCCACTTCGTCGGGGAAGACCTTGAGTCCGCTGCAGTTGATCATGTCCTTCTTGCGGCCGACGATGCACAGGTAGCCATCTTCATCCTGCGTGGCCAGGTCGCCGGTGTGCAGCCATCCGTCGCGGATGGTCTCCGCCGTGGCCTTTTCCCGGCCCCAGTAGCCCTTCATGACCTGAGGGCCCTTGACGATCAACTCCCCTTCCTCACCGAGGGGGACATCCTCGACTCCGGTTTCGGCGTCGACGATGCGCACGTCCGTGTCGGAGACCGGGATGCCCACGGATCCCAGTTTCTGCAGACCGAAGAGCGGGTTGACCGTCGCCACCGGAGAGGTCTCGCTCATGCCGAAGCCCTCGACGATTGTCGAGCCGGTCATCTTCTCGAAGCGCTGTTTGACATCATCCGGCAGTGGAGCCGAGCCGGAGAAACAGGCTTTGACGCAGGAGAGATCCATCTGCTCCACACCGGGGAACTGATTGATCTGGTTGTAGAGGGCCGGCACGGCGGGGAAGAGGGTCACCCTTTCCTTGACGATGGACTTGACCAGGGCAGGGATGTCCCGGGGGTTGGGGGCCAGGACCATCTTGGTGCCGGTCAGGACGGCCCAGTTCATGCCGACGGTCATACCGAAGACATGGAAGATCGGCAAGCAGGTCAGGACGACCTCCTTGCCGTATTCGACGCCGTTGAACCAGGAACTCACCTGCTGCACATTCACGGACAGGTTGCCGTGGGTCAGCATGGCGCCCTTGGAGGGGCCGGTGGTGCCGCCTGTGTATTGGAGGACGGCGATGTCATCGAGGGAACGCGTCACGGGGCGCGGGAGGGGCTTCTGCTTGGAGACGAGTTCCTTGAAGAAGTGCAGGCCGGGCCCGGCGGGCACTTTGGCGATGCGCGCCGGGTCCTGTTTCTTGAGCTTGAGGGGCGCCAGGAAGTTCAGGGGGAAGGCCAGGTACTCGGGGATTGAGGCGATGATGTACTGCTTGACCGGGAGCTTGTCCCGGCAGTCGCGCACGACCTGATCCCAGAGGAAGTCGGCGGTGACCGCCACCTCGCAGCCGGAGTCGTGCCACTGGTGTTCGATTTCCCGCGGCGTGTAGAGAGGGTTAGTCAGCACCACCTCGGCTCCGGCGGCCAGGGCGCCCTGGTAGGCGATCACCATCTGAGGAATATTGGGCAGGTGGATGGCAACGCGGGTACCTGCCTCGACACCCAGGGACTGGAAGGCCGCCGCCATCTTGTCCACCTGTTCCTTGAGTCGCTGGTAGTTCAGCCGGCAGTTCAGGAAGACCAGGGCCGGGTTGTCCGGGTAGGCCTGGGCCGTGCGGGCCAGCATCTGGGGGATGGTGAGCTCCTCGTAATCACAGGTTATGGGAACGCCCTCGTTGTAGTGCTTGTGCCAGGGACGGGTTTCCATGTGGTGCCCTTTATTAAATTAGGGAAGGTTGAGCGCTGGCCGGCTGGCCGACGCATGCCGCGGGGTGAACCCCCATGATAGGGATGGGTCCCAGGCGGCTCCAAGAGTGATCCGAGGGGGGGCAGTGGGGCGCTATTCCGCAGACTACTTACCGGCGGATTTCTTGCCGGAGGCCTCCGCCGGCCGCGCCGGGGCGGGTTTGGTTTTGGTCAGGATATCCGGCACACGGGCCATGACGGTCTTCTCGCCCTTCTTCTCGATGGGCTTGTCGCCCAGGAAGTTGTCGAAGAGCGCCCAGCACAGGGCCTTGTTCTCGATGTCCGGCAGGGGCTTGCGGTCGATGGCCGAGGACAGGGTGCCGCCGGGGTGCCAGGTGAAGATGAACTCGGTCTTCTTCTTGATCTTGTCCAGGTTGAAGAAGCTCTTGAAGGTCTGGAGGGCCTCCACGCCGCCGGGCATGTCCAGCTCCTTGCCGGCGCGTTTGACCCGCGGCCCCAGGTCGTCGTCAAAGGCCTCGCGCATGTCCTCGCTGTTCACATTGCGGCACAGGATCATGCGCAGGGTCTTGTCGAAGTTGTCCTCCAGCATGGTCTGATAGAAGGAGCGGTCATGCTCGAGATCCTTGGACTCGATGCCCTTCCAAGCCGCCAGGTCCCGGGCCATGGCCGGCGCATCCACATAGATCGCGAAGGCGTGCACCTTAATCTGCAGGAACGTCTTGGTGCGAATGGCGGTGCCGCACAGGGTCTGGGGAGCCTTGAGCGCCGGCGGCACGAGCTCGATGGGGAAGGGGTACTTGCTACGCGGTTCGAGGATGAAGTCTGCTTGCTTCTCGGGCGCCTCCTCCTAGGCGACGGGCAGGGCGGGCGAGAGGAGCAGGGGGCTGAGCAGGACTGCGCTGAGGGCGATCATTGGTCGGGGGGGTTGGGGTTCGTGAATCTCAAGGCTGGCGATTGTGGGGGATTCGCCGACCACTCCGGCAAGCCGCCGGGTTTTGCCTGGCCAATCAATGTTCGATTACCGGAGAATGGAGCCATGGGCAGGCGTGCATTGGGCGTGGTTTTGGGGATCTTGGAGGGGGACCTGGATTGGCGCGCCCTGGGGCAGGCCCACTGTTGGGAGGGTGGCGCTGCGTTCTTTCCTCCCGAGCAGGTGCGCGCCATCTGGGAGACCGGCCTGGCCCACGCGGCGGACCTGCGCCCGGAGCTCGGGGTCGGCGGGCGCAGCCTCTACTTCGGGGCCTCAGTGGCGGAGCTCGTGCCCATGCTGTTCGAGGTCCTCGTGCTGGGTCGCAGGGTCACGGCTTTGGATTTGGAAGGGCCTGTGACCAGCGAACTCAACCGTGCCCTGTCCGAAGCCGCACGGATCACCGGGCGCCCCTTGCCCGTCATCGCCACCGATGCCCTGGAACGCCTGCCGGAGGATCCCCTCGAGCACATTTGGTGCGTCAGCGTGTTCACTGATCCGGAGGCTTTTCCGACCCTGCACGACCACCTCTATGGGCTCGAGCAGGAGGCCGCGGTCGCCGGGGTTGGCGGCGATCTGGATGGCGATCTGGCCCGCGCCACGCCCCTGCTCGACGGCCTTCTGGAGCGCCTGGCCCCGGCCGGCCTGCTGACGACCACGGGCGAGGAGCGCGTCCTCTTCGACCCGGCCTGCAGCGCCCGCGGCCGTCGGTTAACAGCGAGCCAAACGGCACGCCTTTCCGCCGTTGTGGGTGATCCCGTGTACCACGCTCGCGTTTCGTAAAACGGTCAGTAAATGAGGCTGTACGGTCTTCCAGGTTTGCGCAAGGCGCTTACACTCTGCGTCATGGCTGGCTCCATGACACGGAAAACTGAAACCACACCATGGGAAACTGAAACCACCGGGCGGCGGCTTCTGCCCGTCTGGTTTGCGCCGGGACTCCTGACCCTCTTGGCCTTCATGTTCTGGACCAGTTGTCACTTGGATGAGCCCCAGCATCTCGGAGGCGTGAGTTCAGACGAGCTGGGCCTGCCGGCACCTTCCGAAGGCGTCGGTGGGGCATTTGCTCCAGCCGGGGAACCCGCGGCCTGGACCCTGGACCTCGACACGGAAGATGCCCTGGCCGAGATGCCCGATGTTTTGATCGAGTTCGAAGGTGTGCTGGAGGAGTACTTCGGTACCCGCGCCGCACCGCGCTTCGCCCCTGTTCCCGGCTTGCCCGATTTCCTGCGCGGGGGGCAGACGGAGCTCGACCCCAATCCGGATCCCGTGATGGCCCTCTCCCTGGCCCGGGCAGCGGACATCTACGACGCACGCTGCGCCCCCTGCCACGGCCTTACCGGCGGCGGCGACGGACCCTTCGCGGAACGCCTGGTGCCACGCCCGCGCATCCATCGCCGGGGTATCTTCAAGTTCAAGACCACCTGCGGCACCAACCCGCCGCGCCTCTCTGACCTGATGCGCACGGTCACTGACGGCCTGCCAGGCTCCTCCATGCCGACCTTCGCCGGCCTGCCCCGGATTCAGCGCCAGGCTCTCGTGGAGTACGTGCGCCTCCTGGCCCTGCGCGGCGAGGTCGAGCGCAAGCTTCTCGCCTGGTGGGAAATGGACGATGTGCGGCCGGAGGAGATCGGAGCGCGCATCTATCGCGAGGCGTGGACCGCCTGGCTGACCGTGGAGGGAGCGGGTGGCATGGTCGTCAGCGACCGCCCCGATCCCACACCGGAACTCCTGGCCCGGGGGCGCGCCCTGTTCCTGGATCCCAACGGGGGCAACTGTTTTTCCTGCCATGGCGAGGATGGGGCGGGCATCGGAACGGCCTCCTTTGGCACGGATGACTCCGGCCAGACGCAGGCGCTGCTCAAGGACGAGTGGGGCGGATTCATCGCCCCCCGGGATCTGACCGTGGGCGTCTTCCGTGGCGGAGGCCAGCCCGAGGACCTCTTCCGCCGCATCTGGTGCGGGATCGCCGGAACCCCCATGCCTTCATTGGCAGAGGGCAGCGACGGCGCCGCCGGAGACGAGTTCTCGCGCCTGGACGCCTGGGCCCTGGCCTACTACGCGCTCTCCCTCTCCGGGGACTGAGGTATCCGGGGCCCGCGCCGGCGCATACACTCTGCGGTGATGATCACGGTTCTGCGCAACGCCCAGCTCTTCGCCCCGGAAGAGTGCGGGCTGGTCTCCCTGGTGCTCGGAGGCGGGCGCGTGCTCTGGGTGGGCGCCGGTGAGCCGCCCCTGGCGTCCGGTTGCCAGAGCAGTGCTGTGGCTGAACACGACCTCAGGGGCGCGCGGGTCATCCCCGGTCTGGTTGACGGCCACGCGCACATCACCGGTGGCGGGGGTGAGGCCGGTGCCGAGACGAAGGTGGCTGCTCCTCCCAGCTGTGCCTACACGGGCGCCGGCGTTACCAGCGTGGTCGGCATGTTGGGCACGGACGCGGAGACGCGCTCGATGGGCGAGGTGCTGGCACGTGTGCGGGCCCTGCGGGCAGAGGGCCTCTCGGCCTGGTGCCTGACCGGCGGGTACCACCTGCCGCCCGCCACCCTGACCGGCTCCGTGCGCGGCGACCTGACGCACATCGACAGCATACTGGGCCTGGGCGAGCTGGCGCTCAGCGACTTCCGCTCCAGCCAGCCGACCCTGGACGAGCTCCTGCGCGCTGCCGCCGACGTGCAGGTTGGCGCCATGCTGGCGGGCAAGCCCGGACTCGTACACCTGCACCTGGGCGACGGCCCGCGTGGGCTTGAACTCCTGCGCGGCGCGCTGGATGCCAGCGAGTTGCCCGCGCGCCTCTTCCAACCCACCCATGTGAATCGCCGGGCAGAGCTCTTCGAGGAAGCCCTCGACTTGGCCGTGCGCGGCTGCACAATCGACATCACAGCCTTCCCGGTCACCCCCGGCGACGGCTGCCTCAGCGCAGCCCAGGCCGTCACCCGTTGCCTGGACACGGGCCTCTCGGAGGGCAGCTTCACGGTCAGTTCAGACGGTGGCGGCTGTCTGCCGACCTTCTCGGCCGAGGGCCGCCTGCTGGCCATGGAGGTCGGTAACGCCCAGGGCTTGTTGGCCACCATCGCCGAGCTTGTGGCCCAAGGCCGTGCCCTGCCGGAGGTGCTGCCGGCCTTTACCTCCGGCCCCGCCGACCTCCTCGGGCTCGCCTCGAAGGGGCGCCTGGCTCCCGGCCACGATGCGGACCTGGTCGTGCTCAACGGGCAGGGGACGGCGCTCCATGTGATGGCCTGCGGACGGTGGCATGTGTTTGCTGGAGAGCTGCTCGAACGAGATCAATCCGAGGCCGACAACCTCACGCCCGGCTACGGGGAGGCGCCAGTGCGCCGGGCCCCGGAAGCGGGATCAGCGGAAGATTCGGCGCCCCACCCAGCATCCTCAATCCAATAGAAATACCAGTGACACGCGGCTATATAGTCCCCATCGGCGGTGCCGAAGACAAGGTTCGCGACGCGGCCATCCTGCGGCGCTTCGCTTCCATCTGTGGTGGTTCGGAGGCCCGCATCATCGTCATCCCCACCGCTTCCCAGCTGCTTGAGACCGCGGACCAGTACCTGGACATCTTCGGCAGCTTCGGCGTTGCTGATGTATTCAGCCTGGACTTCGAGGCGCGCGCCGATTGCAAGCGGCCAGACTGGCTCGAACGCCTGCGCAGCGCCACGGGCGTCTTCATCACCGGGGGCAACCAACTACGGCTCTCGACGACCATCGGCGGCACCGAGGTGGCTGACTTTATCCGCGAGGCCAATCGCAACGAGGGGCTGCACGTGGCGGGCACTTCCGCCGGCGCCTCGGTCATGGCCGAGCACATGATCGCCTATGGCGACGAAGGTGCCACGCCGCGCAGTGACATGGTGACGCTCGTGCCTGGCCTGGGCCTGACCCACAGCATCATCGTCGACCAGCACTTCCGCCAGCGCGACCGGCTGGGTCGTCTGTTGACCTCACTGGCCTACAATCCAAGACCCATCGGCATCGGCCTCGACGAAGACACGGCTGCTTTTATCAGCCCCGAGCGTGTGATGGAGGTCGTGGGCAGCGGAGCTATCACTATCGTTGACGCGGCCGAGATGGAGTACTCCACCATGGACTCCACACGGCGCCACGAACCTGTTTGTTTGACCAACATCCGCCTGCATGTGCTTGTGGCCGGCGGCACTTTTAACATCCTGACCCGCGAAGCCCGACCCGCCCCGCCCCGTCCACCCCGTTGATCCCATGAGAGTCCTCTCCCGTTCGGTATTCCTGGGCCCGAACCTGTATGCCCTCTTCCCGGTCATCCGCCTGACCCTCGATCTGGAGGAGCTCGAAAGCTGGCCCTCCGCCAAGCTGGGGCCGGAGTTCAGCGCTGCGCTCCTCGAGATGCTCCCGGGCCTGGTCGAACACGGCTGCTCCTATGGGGAGGCCGGCGGCTTTGTGCGCCGCCTGAATGAGGACGACGGCACCTGGATGGGGCACATCCTCGAGCATGTGGCCCTCGAACTGCAGAACATCACCGGAGCCAATGTGACCTTCGGGCGCACCCGGGGCACCGGAGAAGTCGGCCAGTACTCCGTTGTCTATGAGTATGAGGCCGAAGAGGTCGGCGTCGAAGCCGGCCGCCTGGCTCTCTCGCTGCTGGCCAGCCTGGTGCCTGCGGAGTTGCGCGGGGACACCCAAGTCCCCGCAGGTTTTGACTTTGCCACGGAGCGCGACCAGTTCATTCGATTTGCCCAGCGCCGGGCTCTCGGGCCGAGTACTCAGAGTCTGGTCAACGCGGCGGAGGAGCGCGGCATTCCCTGGCTGCGCTTGAATCGCTACAGCCTGGTGCAGTTTGGCCACGGTCAGTACCAGCGCCGCATCCAGGCCACGGTGACCAGCGAAACGCGTCACATCGGTGTGGAGATCGCCTCGGACAAGGAGGAGACCAACAAGTTGCTCGGCGACTTGGGTCTGCCCGTGGCCCGCCAGGAGTTGGTCTACTCTGAGCGGGAAGCGGCCCGGGCCGGAGCGCGCATTGGCTTCCCCGTCGTCGTCAAGCCCCTGAACGCCAACCACGGGCGCGGTGTGACGATCGGGGTCGAGTCCGCAGATGACGCGGCGGCCGCCTTCGGCGTGGCCCGTGAGCACAGCCGGGCGGTGATCGTAGAGAGCTACATCGAGGGTCTCGACCATCGCCTGTTGGTGGTCAATGGCGAGCTGGTGGCGGCCTCCAAGCGGGTTCCCGGCCATGTGGTTGGGGATGGCGAACACTCCATTGAAGAGCTGATGGAGGAGGTCAACCGGGATCCGCGCCGGGGTATCGGCCATGAGAAGGTGCTGACGCGCCTGGCGCTCGATCATCAGGCGGATGAACTCATGAAGGCCGTGGGCTACACGGCGTCCAGCGTGCCGGCCCGCGATGAAATCGTCTACCTGCGTTCCACCGCCAACCTCTCCACTGGCGGTACGGCCGTGGACGTGACCGACGTTGTACACCCGATCAACCGCGAGATGGCCGTGCGTGCGGTCAAGGCCATCGGGCTCGATGTGGCGGGCGTGGATTTCCTGACCACCGACATCTCCCAGTCCCATCGCCTGCACGGCGGCGCCATCTGCGAGGTCAATGCGGCCCCGGGCTTTCGCATGCATGTGGCCCCCAGCGAAGGAATGGCTCGCGATGTGGCCGGACCGGTGATGGACATGCTCTTTCCCCAGGGTACGCCCACGCGTATTCCCATCGCTGCTATCACGGGTACCAATGGCAAGACCACCACGGCGCGCATGACCGCCCACATCTTCAAGTCCGCAGGCCGCAGGGTGGGCCTGACGACAACGGATGCGGTCTACATCGATGGTCACAAGACCGTGGAGGGCGACATGACCGGTCCCGCAGCAGCACGCATGGTGTTGCGCGATCCCACTGTCGATACGGCCGTGCTCGAAACGGCCCGTGGAGGGTTGCTGCGCCGGGGCATGGGCTATCGGCATTGCAACGTGGGAGCGGTTCTCAATGTGGCCTCCGATCACCTGGGGCTGCGTGGCATCAACACCCTGGAGGAGCTGGCCGAGGTCAAGCGCATCATCGTTGAAACTGCCTGGGATGCAGCCGTGCTCAACGCCGATGACGAGCACTGTCTGCAGATGGCGGACTCCACAGAGGCGGATCACATTTGCTATGTGACGCTCAACGCGCACCACCCATTGGTGCGCGAACACATCCTGGCCGGTGGCCGCGCCGTGGTGCTGGAGGAGGGCATTGCCGGGCACATGCTGACGCTCTACGACAGCGGCGCGCACATGCCCCTGTGCTGGAGCCATTTGGTTCCGGCCACGCTAGACGGCAAGGCCCTGCACAATGTGCAGAACGCCATGTTCGCGGCCGCCATCACCTTCAGCATGGGCGTCAGCCTGGACGAGATTCGCCACGGCCTGCGCACCTTCGACACGACCTACTTCCAGGCCCCCGGGCGCATGAACATCTGCGATGATCATCCGTTCAAGGTGATCCTCGACTACGGCCATAACCCGGCGGCGGTGGAAGCCATGGTCAAGCTGGTCGGGCTGCTGGAGGTCGAGGGCAAGCGGACAGTTGTCATGGCCGGACCGGGTGACCGTCGGGACGCTGACCTGCAGGAAATTGCCAGGCTGTGTGCAAAGAACTTCGACAGCTATATCTGCCGTCGGGACGATCAACTGCGTGGACGGGCCAGTGACGAGGTGCCGCTCATTCAGCGCCATGTGCTGCTGGATGAAGGCGTGGAAGCTGAGCGCATTCAACTGATTCCCGAGGAAGCGATGGCCCTGGACGCAGCCCTTGTGGGAGCGCAGCCCGGGGACCTGTTGCTGGTCTTCGGTGACAACATCGACCGCTGTTGGAAGCAGATCACCGAGTTCAATTCCAGCGACGCACAGGATGGAACCAAGTCAGCGTCGGAGGCGACCAGCCCCGCTCCGGAGTTGCCGAGCATGCCGGACATGTCCCTGGACCTGGGGGAGTTGATCCGCGATGAACGCGGCGTGCGCTTGGCGCGCAGCGTCGATCTGGAGGACTGATGCGCCTGCAGGATTCCCGCCGGTTGCCCGGCCCGAATGTGCTCAGCGCACATCCGGGGGCGTTGGTCGAGCTGATCTTTTCGCCGGAGGAGTGTGCCCACGGCCCACGTCCGGCGGATATCAGCGGGGCCTGGCGGCGTGAACTGCGGAGCATGCTGGAGGCGTTGGGTTGGCAGGCGGAGACAGAGCATGTGGGCGAGGTCTTGGCCATGCCCGGGGAGCCCGACGGAGCCCGCGGTTTGCGCCTGGCTTTCAGCGCGCCGTTGGATGCACTCTACGCGGCCACGGAGGTCAATGAGTGGGCCGTGGCGGCCGCCCTGGGAAGCTGCGGCCTGAGCGTTGAAGGCTTGAGCTGCCCGGAGGGGGAACCCTTCGGCGCAGCCGTGGCACGGCTCCGAGCCGTAATCGCAGCGGAGGAGCGCCCGGAGCTCCTGAAGCTGCGGGCCGCGGCCCTGGGCCACGGCCTGACATTCCTCTCGGATGATGAGCAGGCTTCCATCGGGGCCGGCTCCGGGGCACGCACCTGGCCCGTGACTGAGTTGCCGGAAGTGGCGGCCGTCGACTTCTCGCGCTATCACGACATTCCCCATGTGACGGTCACGGGAACCAATGGCAAGTCGACCACCGTGCGCCTTATGGCTCGCATGGTGCAGGCGGCGGGCTTGACTGCGGGGCTGTGCTCCACGGATTGGATTCGCATCGGCGACGAGATCGTCGACGAGGGCGATTGGTCCGGGCCCGGCGGGGCGCGCCGCGTGCTGCGCGATGGGCGTGTGGACGTGGCCCTGCTCGAAACCGCCCGGGGCGGGCTCGTGCGCCGGGGCCTGGCTCTGGAGCGCGGCGAGTTGGCGGTGGTCCTGAATGTGGGGGGCGATCACCTGGGGGATTGGGGCACGCCGGATCTCAGGACCCTGGCCGAGGCCAAGTTCATCGTCACGCGTGGGGCGCGGCGGGTGATCCTGAACGGAGACGACGCGGAGGTACGCGCGGCGGCGCAGCGCCTGCTCTCCGAGGAGCAGGAGATCATCTGGTTCAGCCTCCACGGGGATGGTGCGGAGCTGCGCGAGCACCTTGCCCGGGGCGGCGGAGCGACGTACTTGGAGGGGGAGAGGCTCATGTTACGGCGGGCAGCAGGCTCTGGCGGGCAGACCCTTGCCGTGGCAGCGTTGGACGAGGTGCCCATGACCCTGGGCGGGGCCGCCCGCCACAACGTGGCCAATGCCCTGGCGGCGATTGCCGCCGCGGATCTCTTGGGGCTCTCTCCGGAGGCCATCGGCAACGGCTTGCGCACCTTCGCCAGTGACCCGCAGGACAACCCCGGGCGTCTCAACGAGTTCACCGTGAACGGCGCCCGCGTGCTCGTGGACTTCGCCCACAATCCGGACGGGGTCGCCGCCCTGTGTGCCATGGCCGTCGCCCTGCCGGCCCGGCGGCGCCTGATTCTCCTGGGCCAGGCCGGAGATCGGGATGAAGCCTCCATCCGTGAGATGGCACGCATCGTCTGGGAGGCCCATCCTGATCACATCATCATCAAGGAGCTGCCCGGCCACCTGCGCGGCCGGGAGGTGGGCGAGGTGCCGGCCCTGATCGAGGATGAGCTCCGACGGGTCGGGGCCGGGCCCGGAAGCTTCTCCCATGCGGAGGACGAGCCGGCGGCGGTGGAGCAGGCCCTCAGGTGGGCACAGCCCGGGGATCTCGTGCTACTGCTGACCCACGAGGAGCGCAGCGCTGTGCTCGCCCGCGTAGCCGAGGCCCAGGCCGTCGGCGGTCGGCGGTAACCCGCGTCAGACCTTCAGGCGACGGGCTTGCTTGCGCCGGGCCACTTCGGTCAGCACATGCTTGCGCAGACGCAGGTTGGTGGGCGTCACCTCAAGCAGCTCATTGTCCTCCACGTACTCAAGTAGCTCCTCAAGGGACATGTCCACGGGCGGCGGCAGCTTGACATTGTCATCCCGGCCGGCGGCGCGCATGTTGGTCAGCTTCTTTGCGCGACAGACATTCACATCCAGGTCTTCGCCGCGGTTGTTCTCACCGATGATCATGCCCTCGTAGACCGGGACACCGGGGGCGATGAAGAAGCGGCCGCGGTCGGTCAGACCGTCCAGGCTGTAGGCCACCGAGTCGCCGGCGCGGTCGGCGATCAGGACTCCGCTGGTGCGTCGGGGGATTGGGCCGCCATCCGGGCGGTAGCACTCGAAGACATGGGAGAGGATGGCCTCGCCCTGGCTGAGTGTCAGGAGGGCCGTGCGTGCTCCGATCAGGCCGCGGGCCGGGATCAGGAACTCGATTTGTGCCAGGGAGCCAACCGTGTCCATGTGGACCATTTCGCCGCGACGGCGGCCGAGGTAGTCGATGATGCGTCCGGCGCTGTCGCCGGGTACTTCAATGGTGGCGCGCTCCCAGGGTTCCGAGGTGACGCCGTCGATCTCCTTGATGATCACGTGAGGCTTGCCCACCGCGAACTCGAAGCCCTCGCGGCGCATGTTCTCCACCAGAACGGAGAGGTGCATGACACCGCGCCCATCGACGCGGAAAGCATCGGGAGTGTCTCCGGGGCCCACGCACAGGGCCACATCCCGGGCGCTGGCTTTTTCCAGGCGGTCGAGAATGCGTCGGCTGGTGACGTACTTGCCCTCCTGGCCCGCGAAGGGTGAGGTGTTGACGCGGAACTCCATGGAGAGCGTGGGCTCGTCCAGCATGATGGCCGGCAGGGGATCGAGCTCCTCCAGTGGGCAGAGGGTGTCACCGATGGAGATCTCGTCGACGCCGCAGACCACGGCGATGTCGCCGCAGATGACTTCCTCAACGGGAACGCGCTCCAGGCCCTCCTGGCGCAACAGGGAGCGCACGGTAAGCGGAGTGCCAGGGGCGTGGTCCGGGTGACAGGGGCGCAGGCGATCTCCCACGCGCAGGGTGCCGCGGCTGACGCGACCGACGGCGATGCGCCCCAGGTGGTCGTCGTGTTCAAGGGTCGCCGCCTGGAAGCGCAAGGGGCCGCTGAGATCGCTCTCCGGTGCGGGCACTTCGGCCAGTAGCAGGTCGAAGAGGGGCAGGAGATCTGTGCGCTCATCTTCCGGTTCGACCATGGCATAGCCGTCGCGACCGGAGCCGTAGACCACGGGGAACTCGAGCTGCTCATCTTGGGCGCCGAGGTCCACGAAGAGGTCGAAGATCTCGTCCAGCACCGTGTGGGGACGGGCGTCTGGGCGGTCGAGCTTGTTGACCATGACCAGGGCTCTCAGGCCCCGCTCAAAGGCCTTGCGCAGGACGAAGCGTGTCTGGGGCATGGGGCCCTCGAAGGAGTCCACCAGCAGCAGCACTGCATCGGCCATGGCCAGGGTGCGTTCCACCTGGCCGCCGAAGTCCGCGTGGCCCGGAGTGTCCACGATGTTGATGCGCGTCCCCTGCCAGGTGACCGAGGTGTTCTTGGCCAGGATCGTAATGCCGCGCTCGCGCTCCTGGGGATTCGAGTCGAGGACGCAGTCGGGCACATCCTGGCCCTGCCTGATGGCTCCGGCGAAGCGGAACATGGAGTCCACCAGGGTCGTCTTGCCGTGGTCCACATGGGCCACGATGGCGATATTGCGGATGTCGGTGGGCATGCTCGGAAGGGGGCGGGGGAGAGGGGAGGCCGGGCGGTCCCAGAGAGTTGGGTTGGGTGCCAGGAAGCGCGGGATTGTACCACCGCAGCCCTGAAAAACCTGATCCGGTCAGGATGTTCCGACCCCGGGCCGGCAGATTGCAGGCGGGCTAGTCCTGGAGTGCTTCGAACTCTGGCAGGCCGCGCAGGGGGTCCATGTCGCTGTTGCCGGTCATTTCGCTGCGGATGAAGAAGCCGCGCTCGCGGGCGTTGCGCAGCTGTGCGAGGGCCGCTTCTGCGTCTCCGACCGAGACCAACACGACGCTGGCGTGGAAGGAGGTGTAGCCGTCCCGGGGGAAGCTGGCGAGGGCCTCTGAGATCACTGCCCGGGCCTCTATTTCGCGCCCGAGGCGCGCCAGCAGGCTGGCCATGTGCAGGCGCGACTCCTGGTCGTCGCGGACGGATGCCAGGCGCAGGCGCGCAGCTGAGATGCCCTGCTCCGCGATCTCCACAGCCTCGCGCTTGCGATCCAAGTGGAGCAGAACCTGGTAGAGGTGGTCGTAGGAGCCGATGTGGGCCGGGCGCAGGGCGATGGCCCGCTGCAGCAGCGGCGTCGCGTGCTTGTAGTTTCCCTGGCGGCCGAGCAGGGCGCCGAGCAGGCGATGGCCGAACCACTCGTCCGCGTCGAGCTGAATGGCCAGGCGGTACTCGCGCATGGCATCAGCGGCGCGGCCGGTGATGTGATAGGCGAAGCCGAGGGAGGTGCGTGCCTCGGCGCAGTTGGGTTCCATGGCCAGGGCGCGGGCCGCGTGTTCGCGGGCCTCCTCGATGAAGGTCGGGTCTCCGTCCCAGTGCAGGTACTTGTGCACCTTGGCCTCGGCCAGGCCGGCGTAGGCCAGGGCGCAAAAGCTGTCAAGTTCCAGGGCGCGGCGGAAGCGGGTGGTGGCTCCGAGCAGGTGGCGGGTTGTGCCGCGGTGCAGGATCTCGTGGGCCGCCAGGCTGAGGGCGAGGGCGGCTTCCGTGTCCCGGTCCTCCGTGGCGTGGGGGGAGAGGGCCAGCGCCGAGATGTGGCGTCGCACGCTGCGCACGGCACCGCGCACCAGGGCTCCCTGGAGCGTCCACTCATCACTCTCCGTGTGTTCGATCGTCTCGTCCCAGAGCACCTGATAGGTCCCGTCCGCACCCCGCGAACCGGTGGTCATGTGGACCTCCAGCTTGCCTGTCTGGCCCTCGATGTGGAACGAGCCGCCGAGCATGAAGTCGAAGCCGGCCCCACCGACGGACTCACCGGGTTCCAGGAGGGAGATGGAGAGGGTCTTGGTGCGCGCCAGATCATCGGCGATGTCCTTGCGCAGGCTGCCCACGATGCGCAGGCAGGCGGTCTCTTCCGCACCTTCGCAGTTGAAGGCCTCGATGGCGATCTTGGCCCGTAGAACGCGGGAGGCGCGCACGATGGAGCGGGGCGTGACCACATCCGAGGCGGCCTGCAGGGCGATCTCGACTTCGTCGAGGGACTTGGCTCGTTCATCCGGCTCAACCTTGAGACACTTCAGGATGATGTCTTCCAGGGGACCGGGGAAACCGCGCCGGATCTGTGAGGGGGGCGCCACAGAACCGTCGAGGATCGACATGCACACGGCCGGGAAGCTCTTGCCGGGAAACGGCAGTTGGCCGGTCAGGGCGTGGTAGAGCACCGCGCCCAGGGAGAAGAGGTCCGAGCGATGGTCGAGGTCGTCGCCGCGCACCTGCTCCGGCGACATGTAAAGTACGGTGCCCACCAACATGCCGTGCTGGGTGATCTTCGTATCACCGGAGGCGCGGGCGATGCCGAAGTCGAGCAGCTTCACGGAGCCATCGTCGAGCAGCATGATGTTGCCGGGCTTGAGATCCCGGTGCACGACGCTGGCGGCGTGGACGACCTTGAGGGCCGAAGTCACCTGGCTGGCAATGCGCAGGCCCTCCTCATAGGGCAGGGGGCGCTCGCTGATCAGGGCGTCGAGAGTGCGCCCGCGCAGGTACTCCATGGCGATGAAGGAGGTCCCGTGATCCTCGCCGTATTCGAAGACGGTGGCGATGTTCTCGTGGGCGAAGCCGCTGGTGTGCACGGCCTCGCGCAGGAAGCGCCGGTCTGCCTCCGGGTCGATCTCCGCGTGGGAACGCAGGATCTTGAGGGCCACCGTGCGTCCGAGCTTGGTGTCCTGTGCTCGGTAGACCTCGCTCAAGGGGCCTTCGCCGAGGAGGTCCTGCTGGGGGTCAAACTGGAAGTGGGCTAACTTCATGCTGGGGATAGTGATAGCCGCCATCGTACCTTGGTCTTGTCTGGGACGCTCTGTTTCCGAGCCCACCGGTGGGTGTTCGCCCGTCTGGATTTGGTTTGACCACTCTCCCCTGGGCTACCATCCGGGGCCGTTTCCTGGGGGGGGCTACCCCAATGGCGATCCCAGGTCTTGTCGATAAATGCCATGGAACCCAAACCCTTTGTTGAAGCAGACTTCCGTGTCCTGAGCGCCTCCTGCGGGGCCTCCGCGGAATACAACCCATTTCGCCTGGAGTCACGGCGGCGCCTGCTGGGTCTCGGAAAGGGCCTGGTGGGCAGGGCCAAGGCCTCCGAGCTGGCTCTGGAGGCGCGCACCAGCCTGCACAATCCCCACGCCATGAATCGGCAGCGGGTGACGCGCCAATGGGCCTATGTGACGCGGGCCAAGGCCGAGAAGGCCCGCCTGCGCAAGGTCCTGGGGCGCGATCTGGCCAAGGACCTGGATGCGGCCTACCGCAACGCCTACCTCTGTCTTGCCATCGAGGAGGAGGCTCTGGAGGTCAGTCTGCGCATCCACCCGGAGGGCTGGTACGACGGCCAGAACATGGTCAACCGCATCAAGAAAGAGGGTCTGGGGCCCTGGAAGGCCATTCTTGACGACCTGGAGGGCTTCACCCTGCGCATGCACGACTGGCGCGGGGCCTGGGAATGTGGGAAGGCAGACACCAGGGCCCTGGAGGAGTACCTGGGCTACTACGTGCCCGGCGAGCACCGCCTGGCCGTGGAGCGCCGCTGGCCGGCCCCGGCCGGGCCCGCCCGGGAGGCGGTCTTGGGGGCGGAAATCCCGGGGCTCTTGCTCTCGGAGGCCGAACGCCTCCTGCCCCTGTACCGTTTTGCCGCCTGGTCAGCGGAAAGCGACCACCTTTTCTCCTCCTGAGGCGGGCGTCGGCCGGAGCCCGCCGGAGCCCGCCGGACGCCCTGGCCCCTTCCCGACCCCGCCCTCCTGCCGCCCCAGCCCGCCCTCCTGCCGCCCCAGCCCGCCCTCCCTTGCGGCCCGCCCGGGGTCCGCATTAAAGTGTCTGGCCAATTCCGCACCGGAGCGCCCCCCAGCCCCCACAATCAGCCTGCCCAGCCATACCGCCATGACTTGCCCCGACACCGCCTCCCAGTCCACCATCACCGGATACCGCTGGCAGATGACCGCCGCCGGCGAGCCCCTGGCCCGCGCCGCGGACGAACTCTTCGAGGCCGGGCCGGGACAGGCCGTCGTGCGCGTGGCCGGCTGCGGCGTCTGCCACACGGACCTGGGCTTCCTCTACGACGGTGTGGCCACACGCCTGGCCGCGCCCATCGCCCTCGGCCACGAGATCAGCGGCGAGGTCGTGGCGGCCGGCGCAGGCGCGCAGCAGTGGCTCGGTCGCGCCGTGATCATTCCGGCTGTGACGCCCTGCGGAACCTGCCCCGACTGCGCCTCGGGAATGGGAGCCATCTGCACGACCCAGGTCATGCCCGGCAATGACATCCAGGGCGGCTTCGCCAGCCATGTGGTTGTCCCCGCCCATGGCCTGTGTCATGTGGATGTACCCGGCGCCCTCTCGGGCGAGCAGCTCGGTACATCCGGCTGCAACCTGGCGGAGCTCAGCGTGATCGCCGATGCGGTGACGACGCCCTACCAGGCTATCCGACGCGCCGGCCTCCAGGAGGGCGACTTCGCCATCGTCGTGGGCCTGGGCGGCGTAGGTGGATTCGCCGTGCAGATCGCCGCAGCCCTGGGAGCCACCGTGGCCGGCTTCGACATCAATCCGGCGCGCCTCAAGTCCCTCGAAAACCACGGCCTGTCCCTGGGCCTCGACCCCAGCCAGAGCGATCCGCGCGAGATCAAAAAAACCGTGCGCGCCTTCGCCAAGGAAAAGGGACTGCCGCGCACTGGCTGGAAGATCTTCGAGTGCTCCGGCTCTGGGCCTGGCCAGGAGCTGGCCTTCAACCTGCTCGGCCACGGGGCGCACCTGTCGGTGGTGGGCTTCACCATGGCCAAGGTCAACCTGCGGCTCTCGAACCTGATGGCCTTCCACGCCACCGCCCAGGGGAACTGGGGTTGCCTGCCCGAGTACTACCCGGATGTGTTACAGCTGGTCCTCGACGGACGCGTGAACCTCAAGGAGTTCGTCGAAACGCACCCCATGGACGACATCCAAGAGGTCATGGAGGACGCCCACGCCCAGCGCCTCGAACGCCGCGCCGTCCTGATGCCCTGAACCGTACATCACAAGAGAACACCCGCCACCGCGCACCTCCCCCCATACAGCCATGCCTGAGTTCAAAGATCACGACCTCGTCCCCGCTTCGACCACCCACGCTGGCGTGCTCTACGAGCGCCGCCCCTGCAAGGACCGCGAAGGCAATGATGTGGAAGGCCTCTACACGGCCTGGATCATCCTCGACAATCCGCAGCAGCTGAACTCCTACACCACGGAGATGGTCAAGGGTGTCATCCTGGCCTTCCGACGCGCCTCCAATGAGCGCGATGTGGTGGCCGTGGTCTTCACCGCGTCCGGCGAGCGTTCCTTCTGCACCGGCGGCAACACCGCCGAATACGCGGAGTACTACTCCGGCAACCCGGATGAGTACCTGGCTTACATGCGGCTCTTCAACGATATGGTCACGGCCATCCTGCACTGCGACAAGCCGGTTGTCTGCCGCGTGAACGGTATGCGCATCGGTGGCGGCCAGGAGATTGGCATGGCCTGCGACTACGCGGTGACCAGCGATCTGGCCGTCTTCGGACAGGCCGGCCCGCGCCACGGCTCCGCTCCCGATGGTGGCTCCACCGACTTTTTGCCGCTGTTTGTGGGAGCCGAGCGGGCCATGACCTCCTGTACCCTGTGCGAGACCTGGACCGCCTACCAGGCCCACCAATACGGGCTGGTAACGGAGGTTGTCCCGGCCCTCAAGGTGGATGGCGAGTGGGTGCGCAACCCCATGGTGATCACCGATACCTGGCTGGATGACACGCATCAGCCGGTCTGGGGCAATGCCAAGACAGGCGCCGCCCTGGCGGAGGGCAAGCAGCTCTTCCGCTCCGGCAGCGTGGATCTCTCGCGCCTGGACGAGGCCGTGGACGCCCTGGTGACCAAACTGCTCTACACCTTCCCCGGCTGCACGCGCAAGACGATCGAGTCAGTGCGCAAGCACAAGCTGGCCTGGTGGGATCGCAACCGCGAGACGAACCGCAGCTGGCTGGGACTCAACATGATGAACGAGGCGGCCGCGGGCTTCCGGGCCTTCCACGAGGGGCCGCGCGGCAACCGCGAGGTGGACTTCATCGAGATGCGCCGCCGGCTGGCGGCGGGCGAGCGCTGGACGCCGGAGTTTGTCGACAGCCTGATCCCGCGCGAGACCGCCGGCGCCGGCCAGGAGGGCTGAGGTGACTGAGACTCTGGCCGGTGAAGTGAAGGTCGAGCTGCTCGACGAGGAGAAGATCCTGCACCTGGTGATCGATGCGGGGAAGGGCAACATCATCGACGCTGCTCTGATGGGTGAGTTGGGCGCGGTGCTAGAGCGCGAGGCGAGTGCGCCGGGACTGCGGGCCATCATCCTGGATCATGCGGGCAAGCACTTCTCCTTCGGTGCCAGCGTCGAGGAGCACGCCCCCGGAGCCGTGAACGACATGCTGCCGAACTTCCACGCCCTGGCGAAACGCATGCTGGGGCTGTGCGTGCCGACAATCGTCATCGTGCGCGGGGCCTGCCTGGGAGGCGGGCTCGAAGTAGCCTGTCTCGGACACCGTATCTTCGCCGCGCCCAACGCCAGCCTGGGACAACCGGAGACGGTGCTCGGGGTCTTCGCGCCCATTGGTACGGCGCTCTTGCCGCGGCTCGTCGGGCGTACCGCGGCGGCGGACCTGCTCTTCTCCGGACGCAGCGTGAACGCCACCGAGGCCCTGGCCATGGGGCTCGTTGCCTGCGTGGATGACGATCCCCTGGAGGCTGCCCTGGATTGGGTGCGCACCCACCTGGTGCCCAAGAGCGCCTCATCCCTGCGCTTTGCCGCGCGCGCCCTGGCCATCTCCGCGGATGGCGAAGTGGAGCGCGTGCTCGATGAGCTGGAAGCCCTCTACCTCGGTGAGCTGATGGCCAGCGAGGACGCCGTGGAGGGCATCGGCGCCTTCCTTGAGAAGCGCAACCCAACCTGGAAGGACCGCTGAGCCTTGGGCAGTTTTCAGGTTGATTTCACGGGAGAGGTGGCCCTGGTTACCGGGGCGGCGCGGGGCATTGGCTGGGCGGTGGCCTCGGCCCTGGCGGAGGCCGGGGCGCGGGTCCACGGAATCGATGTGGGTGAGCCAGGCGACGGCGGTTGCTTCGCTGGATTCCACGCCGTCGACCTGCGCGAGAAGCAGTCCGTGGCGGACACGGTGGCGGCCATCGCCGATCGTGAAGGTCGTATCGATCTGCTCTTCAACAACGCGGGCATCACCCGCGATCGGGCCCTCTGGAAGCTGGAGCTGGAGGACTGGGACGCGGTGCTGGATGTGAACCTGTCCGGCGCCTACCGCATGCTGCGGGCGGTGGCCCCCCACATGCGTGCCGCGGGCCGCGGGCGCATTGTGCAGACCGCTTCGATCAACGCCCTGCGCGGCAAGTTCGGCCAGGCGGCCTATTCGGCGGCCAAGGCCGGCCTGATCGGCCTGACGCGCACCGCATCCCGGGAGCTGGGCCCGAAGGGCATCACCGTCAATGCAGTGGCCCCGGGCATGATCGAGACCGCCATGACGCGCGACCTGCCGGAGGAGGTGCTGGCGCGCTCCCTGGCGGAGACGGCCACCGGCAGGTTGGGCCAGCCCGAGGATGTGGTGGGGGCCGTTCTCTTCCTGCTCTCGGACGCGGCCGCCCATGTGAGCGGCGAGGTCCTGCGCGTGGACGGCGGTCAGCTGTCCTGACGCGGCTTTCAGCGCCCTGAAACCTGGTTTCCAGGGGACGTAACTGTCCGGAATCCACTCCGGGAGGGGGGCGCCGACCGCCTGCGACCGCTAGACTGTTGCCGCTTTTATTCGGCACACCCCCAGAGGGAATCATGACCATAGCTTTTATCCCCAATGAGACCGCGTCCGGCGAGACACGCATCGCGGCCTCCGTAGATGTTGTCAAGCGCCTTTGTTCCGCCGGCTTCACTGTTCAAGTGGAGAGCGGAGCGGGGGCCAGCGCGCACCTGTCCGATGCTGACCTGGCCGCCGTGGGCGCGGAGGTCGTAGGCGACGGGGCGGCGGCCTGGTCCGGGGCCGACCTGGTGCTCAAGGTCGCGCCGCCCAGCGTCGAGGAGGCCGGGCGTCTCGGCGCCGGCAGTGTGCTCGTCAGCCACATTTACGCGACCAGCTGCCCGGAGGTGGTGGACGCACTCCTGGAGCGCAAGGTGACGACTCTGGCCATGGAACTCGTCCCGCGCATCAGCCGCGCCCAGTCCATGGATTCGCTCAGCTCCCAGGCGACCCTGGCCGGCTACAAGGCGGTCTTGCTGGGTGCCACAAACCTGGGCAAGCTCTGCCCCCTGATGATGACCGCCGCCGGCACGACGGCTCCCGCCAAGGTGGTGGTCTTCGGCGCCGGAGTCGCCGGCCTGCAGGCCATCGCCACGGCCAAGCGCCTGGGCTGCGTGGTGGAAGCCACCGATATTCGCCTGGCGGTCAAGGAGCAGGTGGAGAGCCTCGGCGCCAAGTTCATCGATGTGCCCGGGGCCGAGGACATGGAGGACGAGGGCGGCTATGCCAAGGAAGCCGACGAGGACTTCCTGCGCCGCCAGCGCGAGGAGGTCGCCAAGCGAGTCGCCGAGGCCGACATCGTCATCACCACGGCCCTGATCCCCGGGCGTCCGGCGCCCAAGCTGGTCAGCGGCGACATGGTGCGCTCCATGCGGGCCGGGTCGGTCATCGTCGACATTGCAGTCGAGACCGGTGGCAACTGCGAGCTGTCCAAGTGCGGCGAGATCATCGAGGCCGAGGGCGTGACCATCGTCGGCACCCCGAACCTGCCCGCGACCTTGCCTGTGCACGCCAGCGAGCTCTACGCCAAGAACATCTACAACCTCCTGAAGCCGTTCATCAGCGAGGAAGGTGCCCTGGAGCTCGATGCCGAGGACGAGGTCATCGCCGGTTGTACGCTGACACGCGACGGAGAACTGATCCACGAACGCACCCGGGCCCTGCTTGAAAAGGAAGGCGCCACCTCATGAATGTATCCCTCTACCTGGCCGTTCTCGAAGCCGAGGGCTCATCACCCCTGCCCTTTGCCGTGATCGGCTTTTGGATCCTGGTGTTGGCCGCCTTCACCGGCTTTGAGATCATCACCAAGGTTCCACCCACGCTGCACACGCCCCTGATGAGTGGCGCCAACGCCATCTCCGGCATCACGCTGGTGGGCGCACTCTACTGCGTATTCGAAGAGTACAGCCTGGCGGCCCATGTTCTGGGCGCTCTTGCCATTGGCATGGCGACGATCAACGTGGTCGGAGGCTTCATGGTCACCGACCGCATGCTGGCCATGTTCGGCACCAAGAAGAAGGGAGGCAAGTGATGAGTTCCTTCCTTCCGACCCTGGCTCTGCCGGATCTCAGCCTGCTGGAGCAGCTGCTGTACATCACCTCCGCCATCTGCTTCGTCCTCGGACTGAAGAAGATGACCAAGGTGAAGAGTGCGCGGGCCGGCAACCGGCTGGCGTCCTTTGCCATGCTGCTGGCCATTGCCCTGACGGTCTTCCTGGTGATCTTCGAGGGCGACAAGACCGTGGCTCTGCCCTGGATGCTGGGTGGCCTGATCGGCGGCGGGCTAGTCGGCCTGCTGCTGGCCAAGCGTGTAGCCATGACCGAGATGCCGGAGTTGGTGGCCTTCTTCAATGGCATGGGCGGAGCTTCATCCATGTTCGTGGCCCTGGCCTCCGCCGTGTTCATGTCCGGAGAGTTGACCGAGAGTGCCAGCCTGCCCAGCGCCACGGGGAATGATGTGGCCCTCTCAATCGGCCTCTCGATCCTGATCGGAGCGGTGACCCTGACCGGCAGTCTGATCGCCTACGGCAAGCTGGCGGGCAAGATCTGGAAGAACCGCTTTGGCCCCGTCGGATCCCAGGCGCTCAACATGCTGCTGGCCGCTTCCGCCATCGGCCTGATCGCCTACGGGGGCTTTGTGGCCACCGGAAGCGAGCAGGTCATTCTGGCCTTCGCCATCCTGACCGGGGTCGCCCTCTTCCTGGGCATCGGCCTGGTGGTACCCATCGGAGGCGCTGACATGCCGGTGGTGATCTCCTTGCTCAACTCCTACTCGGGTATCGCCGCGGCGGCCACGGGTTTTGTGTTGCAGAACAACCTGCTGATCGTGGCGGGCATGCTGGTGGGCGCGGCGGGTCTGATCCTGACCCAGATCATGTGCAAGGCCATGAACCGCTCCCTGGGCAATG
>DASCNH010000146.1:0-30127 GCA_036011365.1 Planctomycetota bacterium | reverse complement strand
TGCGCATTATCCGCGCCGACCCCCGCGACCCACTGGTGATCACAGTGAATATCGGTGACATGCTGGAGGGAGGCGGGGACTCGACCTTCAATACAACCCTGCGAGAGCGCGACATCATCTTCGTACCGCCAACGTTGTTGGCCAAGCTCGGCTACTTCCTGGACGACCTGCTCTTTCCGGTCAAGAAGGTCCTCCAGGGCGTGGGCGGCGCGCTATTCGGTATCAATACAGGGATCGGGCGACGGCGTCGCGTAGGCGGCGGCTTCGGAGGCGTCGGCTTCTAAGAGGGAGCGGAAGCAGTCATGGCAGTAGAAGTTGAAGGCAGAGGGCAGTTCCAGGAATTCCTGGGCGTGCTCAAGGCGCGCCGCTGGTGGGTGCTGGTACCGGCGGTACTGGTGTTTGCCTTCGGCACCTCATTCGCCGTTGTCGTGCCCAGGAAGTACGTGACCCGGACGCAGATCGAGGTGCGCGAGACGAGCCTGCTGGAGGCCGGGAGCAGGGGTCCTTCGTCCAGCAGTCAGGAGGTTCAGAACGCCTCCTACCAGATCAAGGCCCTGGCGCGCCTCGACAGCGTGCTGCGAACCCTCAAGTGGCCCCAGTACCTGGCCCTCTCAACAATGGACCAGGCCGAGTTCCGGCGCCGCATACAGGAGAGCATCGAGGTCACCGTGCACCAGAAAGCCAAGGGTGCGGCTTCGACCTTCGTCACCATGGGCTACGCGGACACGGACCCCAACCGGGCCGTGGAGTTTCTGACGGCGCTCAGTACTGCCTGGCAGGAGCAGGTGCTGGAGCGCGGCAAGACCAGGGAAAACGCGGAGCTGGACAAGCTCAAGGAAACGCGCTCCAGCCTGCAGCTCCAGCTGACCGAGCAGGAGACGGAGTTGGCGCGCATCAAGGAGCGCTACAACATCTCGCCCACCCAACCGGCACCGGGCTCCAACCAGGCCCGTGGTGAGGATTTTGTCTTCGAGCGCCTGGCGAAGAACGAAGTGGATCTGGAACAGGTCTCCCAGCGGGAGGCCCTGATCAAGGTCGACCTGGCGGGCAAGCGCGACCTGTTGGCCAAGATGCCCATCGAGATCACCAGTGACCTGAGTGGCACCGGCAGCCACTCGGATGAGATCACGCGCCTGGAGAACGAACGACGCGAGCTGGAAGAGAAGCTGGGCGGCTACGGCCGGGCCCACTCCCAGCACAAGCTGCTGGCCAGCCAGATCGCCGAGAAGAGCAGCCAGATCGATGGCCTGCGCCAGGAGATGCTGGAAGGCGGCGTGGCCGGCGTGCGCCGGCCGAACCCCGAGCGGGCTCAGCTGATGAAGGAGATCGATGCCCGGGAGAGCGAGCTAGAGGTAGCCGCTGCCCAGCGTCAGTGGTTGGCAAGTGCCGTGATCGATGATCGCGAGAGCGCCCGGGTGCTGCAGACCGTATACAGCGAGGTTCGCCAGGGGGAGGCTGAAATCCACCAGCTGCGCCTACTTCAGGAGCAGGTCAATCGCAGCTTCCAGGACAAGAAGCTGCGCGTGGACCACATCAACAGCGCCGCCGGGGACCCCTTTGAGGTCACCGAGCGGGTAACCAAGCCCAACCGGCCGACGGAGCCGGACCCGGTCCTGATCACGCTCTTCGCCCTCTTGCTTGGATTGGGGCTCGGCAGCAGTCTGGCCTTGGCGGCGGAGTACAGCGGCAGTGTCTTCCGTAGCGTCAATGATGTCAGCCGTGTGATGGTCGTGCCCGTCTTGGGTTCCGTGGGCGTCATCTTGACCAAAGCCGAGGTGCGCCGCTCGCGCCTCTCGCACACCGTTATAGCCGCCTGTACAACTGCAGTTGTGGGTGGCCTAGTGTTCCTCACATGGGCCTGGATTACCAAATCCACGCTGCTGACACCCGCCCTGCATTCCCTGGTCGAAAAAGTCCGGGCTCCGTTCCTGTAGGGGCAGGAACAGGTCCGAGCCATGCGGGACATCCTCGTTGCCCTGGCGGTCCTGGCTACCCTTCCGACCTGCTTCCGGCGGCCCTTTGTGGGGCTTGTGCTCTTTTCGATCCTGGCCTACATGCGCGTCCAGGATCTGACCTGGGGATTCGCCCGGGAGATGCGCTGGTCCTACTACGTGGCGCTGGTGACCATTGCGGGCTTCATTTCCCTGCGCGAGGACAAGCAGTTCTTCCGACCCGACGCACGCACCTGGATCATGCTGGCCCTGGCCCTGGTGGTGGCCCTGGGCATGATCCTCTCCGTCGGGGGCGGTGAGGTGCCCATGATCCAGTTCACCAACTTCCTCAAGGTGCTCAGCGTGGCCCTCTTCACCACGGGTATCGTGCGCGAGCGCCGTCACCTGCGTGTTCTGCTCTGGGCCTTTGCCCTCTCCTTCGGCTTCTATGGACTGAAATCTGGCGTGGCCGGTGTGCTTTCCTTCGGCAACCTGACCATTCTCCAGGGCCCCGGCGGCATGATGGCTGACAACAACGACTTCGCCCTGGCCCTCTGCATGGCCCTGCCGCTCCTAGTACACCTGGGAGGCACGGAGAAGAACGCCGTGCTGCGCCGCGCCATCTGGGCGCTGGTCCCCTTTACGGTCCTGACCGTTGTGCTGACCTACTCCCGGGGCGGCTTCTTGGCTCTGGCTTTCACCGTTCTGGTTCTCTGCTGGCGTTCCCGGAATCGTCTGGCCGGACTGGCCACCCTGGGCCTCTTCGTCCTGGCGGGCCTGGCCATTGCCCCGACCAAGTACGTGGAGCGCATCAGCACCATCACCGAATACCAGACGGAGGGCTCGGCACAGGGGCGCCTCAAGGCTTGGGGGGTAGCTTGGAGCATGATCCAGGACAATCCGATCATGGGGGTGGGTTTCAACCGCTTCCAGGAGAACTACGCCCGCTATGATCCGGTCATCGTCACGGAGAAGATGGCCGAGGGACGCACCCGCGTGGCGCACAACAGCTACCTGCAGATTTGGGCCGAAGGCGGGTCCATCGCCTTCGGTCTCTACCTGCTCTTGATCGTGCTCACCTTTGCTGATATCTGGCGCCTCCGGAAGCGAGCGCGGCGCAGGTACTACTCCAGCTGGATTATCTCCTATGCCAGCATGCTGGAGGCTTCCATGGTGGCCTTTGTCGTGGGTTCCACCTTCCTGAACCGCGCCCACTTCGACCTCTTCTACCACTATGTGGCCGTGGTCCTGGTCTTTACCCACCTGGCCCGCCAGCAGATGGATGCCGAAGACGCCGGCGGGATGCTGGGCAGCGGAGCGTCCAGGACTCCGGGCGCCCCGGGCGCCCCGGGTGGCGGCCGGCGCGGATCTGGCGGCGTGGGATCAGGGCGCGGATCCGGCCGGCGCCTTGTGCCGGCCCTGGGCCTGCGCAACACTTCCAGCTAGGAGGGCACCGCCCGCCACGCCCGGGCAGTCCGCGGCGTCCGCCCTCCCCGGCGACGGCGGGGCACTACCAATCCCATGTGTGGCTTCACTGGAATCATCCTCGACAATCCCCGTGGAAGCGTGGACCCGGAGCTCCTGCGGGCGCGCATTGGGACCCTCAGCCACCGCGGTCCTGACGAGCAGCTGGTCGAGACCCACCCGGGCTTCGGCCTGGCCTTCGCGCGCCTGTCCATCATCGACCTGGCCGGGGGCAGCCAGCCCATCTGGAACGAGAAGCGGGATGTGGCCGTGCTCTGCAACGGGGAGATCTACAACTTCCGCCAGTTGCGCGGGGAACTGGAGGCCGCCGGTCACCGCTTCCGCAGCGCCTCGGACGCGGAGGTCGTGGTGCACCTCTATGAGGATGAAGGAGAGGCCTGTCTGCGCCGTCTGCACGGCATGTTCGCCATCTGCGTCGTGGACATCCGGGAGCGGGCCACGGCACCGGAGGCCGCGCCGCGCGTGCTCCTGGCCCGTGACCGCCTGGGCATCAAGCCGCTCTTCTACACGCGCACCGGCGGCTCCCTGGCCTTCGCCAGCGAACCCAAGGCCCTGCTGGAGGGCGGCCTCCTGCCCCGGCGCATGCGGGCCGCCTCCCTGCTCGACTTTATGGTGCAGGGCTATGTGGGGGGCGTGCACAGCGCCTGGGACGGTATCGAACGCCTGCAGGGCGGGCAGAGCCTCAGCTGGCAGGCCGGCGGCGAGCCGCGCCTCTCCTACTACTGGGAGCTGCCCACGGAGGCGGGCCAGGGGGGCTGGGGGGAGCCCCGGAGCGCCGCCGAAACGGATGCGGAGATCCTGGCACTCATGGACCAGATGGTGGAGGAAAGGCTGGTTTCAGATGTGCCCCTGGGCGCCTTCCTCTCCGGCGGCATCGACAGCACAGCGGTGGTGGAGAGCATGGCCCGGGGCAGCGCCGGCGCACCCCTGGCCTGCTCCGTGGGCTTTCGCGAACGCAGCCACAACGAGCTGCCGGTGGCCCGACGCACGGCCCAACGCCTGGGAGCCGACCTCCACGAGGAGATCCTGGAGGCGGACCCCAGCCTGGCCCTGGAGGTCCTGCCCTGGTTCTTCGATGAGCCCCATGCGGATCCCTCCTGCGTGCCCACCTACCTGGTCTCACAGATGGCCCGCAAGCACGTCACCGTGGCCCTCTCCGGGGATGGCGGCGACGAGGTCTTCGCCGGCTACCGGCGCTACGTACACGATGTGGCCGAGAACCGTCTGCGGAGGCTGATCGGCCCCCTGGGGGCGCGTCTGGCCGGCGGCCTGGGCGCCATCTACCCACCCCTGGACTGGGCCCCACGGGCCCTGCGCGCGGGCACCTTCCTGCGTCACCTGGGAGCGGACCCGGCGCGCTCCTACTGGAACAGCGTCAGCCAGCTCTCCCGGGACGAGGCCCTGGCCCTTCTCGCCCCGGGCCTCGGTCGACGCCTGGGCGACCACGATCCCTTCGACGCCTTCGCCGCCCACTATCACGCCCCGCGCGACGCCGATCCCCTCTACCGCGCCCAGTACGCGGACCTGCGCACGAACCTGCCGGATCGCATTCTGTCCAAGGTGGACCGGGCCTCCATGGCGGTTTCCCTGGAGGTGCGCGTACCGCTCCTCGACCACCGCTTCGTGGAGGCCTTCGCGCCCCTGCCGTCCCGGGAGAAGGTGCGCGGCGGCCGCGGCAAGCACGCCCTGCGCCGGGCCCTGGGCGAGCGCCTGCCGGGGGAGGTGCTCGGCGGTCAGAAGCGCGGTTTCGACACGCCCCTCAAGGCCTGGATTCGTGGGCCCCTCTTGGAATGCGTGGCCGAGGCCGTGGAATCCCTGCCGGACACCTGGTTCGCCCGGGACGTGCTGCGGGCACGCCTGGCGGAGCACAGGGCCGGCCGCCGGGACCACGGCCGCCTGCTCTGGAGCCTCTTGGTCCTCGAGAACTGGCGG
This sequence comes from Planctomycetota bacterium, assembly GCA_036011365.1. GTDB lineage: Bacteria > Planctomycetota > UBA1135 > UBA1135. The sequence continues at coordinate 24,779 of DASCNH010000146.1, read as the reverse complement.
CGACGCCACGGGGTTGAGGAGGAGCTGGCGTGAGAATCGCCGTGGTGACCTCCCTCTACCCGAGCGCGTCCCTGCCCCGGGAAGGCGTTTTCGCGGAGCGCCGTTGGCTGGCCATGGCCGCCCGGGGCCACGCGGTGCGCATCATCCGCCCGGTGCCCCGGGTCCCCTGGCCGCGCCTCTTGCGGGGCTGGCGACACCTGGCCGCCATGGCACGCCGTGAAGAGCGCGGGGGCCTTTCCATCGAATGCCCGCGCTACCTGCACCTGCCCGGGGGCAACCGGCGCGATGCGCGTAACGGGCGAGCCTTTGCCCGGGCCGCCCTGGGCTGCCTCGACGGCTGGCGGTCCGCTCCGGAGACCGCCTTTTCGCCGGAGGTGGTCATCTGCGACTACGCCTGGCCCGCCGCCGCCCTGGCGCCACTTTTGGCCCGCCGCGCTCTGCCCTGCCTGATTCACGGGCGCGGCAGCGATGTGCTCGAAGTGGCGCAGGACCCCGCCCTGGCGCCGCTGCTCGGCGAGTATCTGGCGGCCGCCGGCCACTGGTGCGCCGTATCCCGGGACCTGGTGAGTGCCATGGATCGCCTGGCCGGTGCCGAGCGCGGGAGCTTGACGGCCAATGGCGTGGACCTCGACGGCTTTCCCCTGGCCACGGAAGAAGATCGCCGGCGAGCCCGGGCTGAACTGGGACTGGCCCCCGAGGGGCAGCTGATCCTGGCGGTGGGGCACCTCATACAGCGCAAGCAGCCGCTGGTGGCCCTGGGGGCCTTCGGCGCGGCGGCGGAAGCGACGGCGCGCCTGGCCTTCATCGGGCGCGGGCCCCTGGAGGGGGAGCTGCGCTCGGCGGTCGTGGCCGCGGGCCTCGGCGCGCGCGTCTCCCTGGTGGGGGAGCTGCCGCCGGAGGTGCTGGCCCGCTGGTACGCGGCCTGCGATCTGGTGCTGCTGCCCTCGACGCGCGAGGGACGCCCCAATGTGGTCCTCGAAGCCCTGTCCTGCGGGCGTCCGGTGCTGGCCACGGCGGTGGGGGGCAGCGGGGAGCTCCTCGGGGACTGTCCGCAGCTCCTGTGCGTCGGCACGGGCCAGGAGGAGTTCAGCGCAGCCCTGGCGGAGCTGCTCGCCGGCGGGGCCCTGCCCGCGGCCGGGGAGCTGCGCAAGCTGGTGGAACCCCTCACCTGGGAAAGGGCCTGCGAGGCCCTCGAACAGGCCCTGGAGCGCGCCCTGGCCGGGGTTGGGGGGGAAACAGCATGAGAATCCTCTATCACCACCGCACGGCCGCCGAGGATGGCCAGGCCGTGCACATCCGCTCCATGCTGCGCGCCTTTCGGGCCACGGGCCACCAGGTCGAGGAGGTGGCCCTGGTGCGTCGGGGAGACGGGACTGTCGCTGCCGGGGACCCCGGAGCACCGGAGGCGCGGCGGGCCGCGCCCGGCTCCCCTACGGCGGCTTCGGCAAGCGCCAGGTCGGAGAGCGGAGATCGCTGGAGTCTCTGGGAGCACCTGCCGCGCTTCCTGCGCGAGCTGGCAGAGTACGGCTACACGGCTTCGGCCCGGCGCAGGCTGCGCGCCCGGGGGCGGGAGTGGCGGCCTGACTTCATCTACGAGCGCTACGCCTTCGGCAATGCCGGCGGCCTGCAGGCGGCCCGCGCCCTGGGCGTGCCCCTGGTGCTGGAGGTCAACTCGCCCATGGTGCACGAGCTCAGCTGTACCCGGGGCCTGTCCTTCCCGCGCCTGGCCCGTCGCATGGAAGGTCACATCCTGCAGTCCGCTGACCTGATCTGCGCCGTCAGCGATGTCCTGGCGGGAATGCTGGTGGAGCTGGGGGCCGATCCCGCGCGCATCATTGTCACGCCCAACGGCGTGGACCTGGCGGACTTCGACAATCCTCAGCCCGCCGCGGCACGGGCGGCCCTGGGCCTGGGGAAGAGGGCCGGCGCCGCCGCCGATGCTGGAGCTGGCCCCGATCTCCCGCACGGTCCGGTGCTGGGTTTCGTGGGCTACCTGCGCGACTGGCACCGCCTCGATCTGGTGGTGGAGGCCCTGGCGCGGCCCAGCCTGAGCGCGGCGCACCTGGTGGTGATCGGCACAGGCCCGGCCATTCCCGCCCTCGAAGCCCAGGCCCAGGATCTGGGCCTGGGGGATCGGCTGCACCTGGCCGGGCCGCGGCCCCACGGCCAGATCCCGGCCCTCTTGCCGGCCTTCGACATCGGCCTGGTGCCGGCCATCAACCCCTACGCCTCGCCCCTCAAGCTGCACGAGTACATGGCCGCCTCCCTGGCGGTCATCGCCCCGGATCAGCCCAACCTGCGGGAGGTGCTGACCGCTGAAGAGGACGCGCTGCTGGTGCCGCCCGGCGATGGAGAAGCCCTGGCCACCACCCTGGAGCGCCTGGCCCGGGACCCGGCCTTGGTGCGCTCCCTGGGAGAAGAGGCGCGCAGGACCGTGGAAACACGCGAGCTGACCTGGGATGGCAATGCCCGCCGCGTGTGCGCCGCCGTGGAGGAGTGCCTGTGAGCCCGGCCACACCCGGAGGCTCCCCCTGCCACGCCCTCTCCTTCGATGTGGAGGAGTACTTCCAGGTCGCCAACCTGGCGCACCACTTCCCCCGCGCGGAGTGGGATGCGATCCCCTCGCGCCTCGACCTGGGCATGGATCCCATCCTGGCCGCCCTCGAACGCCACGGTGCCCGGGCCACCTTCTTTTTCCTGGGGTGGGTGGCCGAACGCCGCCCGGACCTGGTGCGCCGTTGCCTCGCCGGGGGACACGAAATCGCCAGCCACGGCTACGATCATCGCTTCCTGGGCGAGCTGGGGCCGGAGGGCCTGGACGCGGATCTGGCGCGCACGGAGGAGCTCCTGATGGCCGCCGGCGCCCCGCGCCCCCGGGGCTTCCGCGCCTGTACCTTCACCTTGACGCGGGAGACCTGGTGGGCCTTCGACGTCCTCGCGCGCCGGGGCTACACCTACGATTCGAGCGTCCACCCGGTCCACCACCCGACCTACGGAGTACCTGACTTCCCGCCGCTCATCACCCCGGTGAGCGCGGCCGCCGCCGCTTCAGCCGGGGCGCCGGCGGGAACTCCAGGCGAGGCCAGGACGATCCTGGAGTTTCCGGTCACCACGCTCCCCTGGGCCGGCCGCAACCTGCCCGTGGGGGGCGGCGGCTACCTGCGCCTGGCGCCGGGAGCCCTGCATCGGGCGGCCCTGCGCCGCGTCGTGTCCCTCGGCCGCCCCCTCTGCCTGTACCTGCATCCCTGGGAGTTCGACCCGGCCCAACCCCGGGTTCCGGCACCCCTCCTCAGCACCTTTCGCCATCGGGTGGGCCTCGGGCACACGGCGGCTCGCTTGGAGGCCCTGCTGGGCACCTTCAACTTCCTGTCCCTGGGCGAGGTACTCAGCCGGCAGCCTGAGCCCGGCGCTGGGCCAGGCTGATCAGGGCCTGGATGAGGTCCGCGGAATAGGGGGCGTGGGTCCGCTTGGCCAGGGGCTTGAGGAGCTCCCAGGCAGCGGCCCCATCACCGGGCTGCCCCCGGCGTAGGTGCGCCAGGGAGAGGGCCATGGCCACCTCCATCCGATCCAGCTCTCTGGCCGGGTGCTTGCCCTTGGCCAGGGCGTTGAGCGTTTCCAGGGTTTTATCCCAAGCCGGGCGCAGGGCATTCAGCTCCGCCAAGGCCCGGATGAACTCCAGACGGGCCGAGGGGGCAACGGCAGGGCCCCCGTCGTCAGCTTCCGCACCGGGGATCCCGTCCCTGGCCACGGCCAGGAACTGGGCCACGGTGCGGGCATGTTCGCCAGCCTGGGCGGAGAGCACGGCCAGGGCCTCGGCAGAGGAAGCGTCGTTGGTCAGGTAGACCAGGCGCATATAGGTCTCGTAGGCGCCGGTTCGGTCGCCGGAGGCCCGTTGCAACTGGCCCAGGAGGCGCCAGAGGACCACGGATCCGGGCTGGCGCTCGAGCTCCTCGTCGAGGGCCGTCAGGGCCTGCTCGGTATCGAGTTCCGCCAGCTGGCGAATCCAGCGCGCTGCTACGCCCGGGCGCAGGTGCTCCAAGGGCGTGTGACCGGTGGCGCGGCGGAATACCTCCAGGCGTTGCAGGGAGCGGGCTACGGAGGTGCGGGTTGCATCGGACAGGGCCGTGCCCAGGTCGAGGCGGGCCAGAGCCACCACGGGCAGGGGGTCGCCGGGGAAGCCGCGGGCCAGATCCTGTAGTTCGCGATTGAGGGCTTCGCGGCTCAGTTGAGCCGGTAGATGCTTGTGGACTGTCTCGAGAAAGCGCACGAACTCGGCCACCGCCGCTTCGTCGGAGGCTGGCGTCAGGCCGGCTTGGGTGAGCTGGGGCATGAGGCGGCGCCAGGCTTCGATGGCTCCCGCCACGGCGCCGGTCTCGCCGCGCAGGCGCGCCAGGAGCGGCAGGGCCAAGAGCGGATCCGCGTTCTCGGCCACGCCCTCGAGCAGCTCGAGGGCCGCCGTGAGCTTGCCACCCGCGCGCAAGGCGGCCACCCGGTCCAGGGTGGCCTGGACGCGATCCGCGTCGCTGCGGCCCAGGACCAACCAGCGTCGGCGGCGCAGCTCCAGCATGTCGGAGTGGTCCCGGGAGCCGCATTCGGCCAGCAGCAGGCGTTCTGACAGATCCCAGGCGGGGGGGAAGCCGAAGCGCTGTCGCCTGAGGAACGCCAGGGATTTGTTCACCGTATCCTGGCGCTCAAGGACCGTGAGGGCCCGTGCGCCGAACCAGGTGGGCCACAGGGTGCCGGCCTGCTCGGCGGGGAGTTCGAAGAGCTGCTTGGCGATCCACGGCTCCCAGCCAGGGATGTCCAGGCCCAGGCGCAGGGCGAGCAACTCCCGCGGATCGCCGGCCAGGCCCTCTGGACCACCCACGGCCAGGCGCGTTTCCTCAAGGGCCACCCGACCCCAACCTGGGGGAACGCTCACCTCAGAGCCGGTCATGCTCGCCAGGACCGCAGCCAGGAAGACCAGGTCACCGGATGGGTCAGGGGCCTCGGCCAGGGCATGCAGGCGTTCGCCGGCCTCCGTCAGGCGTTCCTCGCAGAGCAGCAGGGCCAGGTCCTGGACCTGCGTCGGCTGGAACTCACTGGCGCGGACCTCGGCCACCATGGCGGGCAAGTTGCGCCAGTCGTGCATCTGTACGAGATCCAGAACGCGCATCAGCTCCGGGCGTCCGTCGTCCAGGAAGGCCTCGGCCCGGGTGAGAGCTTCGCTGGCCGAGGCGTGCTGGCCCAGGATGCGCTCCACGAGGCTCAGGCGAATGAGAACCTCACCGCCCCGCGTGTGGGGGGCGTCATCCAGGGCGCGCAACAGGTGTCGGGCCGGGAACGAGGCACCGGAGTTCATGAGGTCGTCCACCAGGGGCAGGGCTGTCGCGGTCTCCAGGGTGGCCTGTTCAAGCAAACTCTGGACGCGCGCCATGACCTTGTCACCCTCGCCCTGCTGTATGAGGGCGGCGAGCTCCAGGCGGAAACTCGCCGTGGCCATGGTCGGAGCGGGGGCGGCCTGGTCAGGATCCCCGGGGACACTTGCTGCGGGTTCCTCGTCTCCGGTCGCGCTCTCGGCCTGGCTCAGGATCAGGGTGGCACGCCGGGGCTGACCGAGGGCCAGGTTGATGCGGGCCAAGAGCAGGCGCTCCTCGCGGTCCATTTTCTTGGCGGCGGTACGCCCCAGGGCCAGGCGGGCGGCGAGGAGGTCACCGGCGCCCATCATCTCCCGGGCCATGATCACACGCCCGGAGCGAGTTGGGTCACCCTCGACCAGACGGCGCAGGAGGTGGGGGGGGAAGGAGGCCGTGCCAATCCGCTCGAAATGGGCGGCGCTGGTGGAGTCACGGCCGGCCAGCTCCAGGCGTTCCGTCAGGCGCTGGGCGGCCAGGGAGTACTGATCCAGGTCCAGGTGAGCTTCAATGACCATGTCCAGGGCCGGGATGAAGCCCGGATACTGGCGCAGCAGCTCGTTGATGACCGTGATCACGCCCCGGGCCAGGCCGGCCTCACGGTGGTGCTCGGCCACGCGGAAGAGGCCGTAGGGGCCGACGGACAGTGTCGGCAGGTAGCGATCCTGGGAGATCAACTCCTGCTGCAGGCCGCGCGTGTCCAGGGCGTCGCCGATCAGGCTCTCTTCCCCGTACTGGCGCCAGGTGGGCAAGAGCTCCTCCCAGCGCAGGGGCAGGAGCACCATGCCCGAGAGGTGGCGCTGGCTGGCCAGGCGGTAGTTCGGGTTGGTCCCCAGGCCTTGGATTTCTGCCAGGCGCAGCCAGTCCTCGCCGTCACCGCTGGGTTCCAGGTCAACGGCGGCCAGCAGGGTGGCCGCCTCGCGGCCGCTGCCCATGCTCCCGTGGGCCCGGGCGATCAGGCGATAGCCCTCCGCCTCGGCCCCGGAAAAGGGCTCCGCAGGGTTGTTCTTGAGGTATCTGTCGAGCCAGAACTGGGCCTCCGGCGCGCGCTCCCGGGCCAGCTTGGAGATGCCCAGGTAGAGGTTCGCGAGGGAACGGGCGCGGGCGGTTGTGCTGCGTCGCAGGAGATCCTGGGCCCGGTGCATGGGGCCCCAGGCTTCCGCCAGGTAGAGGGTCAAGCAGATGGTCTCATAGGTTTCGGGGGCCCCGGGCAAGTCCAGGTTCATCCACCCCTGAGCCACATCCCGGGCTTGGTTCAGCTGCCCCTCGGCGACCATGACAGTCAGCAGGCGGCGCAGAAAGATCTCGTCGGCGGCGATATCCGGCTCCACCAGGCAGACCAGTCCCAGGTCGAGGGCGGCCCGCGTCTGGCCCGCGCGCAGGAAGAGGTCGAGCAGGCCATTGATGGCCTCGCCACCGGCCGAGCCCGTCACCTGGTCCGCATCATCCCCGGCGTCGGCCGCCAGGCTATGGGCCCAGGCCAGACGGGCGGAGGCGTAGCGGTCGCTGGCCCGGGCGGCGAGATCCAGGATCTCCTCCTGGGCGGCCTCGTCATCGGGCGGAAAGAGGCCCTGGAGCTTGCGCAGGTCCTGGGCCCGCAGGGGATCCCGTTGGTCCCGGGGGCAGATGGCGCGGACCAGGGTCCGGGCCTCATCCTGGATCATGCGCGGCAGGGTGCGGTCGCAGATGTCCGCGCATTCGGCCTCGCGTTCGGCGCCGATGGCCCCCTGCAGGCGGCCGGCCAGGAGCCAGGCGGACCAGCGCTCCGGTTGACGATCGAGCAGGGCTTGCGCATTGCGCAGGCCGACACCGAAGCGCTCCTCCGCAATGTCGAGTTCGATGATGCGCTCCTCGATCAGCATGCTGGCCTCATCTGAGTCGCCTTCCAAGCCGCCCTCGCGCAGGACCAACACCAGGTCGTCCCGGGCCAGGTCGTGGGACCCCAGGCCCGCCAGAAGATCAGCCCGTTCCAGCAGGATGCGGGCGGCCAGGGTGTTGTCACCGTCTACCTGGGCCAGGGCCAGAGCCTGGTTGAGGTCCAGGTGGGCCAGGCGATCGTCAAACTGGCCCGCGGCGCGCTGCTCGCGCACATCGTCCAGTATCTGGCGTGCGGACCGCTTGGGTTGGGCGACCACGGCCACCAGGGCGGCGATGAGGGCGGTGGAGATGACCAGGAGCGGCCAGGGGGAGGTCTTACTCATTGGGGAAAGTCGGGGCGGGACAGCAGCCTAGGGCTTACGTCAGGCCGGATCCAAAGGTGAATACGGGGAAGCTGCGGCGGACCCGGGGGAAGCTGGGGCGCCGCCCAGGAGGTCGTACTTGCGCATCTTGTTGAAGAGCGTGGTGCGATTGATGCCCAGCATGGCCGCCGTAGCCTTGCGGCTGCCATCGGCGAGCTCCAGGGCCCGGCAGATCAGGAGGCGTTCGGGGAGCTCCAGGGCTTCCCGCAGGGGCGGGAGCTGCGAGAGCGTCAGCAGGCCTTCGAGACCGGCGGTGAGGGAGTCCGGGGCGCTGCCGGCCGCCGGAGCGAACTCCTCTCCGAGATCATCCGGGCGCAGGAGCTCGTCGGTGGAGAGCAGTACGGCGCGCTCGATCACATGCTCGAGCTGGCGCACGTTGCCCGGCCAGGGATGGGCGGCCAAGAGGGCCAGGGCGGCGGCATCAAAGGCGACTGCCGGGCGCTGGTATTCCGCGCTGAAGCGCTTCAGAAAGACGCTCGCCAGTTGTTCGATGTCCGCCGGTCGGGCGCGCAGGGGCGGCAGCTCCAGGGGGACCACATGGATGCGCCAGTAGAGGTCTTCCCGGAAGGTGCCGCCGGCCACGGCGGCGGCCAGGTCCACATGGGTGGCGCAGACCAGGCGCACGTCCACCGTGCGCGTGCGCGTTTCGCCCAGGCGCTCGAGCTTTTGTTCCTGGAGCACGCGCAGCAGCTTGATCTGCAGCTCCAGGCTGGCGTTTCCTATTTCGTCCAGGAAGAGCGTGCCGCCGTCGGCGGCCTCGAAGCGTCCCAGCTTGTCGGCGCTGGCGCCGGTGAAGGCACCCCGGGCGTGGCCGAAGAGCTCGCTCTCGAGCAGGGCGTCCGGCAGGGCGCCGCAGTTTACTTCTATGAACGGCAATGTGGCGCGCTCCGAGGCGCCGTGGATGGCCCGGGCCAGGAGGGTCTTGCCCGTGCCGCTCTCGCCTTGAATCAGAACCGTGGCCCGCGTGTCCGCCACCGTGCGTGCCGTCTCCAAAAGGCGTGCTGTTTCGCGGTCGCGTGTCAGGAGGCCGCCGAAGGATGTGCGGCCGTGCAGGGCGCGCTTCAATTCCGTGTTCTCGTGCTGGAGCGCTGACTGTTCCAGAGCGCGCGTCAACGTCACCAGTACCTCGCCGGGAGCCACCGGGCGTTGCAGGACATCGAAGACACCGGGTTCCAGCGGTGTCTCGCCATTCCCATCCAGGGCCGCTGCGCCGAAGGCGTCAAAGGCATCGATGATCACCACGGAAGGCGCCGGGCTGTCCTCTGGTCCGCTCGCCAGCAGCTTGTCCAGGGGCACCAGCGCCCGGTCGCAGAAGACGGCGTCCCAGGTCTCCGTCAGGCGCTGGGCGAGTTCGCTGGCGAAGTGCTCATCGCCCGGGCACAGGCGCACTACCCGGTGCCCGGCCTCGGTCAGCGGTCCGCCGAGATCCTCGATGCCACCGGAAGGGGCCTCGAGCAGCAGAATGGAGGCCCCCTGCGGGGCTTGCGGGGCGGAGCGCATGTCCATCCTAATCGACACTCCACGGTGAGCGAGTTGAACAGGAATGGGGCTCGCGCCCGGGATTTGGGGTGGGAAATGTTTTCCGACCGCGGTTCCAGGATTGAAGGCACCTTTTCAGGCTCCGCGGGCGGACGCCCGGCGCCGCGCCAGGCCCCTGCGCCGCGTCAGGCCCCTGCGCCGCGTCAGACGCCCGGCGCCGCGTCAGGCCCCGGCGCCGCCTGGCGTACGGGGCAACCTTCTCCCGCGCGGGCGCTGACCGCGAGGGGTCGGGATCCACTCCGCTTGCCGCGCCTCTAGCCGCCTCAGCCGCCCGCGGCCCGGTCCGCGTTGTGCCACGGGCTTGCGCCGCGGGACGCACATACGGTCAAAGGGCCTGCGCCGTCCGCCCGCTGGCGCTACTTCGGGCCAAGGTCCGGTGCCGCAGGCGCGCTAGGGAGCGGCGTCCGGGGCGGCGGGGAGCGTGATGCTCCACACGCGGCGGCCCGTGAGGCCCTCTTCCAGGGCCAGGTCGCCGCCCTGGCCCCGGCAGATACCGGCGGCCGCCAGGATGGCGTTGGAGCCGAGATCGGGCAGGCAGGCGCGCAGGCCGTAGGGCTGGAAGACGCGCTCCAGGGGCAGCTCCGCCAGGGGACCGGCGGGGAAGTCGATGGTGACGATTTCCGTGGGGGGAGCCTCGGCGCTCTCGCCGGTGGCCACGGAGACGCGCACGATCTCGCCGACACCGGCGCAGTGCAGGGCCACGTGCAGGAGGGCGTCGAGGGCCTGGGCCAGCAGTGTCTTGTCGGAGCGGATCGGCAGGGTTGAGCGGCTGCGGTAGAGGAAGCGCGGGCCGTCATCACCCCGGCGGGGCATCTGGGCCAGGACCTCTTCCACCAGAGTGCCGAGGCCCAGCACCTGGTTGCCGCGGGCCGGCGGGGCGGCGATGTATCCCACCGTGCGCGTGAACTGGATCAGGCGGGCCAGGTCGCCCTGGAGGTGTTGGAAGCCGATGCTCTCCCGGGCTTTCTTGGAGAGGTCCTCGCCCAGAGCCAGGGAGGAGAGCTCCAGGCCCTGGGCCAGGTCGGCCAGGTCGGCGACCTGGTCCCGGTACCAGGCGGGCGGCAGGATGGGGCCGTTGGTCTGGGGGGCGCCGGGGGCAGCCGGCGCCGGGCCGGGGTCAGCGCCTAGGATGGCGGCGATCGTCGCCAGGTCGGCGGCTTCATCGGCGGCTTCATCGGGGGAGTCATCGGGAGAGCCGTCAGAGGCTTCGAGGGAGGCCTCGACGGAGGCGGCCGGTGGCGTGGCTCCCGCAGCGACGGCGGACTCCGGGGGCCCTGTGCTCTGGGGCTGGGAATCCGCGGAGGACTTGGCCGGCGGCCCGGGGGCGTTCGACGGCGGCAGGCCCGGTGTGGTGAAGGCCCGCAGCTGGTCCACATCCGGCGGCCATTGGACCCAACGAACCCGCGGGGGGGCGATCCAGGGCGCCAGGGAAGGGGGCGGCGACTGGCCGCCGAAGAGCACCAGGTCCCAGGCGGGCAGGCGCTCGAGGAAGCGGCGCAACAGGCCCAGGTCTTCGGCGGGGAAGGTCTCGCCATCCAGGAGCAGGCGCCCGGAGGTGCCCGGCTCGGTCAGGATGTCCAGGACATCGGTCAGCGGCTGGCAGGGGACCGGCAGCAGGGCGTCGAGCAGGGGGCGTAGGCCGGAGAGGTGCTCCCCGGGTCCTAGCATCAGGCTCCAGGGGCGTCCCGGGGGCTGTGAGCGGGCTGCTGCCATACTCTGATTGTTCACCCTGGGACGCGGAACGGCAACCCGTGCGTTGCCCCGAATGGCCGGAATTACGGGCTATCTTGTCTGGGTGCTGCTTTTTGCTTGTGCCCGGGGCCTCCGCCGGGCGAAGTCTGCTCTGCTGCGGGCCCGCGGACAGCTCCGGGCCCCCTGTCCCCGTGTCCTGTCAGCTCTCCATTGTCGTGCCCATCTACAACGAGGTGGAGAGTCTGCGCGAACTCCACCGGGAGTTGCGCGAGGTCTTGGACGGCAGCGGGCAGAGCCATGAGCTGATCTTCGTGGACGACGGCTCCCACGACGGCAGCCGTGCCCTCCTGCTCCAGCTGCGGCGCTCGGACCCCACCATCCGTGTGCTGTGCTTTCGCCGCAACTTCGGCCAGACGGCGGCCCTGGCGGCGGGCTTCGACCAGGCCCGCGGGGAAGTGGTGGTGACCCTGGACGGGGATCTGCAGAACGATCCGGCGGACATTCCCGCCTTGCTGGCGGCCATTGAGGAAGGCCACGACATCGTCGCCGGTTGGCGCCGTGAGCGCCGGGACACCCTGATCAGGCGTCTGCCCTCGCTGGTCGCCAACCGCCTGATCTCCTTCGTGACCGGTGTGCGCATCCACGACACGGGCTGCACGCTCAAGGCCCTGCGCCGGGAGTTGGTGCGCAACCTGCCCATCTACGCGGAGCAGCATCGTTTCCTGCCGGCCATGTCAGCGGGCAGCGGCGCCCGGGTCTGCGAGCTGGTGGTCAACCACCGGCCGCGGCGCTTTGGCGTCAGCAAGTACGGCATCTCCCGGGCCATGCGCGTGGCCCTCGATCTGGTGGTGGTCAAGATGATCGCCTCCTTTTCCCGGCGTCCGATTCAGTTCTTCGGCTGGTTCCTGCTGCCCGTGCTCGCCATGATAGGGCTCTCCCTGGTCAGCTCCTGGTTCACCTACGGCACGCCGCTGCCCGGCGATGCCCTGGGGTTGGCGGCCCTGATATCGATCATGATGCTCTTCATGGTGTGCGTCTACTTCCTCCTGCTCGGCCTGTTGGCAGAGTTGATCGTCAAGGCCTTCGCTCCCCATCGCCCCGGGCGCGGGGGAGCACCCCTCCAGCAGGAGGTCGTCCGATGAGCGACACCGGGAGCGGAGTTTCGGGCGGTCAGGCCAGACAGGCCGAGCATGGCGAACATGTCCAGGGTGATAGTGGTCCGGAGCGGCGGGCCAGCCAGCGCACGGATCTGATCGATGTGACCCTGGTGGTGCCCGTCACCATGGCGGATGCTCCGGTGGGCGAGGTCGTGCGGGCCCTGGGGGCCGAACTCTCGGCCCTCGGCAAGGAATGGGAGGCCTTCCTGGTCTACGACGGCGTGCGCGGCCCGGCCTGGGAGGCCGGCCAGAGCCTGGCTGCAAAAGCCCCGGAGGGCAACGGTCGCCTGCGGACCATCGCGCTCAATCAGCAGTTCGGCGAGTCCGCCTGTCTGGCGGCCGCCTTCGAGCAGAGCCGGGGACGGGTGATCATCACCTCGCCGGCCTATGTGCAGATCGATCCCCGGGAGGTTGCCGCGCTCTTGGAGAAGATCGATGCCGGGGCGGACTTCGTCACTCCCTGGCGCCATCCGCGCGTGGATCCGGCCTGGAACCGGTTGCAGTCCGATGTCTTCAACTGGGTCATGCGCCGCATCATCCAGATGGAGTTCCACGACCTGAACTGCTACTTCCGGGCCATCCACCGGGGCGTGCTGGAGGACCTGGCCATCTACGGCGACATGTACCGCTTCCTGCCGCTGATCGCCTACCGCCAGGGCTACGATGTGGTGGAGGTCAAGGTGCGCCACCTGCGCGAGTGGGGCGGCGAGAAGTTCTACGGCGTGGGCATCTACGCCCGCCGTCTGCTCGACATCCTGGGGGTCGTCTTCCTGACGCGTTTCACCCACAAGCCGCTGCGCTTCTTCGGGAGCCTGGGCAGCATCCTGTCCCTCCTGGGTGGGCTCATGGTGGGTGGCCTGGTGGTCGAGTCCCTGCTGGTTCCCGAGGCGGGCCTCTACCAGCGGCCGCTCTTCCTGCTGGGCCTCATGCTCTTGGTGCTCGGCGTGCAGATCATCGGCTTCGGTCTGGTGGGGGAGATCATCATCTTCACCCAGGCGCGACACCTGCGGGAATACCGCATCGAACGCATCTACGAATGACGGCGATGGGACAGGGAGCGGCGCAGCCGGGAAAACACGGGGCGCGGGAACGGGTACCGGGGGAGGCGTCCGGCGGGCCAGTCACCGTTTGCCGGCGGCGGGGGCAGGACGCCGCTGCCTGGGACCGTTTTGTCACGGAGCACCCGCAGGGTTCGCCCTTTCACCTGTGCGCCTGGAGTGAGGTGCTCGAGGACCTCATGGGGCAGCGTCCGCACGCCCTGGCCGCCTGGCGAGCTGGTCAGCTGGTGGGGGTCCTGCCCCTGACCCTGTGTCCCAAGCCCGGCGGAGGCGCCAACCTGATCTCCGTGCCCTACGCTGTCTACGGCGGTCCCCTCAGCCTGGACCTGGAGGTGGAGCGGGCGCTATTGGCCGCGGCGGAGCGCCTGGCCCGGGAGGAGGCCGTGGGACGCCTTGACCTGCGCTGCCTGGCCGAGCTCGAAACGCCCCCGGGCACCGATTGGGTGCGCTCGGATCTCTATGTCACCTTTCGGCGGAAGCTGCCGGACAAGCCGGAGGAGGTGCTGGCGGCCGCGCCCAAGAAGGCCCGGGCGGAGGTGCGCAAGGCCCGTGACAGGCACGCTCTGGAACTCTGCGAGGGGCGCTGGTTCGCGGAGGATCTGCTGCGCCTCTTTCACGCCAACAAGCACGCCCTGGGGTCACCCGGCCTGCCGGCTGATCTCTTCCAGCGCCTGCTCGATTCCTTCGGCTCCGCCGCCACCGTGCACATCGTGCGCCACGGGGGAGAAGCCGTGGCGGCTGTCATGTCCTTCCTTTTCCAGGACACCGTGCTGGCCTACTACTCGGGTACCGCAGCGGGGGCCGACCGCGCCCTGAGTGCCAGCAACTTCATGTACACTGCCCTCCAGGAATGGGCCGTGGCAGAGGGCTTTGCGAACTTCGATTTCGGTCGCAGCCGCGCCGACTCCGGCCCGGCGCGCTTCAAGATGCACCAGGGGTTCACGGCCAGCGCACTCTGCTACCGACACCTCTTGGTGCGCGCCGCCGGCCCGCCGACCTTCCACCCCTCCAACCCCAAGACGGCCATCCTTCAGCAGGGCTGGCGCAGCCTGCCAGCCTGGCTGGCACGCGGCATCTCCGGCCCCCTCTCGCGTTACCTGCCCTGAATGCCATCGGGCGTGGAGGCCAGCTTGTGGCCTGCTGACGTGCGCCAGCTAGCCCGCTGACAGGATGTGATCCACGGCCGCGACCAGGTCGGGGACAGTCCCATGGGATTGTCCGGGTTCGATGGCCTTGCCAGTTTCCACCAGCAAGCCGGGAAGGCCGAGGGCGGCGCCGGCGGCCAGGTCGCGGGGGGAGTCGCCGACGACCCAGGAGGAGGCCAGGTCCAGGTCCAGCTCCGCCGCGGCCCGTTTGAATAGGCCCGGGGCGGGCTTGCGGCAAGCGCAGACCTGGCGGTAGGGGGCCGGGCCGATATCCGGGTGGTGTGGACAGTAGTACACGCCGTCCAGGTGTGCGCCTTGTTCGGCCAGGGTGGCGTGCATGTGCGCGTGGATGCGGGCCAGGGTGCGCTCGTCGAGGAGACCGCGGGCGATGCCGCTCTGGTTGGTGATGACCACCGCGGCCAGGCCGGCACGGTTGAGGCGTGCGATGGCATTCCGGGCGCCGGGCAGCCAGGCGAAGTCCGCCGGGTCCGCCAGGTAATCGACCTCCCGGTTGAGGGTGCCGTCGCGGTCGAGAAAAACCGCCGGCCTGGAACCGCTGGCACCGCCTCCGCTCACTGGTCCACGGCGCGCTCCAGGCGTATGAAAATGCGCGCCGGCCAGGGTACTTCGCTGTGAGTCACAGGGCGGAAGAAGTCCTCGTAGTTCAAGAAAAGAGGGAAGCGCCAGGTGTTCGGGGATGCCAGCATGTCACTCCAGAAAATGACCCGCCCGCGCCAGCTGCTGGAGAGGGCCCGCCGGGCCGGGGCGTAGCCGGGGAGCGAGAGGGTGAGCTCAGCCGCGCCCAGATCCTCCGTGTCGAGCAGGCAAGGTGTGACGGAGCCCGTGTCGACGCCGTCGATGGTCACCTGGGCCCCGGGCGGGTCGCTGGAGATGGAGAGGCCACCGGTGCGGCCGGTGGTTTGGCAGGCGCACAGGGAGAGGGAGAGGAGTACCCGGGAGATGAGCTTGAGTTGGGCGCTGGACATGGGGTAGTGGGGTTGGGGAACGAGAAGATGTTCGTCAGGGGAGCTGGCCCGATCAAGGGGCAGCTTGCGGTCCCCGGTCCGTTCCTGGTCAGCCCCCGGGGGGGGGCAGGCCCGGTCTTCGGTGGGATGCACTTCGTGGCCGTTGCCTTCGTCGGCCACCTTTGGGACGCTGCTGAAGGCCGGTCCCCATCCAGTTGCCCGGCCCCAGCCCACAACACCGCAAATGTCCGCCGCAGGTCCTCCCAAAAAGCCCCAAACCGCAGCTGCGGGCCCGGCCGCGGAAGGGGGCCGCCGGGGCCCCTGGGCCCTGCTGGCCCTGTTCCTCGCCCTGGCCCTGGGCGGCCTGCGCCTCCTTGAGCTCGGCACCTGGAGCCTGTGGATTGACGAAGCCCTGACGGCGGCGGACTACCGGCTGCTCTCCGCGGGAGACGGCAGCGGCAACTACAACCCCTATGCCTATTTGCTCATGGGCCGCCTGGCGGAGGCCCTGGGGGGCACCGGGGATCCGTTTTCCCTGCGCCTGGGTTCCGCCCTGGCGGGCATGCTCTCCATTCCCCTGACGGCCTGGGCCCTCGCGCCCCTGGCCGGGCGGCGCCCGGCGGCCCTGGCGGCGCTCCTGGTGGCCCTCAGTTCATGGCACCTGTACTGGTCTCAGACCGCGCGCTTCTACACCCTGGCCCTGTGCCTGTCCCTCTTGGGCGCCGGCCTCTTCCTGCGCGGTCTGCGCCGTTCTTCGCCCGCCTGGGTCGTGGCGGGCCTGGCCCTGGCGGCGGCGGCCGCCGCAGCCCAGCTACAGGGTGCGCTGCTGGCCTGCGGCCTAGCCTGCGCCCCCTTGCTGCTGGCATCCCTCAAGCGCCCCTTCCCGGGGAGCGACCGACGTACCCTGCGGGCCATCGTGGCCGTCGGTCTGCTGGTGACGGTGGCGGGGGCCGGCTGGGCGTGGGGGAGTTTTTCCACGTACCTGGAACGCAAGCCCGCGGCCAGTACGGTCCACCTCGTCCTGACCACGGGCTATCACATGACCCCGGCGCTGCTGGCTGCGGCGCTCTTGGGCGCTGTCTGCGCCTGGCGGAGGCGGGCCCCGGGAGCCCTCTTGGTCCTGGCCCTGCTCGTCCCGGCGGTCGCCGGCAGCCTCGTCCTCTCGTGCTTCGCCATGCTCTCGGCCCAGTACCTCTTCCTGCTGCTGCCCTGGGTGGCCTTCCTGGCGGCCTGGCCCATTTGCGGCGGCGCAGAGGGCGCTGGCGAGTCCTTGGCCGGGCCTCTCCGGAGCCGGGCCATCCCCGTTTGGACCAGTGGTCTCCTGCTCCTCCTGCTGCTCACTTCCGGCGGCCTGGGCTGTTGGGGTTACTTCACCACCCGGGGTGCCGACAGGCCTCCCTGGCGGGCGGCCTGGAACCACGTGGCCGAATACTCCACCGGCGACGAGTTGATCTGCGGCATGGAGGCGCCCATCGGGGAATACTATCTGAATCCGACCTACGGGGAGCTGCGCCGCCCCCGGCGCGTGGCCTGGATCGACGAGTACCGCCCCCATGTGCCGGATCCCTGGCTGCGGCGGGGCCGAGGGGTCTGGGTTGTGCTCAACCGGGAGCGCCTGACGAAGTGGAAGCCGGCGGACCGGGAGGGCTTCACTAGCCTGCTGGAGGATCGCGGCCAACTGGCGGCGCGCTTCCCCCGGGAGCTGGCGGGACGCGACCTCTCAGTCGAGGTCTGGCACCTGAAGTAGGTGGGAAGCTGGCTACCCGTCGCCGTCAGCTTTTGGCGCGGCCGTGGAACTCACCGGTCTCGGTCTTCACCTTGATCTCCTCGCCGGCGACGATGTGCAGGGGCACGCGGATCTTGTAGCCGGTTTCCAGGACGGCGTCCTTTTTGGTGTTGCTCGCCGTGTTGCCCTTGACCGCCATCTCGGCCTCCGCGACGGTCAGGACCACCGTGCTGGGGAGTTCGACGCCAATGGGGGTCGCGTCGTGGAAGGTGATCTCCACGCTGGCGTTTTCGCGCACGAAGTTCATGGCCTCGCCGACCAGGTCGTCGGAGAGCGGGAACTGCTCGTAGCTTTCGGCGTCCATGAAGACGAAGTCGCCGTTGGACTCCTTGTAGAGGTACTCGCAGCGTTTCTTGTCCAGGAAGGCCACATCGAAGGGGTCGCCGGCGGCGGGGCGGAACTGACCAGTCTGACCGGACAGCAGGCTGCGCGTCTTGATCTGTATAATGGCCCGCCAGTTACCCGGCGTGGCGTGTGAGTAGTCGGTGATCAGGAGCAGGTCGCCCTCCTTCTCGATGACCATGCCCTTGCGAAGTTCTGTGGCTTTGGTGCTCATGGAGTCTGTTCGTTCTTGGTGGGATCGGAGCCCGCCAGTCTAGCAGGCCAGTTGTGTGGGCGAGTGCCTCGGGGCTCCCATTTGCCAGCGCGGGGCTAGTACTGCTTGCGCTGGCTGGAGGAGGGGAGCTTGAGGATCTTGCGGTACTTGGTGACCGTGCGGCGGGCGATCTTGATGCCGAAGCGTTCGCTGAGCTGCTCGCTGATATGGTCATCCGAGAGGGGTTTTTTGGGGTCCTCGCCGGCGATGATCTCGGCCACGCGCTGCTGGACTCCGGCCTGGCTTTCGGAGCCGCCGGTTTCCTTGACCGTGCCGCTGGTGAAGAAGTACTTGAGGGGCACGATGCCCCGGGGGGTCTGGGCGTACTTGCCCGCGACGGCCCGACTGATGGTGGAGATGTGCACGCCAATCTCGTCGGCGATGTCCTGCATGCGCAGGGGGCGCAGGCCGCGCACGCCCTCTTCGAGGAAGAGCTGCTGGCGGCGCACGATGGCTTCGGTGATGCGGCGCAGGGTGCTTTGGCGCTGAACGACGGCGTCGAGGAACCAGCGCGCGGATTCGAGGCGTTTCTTGACCCAGGCCTGGGTCTCCGGATCGTCGCCGTGGTCACCGAGCAGGCGCCGGTAGCTCGGCGAGAGGCGCAGGCGCGGGACCCGTTCGCGGTCGATCTTGACCTCGAACTGGCCATCGTCGTCTTCCTGAATGAGCACATCCGGGTGGATCACATCGGCCTGGGTTTCGCCGAAGGCGGCCCCCGGGGCCGGGTCCAGCTGGCGCAACTGCTCGATGCCAGCCTTCACGGCCTCCAGGTCATGGCCCGTGGAGCGCACGATGTGCGGCAGGCGATTGGCCTCGATGTCAGAGAGGTGTTCCGAGACGAGCACGCGCAGCAGGGGGTCGGGCTCGGCCAAGGCATCCACCTGGAGCAGCAGGCACTCGCGCAGATCCAGTGCCCCCAGGCCCGGGTGGGCCAGGCGGCGCAGTTCGAAGAGCACCACCTCGATCTCGTCCAGGGAGACCGGTTCGCAGAGCTCCCGGGAGGCGGCGCGGGCCAGGTCTTCGAGGGAGTCGCGCAGGTAGCCGCGTTCGTCCAGGGAGTAGACCAGGAAGGCGGCCAGATGCTGCTCCAAATCGGTCAGCGGCAAAAATGCGATGGACTCGGTCAGGGATTCAGCCAGGGTGCTGGCGTAGTCCGGCGTGTTGCGCAGGGCGTCCATGCGCCGGTCCTCGGCCTCCTCGCTGATGGGGCGCAGGCGCGTCCCGTCGCCGTACTCCCGGTCGTACTGCTCAAGGGTATCGAGCATGTTCTCCAGGCGGTCGCGCTCCACCAGGAGCGTGTCTTCGCCCTCGCCGGCCAGGCCCGAGGATGCGTCCCCGCTGCCAGCCGTTTCTCCGGCGGGGGCGGCTTCTCCGTCAGCGCCGGATCCCGCCTCGCTGTTGGCCTGGCCGGTTTCCTCCTCGCGTTCGAGGAAGGGGTTCTCCTCCAGCTCCTGCTCCACGCGCTCCTCCAGGTCCAGGGCGGACATCTGCAGGATCTTCATGGCCTGGATCATCTGCGGCGACTGGACCAGCCGCTGCTCCATGCGCGCGCTTTGATGAAGGCCGATTCTCATGCTGCGTGGGGCCGGCCCGGCGCCCCCTGGTGCTCCCCGGAGGTGAATCCGGGAGGTGTTCCAGGGGCGTGTGGGGCCTGCATACTCAAATATAGTGCCATGTGACCCATGGACTGCTGAAAAAATCAAAACGAATGGAAAAGTGCCCACCGAGCGTCCCCTGCCTCCCGTGGGCGAGGTTTTTTCAGGGGCTTTCCCTGGGGCATGGGGGCCGCACGCCTGCTACCTTGAGGCCGTGGAGACACCCTGGTTGGAAGTCCTGGAGGCGGGCGAGCTGCGCCGTTTTCCCCTGGCCCCGGGCCGCACGCGCATCGGCGGCCTTGGCTGCGAGGTCGTCCTGGCCAGCGCCCCGGCCGGGGAGGTGCACATCTGGGATGGCCCCCCGCGGGCCCTGTACACCGGCGGCGGCGCGCCGCCGAGCATGGATGGCCTGCCCCAGGACGAGTTGCCCCTGGCCGACGGCCTGACGCTCACCTGGGGAGCAGCCCGCATCACCTATCGGCACCCCGCCCTGGAGACCGCCGGCGTGCTGGAGGAGCTGCCCGAGGCTCAGGCCCCGGTTGCCCGCCTGGCGGCCACTTCAGCGGGCGCTCCGACGGCCCCGGTCGCCCCGCTTGGGGGGCTGGCCCCGAGCGCCCCGCCGTCCAGGGGAGGGGCGGGCGCGGAGCGCGTCTCCCAGCGCCTGCGGGCGGGCCTCTTGGCTGATCAGAACCTGGCGGCTGCCCCGGTCCTCCAGAAATGGCGCGAGGCGGTCAAGCAGCGGGAGTTTGACGCGGATGCCTGCGCCCGCGAGGTGCTGGCGGCGGCCACCGCGCGGGAGGACGACGCGCGCCTCTTGGAGCGCAGCGGGCGGCTCCTGCGCGACCTCTTGATGGCACCCCTCATGCGCGGGGCCAAGGGAGCCTCGCGCAAGGCGCGCGCGGCCACGCGCAGCGGCGCGGCCTTCCTGCTTTCCCAGGTGGTCGCGGTGGGCGCCTACACCCTGCTCCTGGGCCTCATATTCCTGCTGCTCCGGGCGCGCTGGGGCTGGAGCCCTGATGGGCTCCTGGACGGCATCCTCGAAACCCTGGGCCAACTAGTTCCCGATCCCGGCGAGTGACTGGCCCCGCCAGATTCGGTACAAGTTGCCTTCCTGCCCCGCAAAACACCATGCCTGACTTCCCCACAGCCAACTTCAGCGAGTCCGAGGGAGGGCTCTTCTCCCTCTCTCAGATCCAGCACCTGATGCGCGTCGAGTTCAACCGCGCCCAGCGCTACGAGTACCCGATCACCTGCATGCTGATCTCCGTGGACCGGTTGGGGCAACTGTGCGACCTCTACGGTATCGACGCAAAGGAGGAGATCCTGCGCTCGGTGGTGGACCTCTTGCACTCGGAGACGCGTTCCTCGGACTTCCTGGGGCGCATGGTTGATGACCGGCTGCTCGGCGTGATTCCCCACACCAGCCCCGCGGGCGCACGGGTCCTCGCCGATCGGCTGGTGGAGGGAGCGCGGCGCCTGCGCTTCGAGGCCGACGGCCGCACGCTGCAGGTGACCATCAGCATCGGCGCCTCCCATAACCAGAAGGAGGGCACGATCTTCTTCGATGCCCTGATTCAGGCGGCAGAAAACGCCGTGGGCGAGGCCTCTTCCCAGGGCGGGGATCGACTGATGATCAAGGATCCCCAGGCCGCGGAGGACTGAGCCAAAATGGCCGGACAACGCACCTCTACCGTGGTGCTCCGGTGGGCCCGGGAGCAGGGGACAGGGTCTTGAGAGTGCTCCTGGCCGAGGATGAGCCGACGATTGTCGTCACCCTGGGAGACGCCCTGCGCGGGGCGGGCCACTCGGTCTTCGACGCTCCGGACACAGGCACAGCCCTGGAGTTTTTGGATGGTGGCCTGCCGAATGTGGTTCTGACGGATATCCGCATGCCCGGAAAGGGTGGCATGGCGGTCCTGGCCCGGGCCCTGGAGCTGGAGCCCGAACGACCGGTGGTCGTGATGACTGGCTACGGCACGGTGGACCAGGCCGTGGAGGCCATGCGCCTGGGCGCGCGCAACTACATCCAGAAGCCCTTCCGCAACGAGGCCATCCTGGCCATGATCGAGGACTTCGCACGCCTGGAGGAGCTGCGCACTGAAAACCGCAGCCTGCGCGAACGCCTGGGCGAAGCCCGTTCCCTGGCCGGGATCGTCGGCGGCTCGCCCCAGATGGAGGCGGTCTTCGAACGCATTCGCACCGTGGCGCCCACGGAGGCCACGGTGCTGATCGAGGGCGAGAGCGGCACGGGCAAGGAGCGGGTGGCCCGTGCCCTGCACGAGCAGAGCGGCCGCTCCAAGGGGCCTTTCATTCCAATCTCCTGCGCGGCCCTGCCGGAGACCCTGCTCGAGGCTGAACTGTTCGGCCACGAAAAGGGCGCCTTCACCGACGCGCGACAGGAGCGCCGCGGGCGCTTTGAACTGGCGGACGGGGGCACGCTCTTCCTCGACGACATCGACGACATGCCCCTGGCGGTGCAGGTCAAGTTGCTGCGCGTTCTCCAGGAGCGCTCCTTCGAACGGGTGGGGGGCGAGGTGCCGGTGGAGGTCGACATTCGTGTCCTGGCCGCCACCAAGGTCTCCCTGCGGGAGCTGGTCAACGCTGGACAGTTCCGCGAGGACCTCTTCTACCGCATTCACGTGGTGCCCCTCTCCCTGCCGCCCCTGCGCGAGCGCGTGGGCGATGTGCCCCTGCTGCTCAGCCACTTCCTCGAGCGGCACGCGGCCGGCTCGGGCCAGTCCCCGGGTGGCGAGACGCACACGGTCTCGCGCTCGACCATGGTCGCCCTGGAGAACCACCCCTGGCCGGGAAACGTGCGCGAGCTGGAGAACGCGGTCCAACGCGCCGTGGCCCTGGCCGGCGAGCGCCGGGAGCTGGCCCTGGACGAGCTGGTCGCCGTGGATCCGCGTTGGCGGGGCGCCCTCAAAACCAGCGGAGAGTTGCGTCCCCTGCGGGAGGTCCTGCGCGGCCATGAAATCGAGCACATCCGACGCGCCCTGGTGGAGTCCGGCGGACACCGCACCCAGACCGCTGACATCCTGGGCATCTCACGCAAGGTATTGTGGGAGAAGATCCGCGACTTTGAGATCGAAGTGCCAGAGCGCCGGGGCCGGGGCCGAGGCTGAGGTGGCCGTGGGTCGTGCCAGGGGCTTGGCGGTGATCGATCTGCCCGCGGGGACGCTCCTGATCGCGGATCTGCACCTGGACGGCGTGGGGGGGCAGGGGGCGGGAGATGCCGGGTCCGGGGAGGCGAATAGCCTGTACTTTCGGAGCTGGTTGGCCGCCAATCCGGCACCTTCTCTGGTGATCCTCGGGGACCTCTTCGATGCCTGGATCGGGGTCGGGCAGGCACGTCTGCCCGCGGCCCGGATAGTGCTGGAGGCCCTGCGAGATGTGTTCCCGGGCGCGGTGCACCTGGTGCCCGGGAACCGGGACTTCCTCTTCGACGGGGAAATGGGCCAACCCTTCGGCATCGCAGTCCACCGGGACGGGGCCCTGGGCCGCCTGCCGGATGGGGGGCGGGTACTGCTGGTCCACGGGGATGAGTTCTGCACGGAGGATCGGCCCTATCAGCGGCTGAAGCGGGTCCTGCGGAGCCTGGAGTGGCTGCTGCGCCTGATGCCCATGGCCCTCTGCCTCGGCCTGGCCCGGCGCCTGCGGCGGCGCTCCACGCTGGCCGTGGTCGCCAAACCCGCGGCTCGCACGGCCATGCAGCCAGCTGCCTGCCGGGGGGCGGCGCGGGCTGCGGGAGCCCGGGAGGTGGTCTGCGGCCACGCCCATCTGGCCGCGGTGCAGCCCCTGGGGGAGGCCGGAGAGGGGCGCTGGTGGGTCCTCGGGGCCTTTGGATCCGGGGCGGGATCCGGGGCTGATACCGGGGCGGGCGCCGCTTGCCTGCGGGTGACTGAGAGCGGCTTCGAGCCCCTGGCCCGGAATCCGCGCTAGTCCGCAAAGAGGCCAGGAATCGCCCTCTTTGGCCCTTTTTCCTTCCGGTTCCCCCCGGGCGGACCTACACTCTTGCGCCCTTCCGCCGAGCGGATGGACCTCCGTTTAACCATGATCGTCGCCATCGACGGACCCGCGGCCTCTGGCAAGAGCACCGTGGCCCGCGCCGTAGCCCAGGCCCTGAACCTCATCTTCCTCGATACGGGGGCGATGTATCGGGCCCTGACCGCGGCGGTGCTAGAGCGCGGCCTTGATCCCGGTGACGCGGAGGCCTGTGCGCGGACCGCGGAAGAGCTCGACCTCACCTTCGATGCGCAGGGCCGGATCCTCGTGGACGGGCGGGCGGACGAGGCGCGCATCCGCGGCGCCTCGGTAACCGCCGCCGTTTCCGAGGTGGCCGCCCACCCGGCCGTGCGCCGGGCCATCGTGCCCCTCCAGCGCAACCTGGCGGCGGCCGCGCCGGGGGTGGTGGCCGAGGGCCGCGACACGACCACCGTCGTCTTCCCGGACGCGGACCACAAGTTCTTTCTGACAGCATCGAGCAGCGAACGAGCCCGGCGCCGCGCCCTTGAGGAGGGCTGCCCGGAGGCCCAGGAAACCCTGCGTCTGGAGATCGAGCGGCGTGACGCCCTCGACAGCACGCGGGCCGACTCGCCCCTGGTCCAGGCCCCCGACGCGCTGGCCATCGACACCGATGGTCGCAGCGCCGTGGCCGTGGCCGAAGAGCTCCTGGCTCACATGGCCGGCGGCCCCGGGTCGCGGACGGGCTCCGCGGCTGCTCACGGCAAACAAGACAACTCGGGCGCAGATGCCTGAGTCCTGCTCACCTTGAACCCGAACCCTGTTCACCACTCCAACCACACCCTTTTCATTACCATGGCCCTCGCCTCAAACCGCATTAAACAATTAGAACTCGATCCGGAGGAGCTGGAGCGCAGGCTCCAGGAAGCCCTCGGCGAGATCGACGAAGTCAGCTACGACCAGATCCTCTCCGAATCCGTGCGCGATTTCCGCACGGGAACCATCGTGGAGGCCACGGTGGATGCCGTGGACGAGCGCACCGGCCTGGTGGCCATGGACATCGGCGGCAAGTCCGAGGGCCATATCGCCATCGGCGAGTTCGGCGATGAACTGCCCGAGAAGGGCCAGGTCTTCGAGGTCTACTACGAGGGCCTCGACCGCGAGGATGTGGCCAAGCTGAGCAAGCGCCGGGCCGATCGCCTGCGCGCCTGGAAGACGGTTTCCGCCAAGTACAACGAGGGCGATGACATCCAGGGTGTTGTCCAACGCAAGATCAAGGGCGGCCTGCTCGTCGATGTGGAGGGCGTCAACGTCTTCCTGCCCGCCAGCCAGGTCAGCCTGCGCCGGGCCGCCGATATCGGTGATTTCCTGGACGAGCCGCTGCGCGCGCGCATCATCAAAATCGATATGGAGCGCATGAACATCGTCGTCTCGCGGCGCAAGCTGCTGGAGGAGGAGCGCCAGGCCCAGAAGGAGGTCCTGCTCAAGGACATCCACGAGGGACAGCTGCGCACGGGCACCATCAAGAACATCGCCGACTTCGGCGCCTTCGTGGACCTGGGCGGCATCGACGGCCTGCTGCACATCACGGACATGTCCTGGGGACGCATCCGGCATCCCTCGGAAATGCTCAAGCTCGACGAAGAGATCG
>DASCNH010000145.1:0-5123 GCA_036011365.1 Planctomycetota bacterium | reverse complement strand
CTCGCTCTTGGTGCTGACCGTGGGCGCGGCCTTCTTTGTCGTGCCCATGATCATGATCAAGCGCGAGTCCCCGGGCTCGGCCTTCTTCATCCAGACCCGGGTGGGACGCAACGGCCAGCGCTTCCGCATGGTGAAGTTCCGCACCATGCACGAGAACTCCTCCTCCGCTGCTCACTCGCCGGATTCTCCCTACGACCCCCGGGTGACGCGCATCGGGCGCTTTCTGCGGCGCTACTCCCTGGATGAGCTGCCCAACTTCCTCAATGTGCTCAAGGGCGAGATGAGCCTGGTGGGGCCGCGGCCGGAGATGCCCTTCATCGTGGATTCCTACAGTTCCATGCAGCGCGAGCGCCTGCGGGCCAAGCCGGGCATCACCGGCCTCTGGCAGATCTCCTACGCCCGCGGCGAGGCCATCCACGAGAACCTGGACTACGACCTTTACTACATCGAGAACCAGTCCCTCTTGCTGGACATCGTGATCATGTCCCTGACGCTCTTCGCCGTGGTCAAGGGCTCCGGCGCCTATTGAGATCCCGGGCGCCTGGCCCTCCCTTCCGGTCCCCGCTGGCGCTAGTCTGAAGCCGTGCGCGTTCTCCATGTGATGGAAGCCACCATCGGCGGCACACGCCGGCATCTGGTGGATGTGGCCGCGGGCCAGAGGGCCCTAGGCCTCGATGTGCACGTGGCCGTCGCCACACGCCGCGACCCCGACTTCCCCGGCGACCTGGAGCGCCTGGCGGCGGCGGGCGTGGGCGTGCGGCGTATCGAGATGGGCCGCTCCCTCTCTCCCGTTCGGGACGGAGCTGATCTCTGGCGCCTGTGCCGCCTGCTGGAGGAGCTGCGCCCGGACATCGTGCACACCCACAGCAGCAAGGCCGGGGTCCTGGGGCGCACGGCCTCCCTGGCCACGGGCATCGGTCGACGCTTCCACACACCACACACCTTCGCCTTCCTCTTCGAGGCGCTCTTCGGGGCCACCAGGCGGCAGCTCTTCCGCGCGCTGGAGCAGCAGCTGGCCGCCAGCACGGAGCGTCTGATAGCGGTCAGCCCCACGGAGGCGGAGACCTTTCGCCGTTCCGGTGTGGTGGCTCCGGAGCGCGTGGCCGTGGTTCCAAACGGCATCGCCCCGGAGCCCTACCTGGAGGCCGCCCCGCTGGAGCTCGCGGCCTTTGGCCTGGACCCGACACGTCCGACGGCTGCTGTCATCGGCCTGATGTACCCGGCCAAGGGCCAGGACCTGGCCCTCGCGGCCCTGCGCGCCGCTGCCTGCCAGGAGCTGCAACTCCTGATCGCCGGGCCGGATGACTGGCGCGGGGAGCTGGAGCAGCTGGCGCGGCAGCTGGGCGTGGCCGGGCGCGTGGCCTTCAGCGGCCCCCGGCGCGATGTGCCCGCCATCCTGGCGGCCGTGGACCTCTTGCTGCTGCCCTCCCGCTGGGAGGGCATGCCCTACATCGTCCTCGAAGCCATGGCCTCGGGTCTGCCGGTGGTGGCCACTCCAGTGGACGGGGCCCGGGACCTGGTGCGGCACGGTGAGACGGGCTTTTTGGCGGAGCGCATTGAAGGCCAGGCCCTGGGGGAAGCCCTGGACCGTTGCCTCGACTTGTCCGAGGGTCAGCGCGAGCAGATGGGAGGAGCGGGCCGCGCACGCCTCTTGGCGGAACACAGCGTGGACGCCATGCTGACGAGCCTCTTGGCGCTCTACTATGACGGGGAGAGCGACGGGAAGAGCGACGGGAAAAACGCCGGGAAAAACGCCGGAGAGACGGCATGAGGATCCTGCACATCATCACCACCTTGGATGTGGGTGGAGCCGAGATGCACCTGCTCTCCCAGGTGCGCGGCCAGAGCGCCCGGGGCCACCAGGTGCGTGTGCTCTACCTCAAGGGCCGAGGCACCTTGGAAGACGATTTTCTGTCCGCCGGGGCCAGCCACGTGCGGGGCGTCTGCCTGGGCCTGGGCACGCCCGCGCGCCTGGGACCACACTTCTCCTGGGCGGACATCATCCACTCGCACTTGCTCAAGGCGGACATGGTCACGGCCCTGTGCACCAGCCTGTCCGGACGGCGCCGACGGCTGGTTTCCGGAAAGCACAACGACGAACAGGTGCTGCGGCGTCTGCCCGTTTCCCTGGTACACGGTCTGCTGGGGCGCTTGCCGGCGCGCACCATCGTGCTCTCGGACCATGTGGGGCGCTTCATCCGCGAGCACGGGCGCATCCCCGGCAAGAACATGCGCCGCGTGTACTACGGCATCGATCCGACGCCCTTTGAAGGGGCCCGGGCGGCCCTGGGCGTGGAGGCCGAGCCGGGAGCGGGTTGCCGGGCAAGCGCGTCCGGCGGCGCGTCGCCGGACGCGCCCGCCGGTGATGCGGGGGGCGGCGCCGGGAGCGACTCCGGCGGCGCCAAGCGCCGCAACCTGCGGGCCTCATTCGGCTTCAAGGACGAGCACGTGGTCCTGATCTGTGTGGCGCGCTTCGCCGCCCAGAAGGCCCACCCGCTGCTGCTGCGCGCCTTTCACCGGGCGCGGGAGAGCGCTCCTGACCTGCGTCTCTTGCTGGTGGGTGACGATCCCTTTGGAGACGGGCGCCAGCGTGCCGAGGCCGTGGCCCGGGACCTCGAACTGGGAGAGGCCTGCGTCTTCGCCGGGATCCGGAGGGATGTACCGGAGCTGATGGCGGCCTCGGAGGTCTTCATCATGAGCTCCCTGTGGGAAGGCCTGGGCCTGGTGTTCCTCGAAGCCATGTGCGTGGGCCTGCCCATCGTGGGTTCGGACGTCTCCGCCGTGCCCGAGGTCGTGGTGAACGGCGAGACAGGCATCCTGGTGCCGCCCGGCGAGGAGCAGCCCCTGGCCGCCGCCATGGTGCGCGTGGCCGGGGACGCTGGCCTGCGTCAACGGCTGGGTGCCGCCGGGCGCGAGCGTGTGGCCCGGGTCTTCAACCTCGACCGCATGGTGGACGAGACCCTGGCGATCTACGACGAGTTGCTGTGAACAGCGGACGGTCGGGCACTGGTGCGGGGGAGGGCGCGGGCGCGGCCCCGCCGGGGAGCAGCGCCTTCCACTGGGAACCCTCACCGGAGACCTTCCGCGTGGAGGAGGTCGGCACGCCGCCGCCCAGCGGAACCGGGGAGCACCTGCAGTTCACCCTGGAGAAGCGCGGTATCAGCACCTGGGAGGCCCTGGACCGCCTGGGGCGGGCCCTCTCCCTGCCGGGAGCGGCCTTCGGTACGGCGGGTCTCAAGGATGCCCGGGCGCACACCGTCCAGGGCGTCACGGTCCTGGGCCTGGGGGCGGATGGGGTCCAGCGCCTGGCAGCCCTGGACTTGCCGGACATGGTCCTGGGCCCGGCCCTGGCCACGGAGCGCAAGCTGCGGGCGGGGCAGGCCCGGGGCAACCGCTTTGAGCTGCGCCTCGGCTTCGCGAGGCTCGCCCTGGCTGAGGAGACGCACCGGCGCCTGGCGCGGCGCCTGGCGCAGGTGGCGGAAGACGGCCTGGCAAACTCATTCGGCCCCCAACGCTTCGGCCTCGATGGCCGGGCTGGGGAGTTGGGACGCCTGTTGCTGGAGGCGGATCCACGGGCCTATCTGCTGGCCCACGGGGAGACGGAGCTGCGCCTGCGGGCCGCGCGGGACGCGCAGCTGAGCGAGGCGCAGATGGCGGCGGGAGAGGAGCTGCTGGCCGCCCTGGCTTCCAACTCCAAGGCTGCCCAGCGCCGTTTGGCCCGCAGTGCCGGCCTGCTGCCGAGTACCCTCTGCCCCCTGGCGCGCCAGCTGGCCCGCCGCCGGGGCGATCCCCAGGCGGCCCTGCGGGCCATTCCCCGCCGGGTGCGGCGCATGCACCTGTGTGCCCACCAGGCCTTGCTATTCGAGCGCCTCTTGGAGCTGCGCGGGGAGAGCTTTCGCGAGCTGCTTCCCGGTGACTTGCCTGTGGCGTGCGGGCGCGTAGGTAGCGGGGCGGAGCGCCGCCTGCCGAGCGGACCGCTCTTCGGGCGGCGCTCGCCCTGGCCTGACGCGACCAGCCAGGCGGGGGCCTGGGAGCTCCTCGTGCTCGAAGAGGCGGGCCTGACAGGAGTTGAGCTGGCCCGCTCAAGCCTCGACGGGGCTCGCCGGCCCCTGTGCGTCTTCCCGGAGGGTGCTTCCCTGGGGCCTTTGGAGGCGACGAAGGCGGTGGAGGCGGTGGAGGCCCCCGCCGGGGGAGAAGGTGCCGAAGCCCTGCTTTGCTTTACCCTTCCTGCCGGGGCCTACGCTACGATTCTGCTGCGGGTTTTGCGCCAGGAATGACGCCCACCCGTCGAAGTGGTGTGGAAGGCAGGTCCATGAACACAAGCGACACCAGCACAGAAACGGATAGCACGGAGCCTCGGAGTGCGGCGGAAGCCGGGCAGCCGGGAGCCGCCGCGGGCTCCTGGAGCGGGCCCGACCGCCGGGGCAGCGGCACCCCGCGCTTCTCGCGCTTCTCATTCTGGGGTGGTCGGCGCCGGGTAGTGACCGAAGGCGCCGCCCGCGAGGGCAGCTTCGTCGATATCTACAGCGCGCGCCTCTTGCTGGCGGTCTTCTGGATCGCCCTGATGAACGCCGCCGACAGCTTCTTCACCATGATGCACCTGCAGCGCGGCGGGATCGAGTTGAACCCGGTGGCGGGTCAACTGCTGCGCTTGGGCCGCTGGGAGTTCGTGCTGGCGAAATCCATATTGATCGCAGCAGCCCTGGTGGTGCTCGTCATCCACAAGAATTTCACCCTGGCGCGCGTAGGCCTCTTCACGGCGGCCGGCGCCTATACGCTCTTGGTCGTCTACCACCTGTATCTGTTCGCCTGAGCGGCGAGGCGTGGGGGGCTTGGCCCGGGCGCGTCCGGCGGTGCCCAGTCGTGCCCGGGTGTGCCCGGGTGTGCCCAGTGGAGTCAGCGGGCGGTCGATGGCCTCCAGTCGTGCCCGGTGGCGTCCGGCGGGGGACGGTCGTCGAGGACGCGGAGTCTCCAAATGTTGCTGGCGGCGTGGCGGCGTGGCGGCCGGCAGGCGGTGCCTGCAGATCAGGCATTCAGGTGCGAGCGATTGTGCAGGGCGTTGCCTGGCACCCGGGAGGCGCGTCCGGCTGTGCGCCGGCGCGGCCGCCTGGGGGCCGCCGGCC
>DASCNH010000144.1:0-37798 GCA_036011365.1 Planctomycetota bacterium | reverse complement strand
CACGGGCGCGTCTGCGTTGAGGACGGCGGGGCCTATCCCTTCGTGTTCATGGCGCGCCTGGAGGCTGCCCTGCGCCTGGCCTTTCCCGAGTCCAAGGCGCGTTGGTTGCCGGAGGAGGTAGCCAGGCCGGGGGCCGGCTCCGCCGAATCCCCCGGGCGTGACCGCTTCCGGCGCTCGCGCCTTTACCTGCCCGGCAACGAAGCGAAGTACTTCTTGAACGCGGCCCTGCACGGCCCCGACGCGATCATCCTGGACCTGGAAGACTCCGTCGCCCCCGGCGCCAAGAACGAAGCCCGCATCCTGGTGCGCAATGCCCTGCGGGCCGTGGACTTCGCCTCCGCCGAGCGCATGCTGCGCATCAACCAGGGCGACCTGGGCCTGGTGGATCTGACGGAAACCGTGGAACACGGTGTCGAACTGGTGGTGATTCCCAAGGTGGAGACAGCGGCGCAGGTGGAGCGCGTGGACGATCACATCCGTTCCCTTACCGAACGCGAAGTCCTTCTGATGCCGATCATCGAGTCCGCCCGGGGCATTGTGAATGCCGCCGCCATCGCCCGGTCCAGTACGCGCAATGTGGCCCTGACCATTGGCCTCGAGGACTACACGGCGGATCTCGGCGTGCCGCGCACGGAGGCCGGTGCCGAGAGCCTGCACGCGCGCAATGTGATTGTGAATGCGGCGCGAGCGGCGGGCCTGCAGGCCATCGACTCGGTCTACTCGGATGTGGCTGACGAGGCCGGCCTGGCCAGGTCCGTGCGCGAGGCGCGCGCCCTGGGCTTTGAAGGCAAGGGCTGCATTCACCCGCGTCAGGTGCCCGTGGTCCACGCGGCCCTGGCACCGGAGGAAGCCGAGGTCGAGCGCGCCTGCGCCATCGTGCGCGCCTTTCGCGAAGCGCAACGCGCTGGCCTGGGAGTGGTCAGCCTCGGCTCAAAGATGATCGACCCACCGGTGGTCAAGCGGGCGCAGCAAACCATCGCCCTGGCCCTGGCCACCGGCCAGCTGGCGGAGGACTGGGACGCATGAGCGAAATGTTGACAACCTCCCTGGGGCGCGGTGTTCCGGCCACTATCAACGGGCGTCGGACCCTGCCCTTCGCGGGCGTCGGGGCCCAGCGGCCGACGGGCCAGGGAGCGCCGCTCAAGATCTCCACCTGCGCAGACTATCCGGCCAGCGGGGACAAGCGCGTGGGCTCCCTGCGCGAGGCCCTGGAGCGCTGCGGCTTTGCGGATGGCATGACCATCAGTACGCACCATCATTTCCGTAACGGCGACCTGATGGCCAACCAGGTCTTCGACATTGCCGCGGACATGGGGCTGCGCGACCTGCTGTGGTTCCCCTCGGCCAGCTTTCCCTGCCACGAGCCCCAGGTGGCGCACATGGAGTCCGGCGTCATCCACCACATCGAGGGTTCCATGAACGGTCCCCTGGGTGCCTACTGCAGTCGAGGCGCCATGGCGGGGCTCGGCGTTCTGCGTTCCCACGGCGGGCGCTGGCAGGCGATCCAGGATGGCGAAGTGCCCATCGACATCGCGATCATCGCCGCGCCCACGGCGGACTTCTTCGGCAACGCCACCGGGGACCGCGGTCCCAGCGCCTGTGGCCTCTTGGGTTTTGCCCTGGCGGATTCAATCTACGCCCGCCACGTGATTGTGGTCACCGATAACCTGGTGCCCTTCCCCTGCCTGCCCTGGCAGATCCAGGGCAACAATGTTGACTTTGTGGTGGAGGTGGAGCGCGTGGGCGATCCGGCCAAGATCGTCTCCGGCACGACGCGCGTCACCAAGAGCCCCGACCGCCTGTTGATAGCCGAGCACGCGGCGCGCTTCGTGCGCGACGCTGGCATCCTGCGCGAGGGTTTTTCATTCCAAGCCGGCGCCGGGGGAACTGCTCTCGCCTTTGGAATTTATCTCAAGAAGATGATGAAGGAGGCTGGCGTCACCGCGGGCTTCGTGCGCGGCGGCTCTAACCAGTACCTGGTGGAGATGCTCGAAGAAGGCCTAACGCCGGTCATCCTCGACGGACAGACATTCGACCTGGAAGGCGTGCGCTCCATGCGGGAGAACGCCGGTCACCAGAACACCAGCCCCTTCACCTCCTATAACTACCACGGCAAGGGCTGCTTTGCCTCCATGTTGGATGTGGTCATCCTGGGGGCGACGGAGGTGGACACGAACTTCAACGCCAATGTGGTCACGCATACGGACGGACGCCTGCTGCACGGGATAGGCGGCTGGCAGAACTGCCTGGCGGCCAAGTGCACGATCCTGGCCGTGCCTTCGTTTAGGAATCGCATCCCGGTGGTACTCGATGAAGTCACCACCCTGTGCGGCCCCGGCGAGGTGATCGATGTGGTGGCCACTGAGCGAGGCGTGTGCATTAACCCGCGCCGCAGGGACCTGCTCGACGCCATGGCCGGCTCCAGCGTTCCGGTGCTGGACATCCATGACCTCAAGCGCGAGGTGGAGCGCATCTGCGGCGGTGCCCCGGCGCGGCCTGCATTCGGCGATCAAGTCGTGGCGGCCATCCAGTGGGTGGACGGCACGACCATCGATTCCGTGCGCGTCACCTGAATGCCAGCGGCCAACGCGGCCAACGCTGCCAGGCTGTACCGGGCTAAAGAGCGCCGACCTAGCCGAGCTTGATGTGCCGCGTATCGGCCACCGGCTGGGCCCCGGGCAGGCTGGGGGAGAGGATTTCGAGCACCTTCTCCGCCGTCAGGCGATAGCCGGTGAGCTTGCCGCCGTAGATCGAAACCAGCCGTGGCTCGTCCCTGCGGTCCACGGGCAAGATGACTTCCCGCGGGCGGTTGAAGGCGTCTCCTGCGCCGTGGGGCAGGACGCGCAGGCCGGCCCAGGCGGAGATCAGCTTCTGTTCTTGCCCGGGGAAGTAGTGGGCATGCACGCCGAGCAGGTAATCGATTTCCTCCCCGCTGGGCTCGACCGTCGCCGGATCGCCTTCAAATGGCTTCTCGGTTGTTCCGATCAGCGCGTGCCCTTGCCAGGGCATGGTGAACACCGCGCGTTGGTCTGTGGGTGCTTCCGTGTAGTAGATGCCCTGCTGGACCTCCCCTTCGATCTCGATGTGGGTGCCGGAAACCAGGTCCACATTGCGCCGGGCGGGGGGCGGGGTGATGCGGTCCACGACCCCGTTGACCCAGGGGCCAGCGGCATTCACCAGCGTGGCTGCACGCAGCTCCGCCGCTTCCCCGCAGACCTCCAGTTCAACCCGATAGGCACTGCCCTTGCGGGTGGCGGAGACCAGCGTGGCGGGGGCCAGGATGCGGGCGCCGAGGTCCGTCGCCGAGTCCGCCACGGCCCGGGTCAGGGCTGCGTCATCGGTTTGACCGTCGTAGTATCGGAAAACCGCCTGCAGGCCATCGGTCCGCAGGCCGTCGAGTTCACTCCATTCCCGGCGCGGCACACGCGAGAAACGTGCGGTCTCACGCAGGTTGCCCAGCGTCGCATAGAGCGATAGGCCCGTCTGGACCATCCAGGCCCGGCGGGAGGTCGTGCGGTAGACGGGGATGTGGAAGGGCACCAGCTGCACGAGCTGGGGAGCCAGCTCCAGGAGCAGGGCGCGCTCGGCCAGGGACTCGCGCACCAGCCCGAACTGGGCGCTCTCCAGGTAGCGCAGGCCACCGTGGACCAGTTTGCTCGATTTGGAGGAAGTGCCGGCGGCCAGGGCCGTGCGCTCCACCAGGACCGTAGTATGGCCCGCCGCCGCCGCCGCCTGGGCCACACCCACGCCGTGGATGCCACCACCCACTACCAGGACATCGCAAGTTGTCGGCAGGCAGTCCAGTTGGGCCTCGCCGAGCTCGCTCCGGCCTCTGGTTTCCGGTGTGTGTCGCGCATCAGTCACGGGGCTACTTCACACATTCCGAGCACGCCGATCCAGTTTGTGCCTGGCCATTGGGGCAATCCCGTACTTGCCGGCCCAGTGAATTGCCGCTCGCCGCGGGCAGTAGCTATCATCAGGAGCGTCGTGCGACTTCGCCCCACTACCTTCAGCTTGCTTCTCGGCGGCTTTCTCCTGAGCGCCTGCGGCCAGGGAGATATGGCCCAGGTCATGGACGGGCCCACGGCGAGCGCGGAAGCTGGCCGGCCCAATGTGCTCTTCATCTGCGTAGATGATCTGCGCCCGGACCTCGGTTGCTATGCTTCGCAGGGATCCCCCGCCACGGTCAGCACACCGCACATGGATCGCCTGGCGGCGGGCGGTCTGCGCTTCACCTCCGCCTGGTGCCAGCAGGCCCTGTGTAATCCGTCCCGGGCCAGTTTCCTGACCGGCTGCCGCCCGCTGACCACCGGCGTCACGGATCTGAAGACCCATTTCCGCAGCGCCTTGCCGCAGGTCAAGACCCTGCCGGAGTGGTTCAAGGATCACGGCTATCACACGCAAGCCATCGGCAAGCTGGAGCACGGCAACCTCCTGGACGAGCGCTCCTGGTCCGTGGGGAACGCGCGTCCGGACC
The DNA here is from genome assembly GCA_036011365.1 of Planctomycetota bacterium. Taxonomy (GTDB): domain Bacteria; phylum Planctomycetota; class UBA1135; order UBA1135. The sequence continues at coordinate 33,321 of DASCNH010000144.1, read as the reverse complement.
GCTCTCTGATCTACGCCCTGGCCGAGAACAAGGAGATCAATCGCCCGCGCCAAAAGGGGCCCCCGACTGAAAATGCGGATGTGCCTGACAACGCCTACCGCGATGGTGTCGTCGCGGACCTGGCCCTGGAGGCCCTGGCGCAGCTCGGGCGCGGGGGGCCTGGCGCCAGGTCGGGCCCCGCCGCGAGTGCCACCGGGCAGGTCGGCGCAGAGTCTGTATCCAAACCACCGTTCTTCCTGGCCCTCGGGTTCCACAAACCGCATCTGCCCTTCGCCGCGCCGCAGCGCTATTGGGATCAGCACCCGGAGGAGTCAATCACCTTGGCTTCCAACCCAACCGCACCGAGCGGGGCGCCGTCCGTGGCCCTGCACCAAGGGGCGGAGCTGCGCAACTACCTCGGCGTGCCCGCCACGGGGCCGCTGCCGGATGAGCTGGCCCGCCGCCTGGTGCGCGGCTACCGCGCCTGCGTTTCCTTTGTGGATGCCCAGGTGGGACGCGTGCTAGAGGCCCTTGAGTCGAATGGCCTGGCGCAGAACACACTGGTCGTGCTCTTCGGGGACCACGGCTACTACCTGGGGGAGCATGGCCTGTGGGCCAAGATGGGGCTCTTCGACGAAGCCATGGCCGTGCCCCTGATCCTGCGCGTGCCCGGGGGGCGCGCCGGGCAAACCAGCGACGCCCTGGTGGAGCTGGTGGACCTCTACCCGACCCTGGCGGAACTCTGCGGCTTGCCTCTGCCCGGGCACCTGGAGGGGTTGAGTTTCGCGCCCCTGCTCGCGCCGCCGGGAGCCGGCGAAGCCGGTGCCGAGCGCCCGTGGAAGAGCGCCACCTTCGGCGTACACGCCCACGGCACGGTGCTGGGGCGCACCCTGCGCACGCCCCGCTACCGCCTGAATCGCTGGACCCTGGGGCAGACCGGGGCCGGCGGTGGCGGTCCGGCCCCTGATACATATGAGCTCTATGACCATGCGGTTGATCCCGGGGAGAACCGCAATATGGCCCTCGATCAAGAACACGGAGAGCTGCGCCGGGCGTTGCTGGAACTGGGTGAGGCCGGCTGGAGGCAGGCCCTCCCCGCGGCCGTCACCCGGCGCTAGACTCTTAGCCACATGGCCGGGAGGTTCCCGGCGACGAGTATCAGGAGCGCCTCCCCGGCGAGGCACAACGGGCCGTTTGGTCCAAACCCAAGGAAGCATGAGCAAGTACAAGATCGCCTGGATGCCCGGTGATGGGATCGGCAACGATGTGATGGAAGCGGCCAAGATCGTCCTGGATGCCATGGAGTTCGATGCGGAGTACGTGCCGGCGGACATCGGCTGGGAGTTCTGGTGCTCCGAGGGCGATGCCCTGCCCCAGCGCACCCTCGACATCCTGTCCAATGTGGATGCGGCGCTCTTTGGAGCTATTACATCCAAGCCCAAGGAGGAGGCCCAGGCGGAGCTGGCGCCGGAACTCAAGGACCAGGGGCTGGTCTACGCCAGCCCCATCGTGCGCCTGCGCCAGCACTTCAACCTGCGCACCAACCTGCGTCCCTGCAAGGCCTATGCGGGCAACCCCCTGAACTTCCGCGATGATCTGGACCTGGTCGTCTTCCGCGAGAACACGGAGGACCTCTATGTGGGGGTCGAATACCACCCGGTGCCCGAGTCCCTGAATGAGGAGCTGAAGAAGCACCCGCGTTGGGCGCGCTTTTCGGATACTCCCCTCGAGGACATGGCCATTTCACTGCGCGTCAACACCCGCGAGGGTTGCCGCAACATCATCACCGATGCCTTTGAGTACGCCAAGACCCACGGCTACAAGACAGTCACGGTGGTCGAGAAGCCAAATGTTGTGCGCGAGACCAGCGGCCTGATGGTGCGCACGGCGCGCGAGGTGTCCGAGAACTACCCGGGCATCGACCTGTGGGAGACGAACATCGATGCCATGGCCATGTGGCTGGTGAAGAACCCCCAGAACTACGGCGTGCTGGTGGCCACAAACCTCTTCGGGGACATCGTCTCGGACCTCTGCGCCCAGCTGGTGGGCGGCCTCGGTTTTGCCAGTTCCGGCAACATCGGCGACGATCTGGCGGTCTTCGAGCCGACCCACGGTTCCGCCCCCAAGTACGCGGGCCAGTACAAGACCAACCCGACGGCCATGCTGCTGACGGTCAAGCTGATGTTCGATTGGCTGGGCGAGGGCGAAGCGGCCACACGCCTGGAGAGCGCCGTTGCCAAGACCATCGCCGACGGCGAGGTGCGCACCTATGACATGGGTGGCTCCTCGACCTCGCTGGAGCTGGCCGAGGCCGTGGCGGCCAACCTGGGGAGCTGAGCGGGCAGGGGCGCCATTGAGCGCCATTGAGCGCCGGGGGGCACGGCCATCCCATCGGGCCACGGTCGTGCCCCCCGGCGCCTCTAAGATAAAAGAGGACCGGGGTGCGACCCGGGAGCGGTTGGTGGGGTCCGTCTACAAAAACGAAGGGTGGTAGGGTGGGGGCACGGTGGGCCCAGCCGGAGTGGCGGACCGGATGGGCGCGGTCGAGGGGCCGGGGTCGAGGGGTCGAGGGGTTGGGCAGAGAGGGCGGCCAGAGGGTCGCGGGGCCGTGGGCCCGGGCTGTGGGGGGAGGGGCGGGGTGCCTGGCGTTGGAGGTGGATCTTTTGGGGCTCGGCTTGGATGATCTGCCGGTAGAAAAATGAACAGCAGCACCAATGCCGAGCGGGCCGGGGCAGGCCGTGACATCCGGGCCGTTGTGTCCTGGTTGGCGCTGGTCCTCGGGCCCCTGGCCTGGGTCGTTCTGGGGGTCTCGGTGATTTGGGATGGGGAGCAGGTGGCCGCGGGCGTACACCTGACGGGCCTGGGCCTGGAGGCCAGGAGCTGTCCGGGCTGTCTGCTCTGCGGCCTTTCCAGGGCAGTTGCCCATGTCTCCCATGGGGAGCTCGGGGCCGCCCTGGGGGCGAATGGGCTGGTGTTGTTTGCGTATCCTGGCCTCTGTCTACTCGCCCTGGCCCCGGCCTGGGCGCTTGCCTACCTCCTCCGGCTACGAAAGAGCTGACCATGCGCACCCTGACTTCAATCCTGCTTGTTCTCGCCCTGATGACCACCGTGGGGGGCTTCTTTCCCTGCCTCGGCTGGATGAATTGGGTCGGCGTGCCGCTTTGCCTGGTGGTGACCGTGCTGGGAATCGTGGGCCTCATGTCGGATCGCGAGGGAGCCGACCAGCCCGGGGGGAGCCACCAGGGCACCTACCTGGCGGCGCTGATCATCGGCATTCTGATGGGCATCCTGGGCTCGGTGCGCTGTCTGATGGGCGGGGGAGTCGTCTAGGGGCGCAGTCTCCCGGCCCGCCCCCGTCATCCCCGGCGGGCCTGAGGAGAGGGGTCGGCCCGGGGATCGGTGGGGCAGCTAGGAGATGTGGAGCGTTGCCAAGGGGACGGGGGAGACGGCCCGCCGTCCGTTTGGAATACTGTGCGCCACCAATCAAGTCAGCGCCGATCCAAGGCCTCACACCGACCACCTGCAGCAACCCAGGAACCACGACCTGCCCATGCCCACCGTCAGCCAGCACCTAGCCGCCTTCGCCGCGGAGATGACCTTTGAACAACTCCCTGATGATGTCGTCGCCGCCGTCAAGCGCTTCGTCTACGACTCGGTCGGCTGCGGCTTCGGCGGAGCCGGCACCCACGACTTCGCCATGGCCGATCGCGTGGACCAGAACCTCGGCGGCGCGGAGCAGTGTTCGATCATCGGTTCCGGCCGGCGCGCCAATGTGACCTCGGCCGCCTTTCTGAATGCCCTGGCCGTGCGCGCCCAGGACTACAACGACATCTACTGGAAGCAGGATCCCAGCCATCCCTCTGACATCATCCCCGGCGTGTGGGCCTGCGGCGAGCTGGTCGATGCCTCCGGCAAGGATGTGATCACCGCCATCGTACTGGCCTACGAGGTGGAAATGCGTCTGTGCGAGGCCGCCTTTCCGGGCATCCGCGAGCGCGGCTGGCACCACGCCACACTGACGGCATTTGCCTCCGCCTATGCCTGCGCCAAGGTCATGGGCCTTGACGCGGGCCGGATTGCCCACGCGGTCGGCATCGCCGGCTCCCGTCATGCCACTCTGGGCTGCGTAACGGCTGGCAAGCTGACCATGATGAAGAACACCGTCGACCCCATGGCCACCCAGGCCGGGGCCTGGGCCGCGCTGTTGGCCGCCGAGGGCTTCGAGGGCCCGGAGCATGTCTTCTGCGGCAAGGAAGGTCTGGCCGACGCCTATGGACCCGAGTGGAAGCTCGAACTCCTGACAGATGGCTTGGGCGACAGCTGGCGCATACTCGACTGCGGCATGAAAGCCTTCCCGACGGAGGCCCTGACCCACGCCCCGATCTCCTGCGTGCTGGAGATCACCTCCGAGAACGGTATCGCCGCGGAGGATGTGGCAGAGGTGCGTATCCAGACGCTGGTCAAGGCTGCGGATATCCTCTCGGATCCGTCCAAGTATGACCCGCAAACCCGCGAGACCGCCGACCACTCCCTGCCCTACTGCATCGCCACGGCCCTGAACAACGGGCGCGTGACGCCGGACCTCTTCGACGACGAGGCCATCCAGGACCCACGGACGCGCATGAGCCTGAACAAGATCAAGGTCAGTGCAAACATGGAGTTCGAGGAGGCCTTCCCGGATGTGCAACGCTGCCATGTGGCTGTGGACACCACGGACGGACGCCAGTTCGAGAAGCAGATCGACTTCCCCATCGGCGACCCGCGCAACCCCATGAGCGACGAACAGATGGACGCCAAGTTCGATGCCCTGTGCGGCGCAGCCGTGTCCGCTGAACGACGGGGCGCCATTCGCACGGCCATCGCAGACATGGAGAATGTCAGTGCCCGTGACTTCATGGCGCTCCTCTCCCATGACGGCTGAGGAAGCGTTCGACGGCGAGGCGGCCGCCGGCCGGCCGACACCTCACCCGGCCCTTGCCGTGGCCGGCCTCAGCCGCAGCTACGAAGAGGTCCAGGCGGTCCGAGAGTTGTCCTTCTCCGTCGCCTCGGGGGAAATCCTGGGCCTGGTGGGACCCAACGGTGCCGGCAAGACAACCACCCTGCGAACCGTGGCCGGGGTGCTGCCCCTGCAGCACGGCAGTGTGCGGATCGCCGGCCATGACCTGGCCAGCGAGCCCGTGGACGCCCGCTCGCACCTGGCCTGGATCTCAGATCACCCCGAGCCCTTCGAGAGCCTGACCGTCGCTGAACACCTGGAGTTCACCGCCTCCCTATACGGTGTGTACGATTGGCGCGAACGAGCCGAGGAGTTGCTCGAGCGCTTCGAGCTGACTAAAAAACGCAGCACACTGGGACACGAACTCTCCCGGGGCATGAAGCAGAAGCTGGCCTTCTGCTGCGCCTGGCTTCACCGTCCGCGCCTCCTGCTCATGGATGAACCTCTCTCTGGCCTGGATCCGCGGGGCATCCGCTCCGCCCGGGATGCCATCGTCGAGCTGGCGGTGGGGGGGACGGCGGTGGTGCTTTCATCGCACCTGTTGGAGCTGATTGAGGCCCTGGCGAGCCGTATCCTGATCCTCGACGGCGGCCGCGATGTCTTCACGGGCACCCTGGACGAGGCCTGGGAAGCGGGCCTGGGCGCCGAGGGCGGTGACCTGGAGGAAATCTTCATGGCGGCCACCACCGTGCGACGCGAGCGGCGCGGGGAGTCACTGGCTCCAGGCGAGGCGCGCGCCGCCGGCGACGGTGATATTCCAGAGGCAACCCAGAACCCCGCCGCCGCGGATGAGCAAAGAGAATCCTGAGGCAGGGCCGCAGCGGCCCGCCGCAGCGCAGAGTTCCACCTTTGCGCCGCACCCGGCACTCGGCCTGTTGATCCGCCTGAAGTTGCGCGGCGCCCGGCGCCGACGGCTACGCAGTCTGCGCAAGCCATCGGGTGTCATCTTCGTCCTGCTCGGCTGCATTCTCTTCTGCCTGTGGCTCGTCGCCGTCTTGAATCGCGGGCGTGGTGGCCTGCCCATGCCGGACCCTGAACTGATGCGCCAGGCCATGCAGCTCATGCTGGCCTTCTTCTCGCTCATCATTCTGGTCGGCGCTCTCAACACGCGCGGCCTCTACTTCCCGGGGGGGGAATGCGAGCGTCTGTTTTCCGCCCCCCTCGCCCCCCGCGACCTGATCCGCTACCGCGTGCTGACGGATTCCGGCCGCGCCCTGCTCAGCGCCACCGTCTTCGCCCTGATCTCGCGCCGCAACTTCGAACATCCGGCTCTCGGTGCCCTGGCCATCTTCCTCGCCCTGTTGGCCATGAGCCTCCTGCGCCAGGGCGGAGCGCTCTTGCTGGCCAACCCCGAGGGACGCCTGGCACGCATCTTCAAGGGGCGGCGCCTGCCGGGCCTGCCCCTGGTAGCCGGGGTGGGCGTCTTCTTCACCATCAAGGCCCTGCGCGAGGATGCCCGCGGAGACGCGAGCCTGCTGGCCGACGCCCTTTCACATCCGGTGGCGGAGGCCCTGCTGCTGCCATTTCGCCCCTGGGCGGAGCTGGCCACGGCCTCTGACGCGGGGGCCGGCGCCCTCTGGCTGCTGATCTGCTTGTCCCTCCTGCTGCTGCTCTACAAGCTCGTCACGAGTTCCAATGTGGAGTTCCGCGAGGCCTCCCTTGAAACCTCACAATTCATCGCCGGACGCCTGCGCCGCATGGGCAAGGGCGGCGGCCGTTTTGACATGGCGGGCCCCAAGCGCGGCAAGCGCGAACGTGGCATCCCGCATGTCTTTGGCCGTGGCCCAGCTGGAGCGGTGGCGCACCTGCAGCTCTCGTCAATCCTGCGCCGCCCGCTCAGCACCTACATTCTGGCTCTGTTCGTGATCGGAGCCGTGACCTTCGGAGCGGCGACTATCTTCTCCGAGCCCAGCCGCCGGGAGGGTCTGGGCGGCTCACTGATGATCGTCATCATCGGCACCGTGTACCTCTGCGGTGGGATGCGCTTTGACTTCCGCTCGAACCTCGAACGCATCGGTGACATGAAGACCTGGCCCCTGGGCAGTGCCCGCGTGTTTCTGGCCACGATTCTGCCCCAGGCCTGCCTGATTTGGCTCTTCATCACCATGGGCGTTGTGGTGCGCGCGCTGGCCGCCGGCGGAGGCGGCTGGGAGCTCGCCTGGGTGTTGAGTGGCGCGCCGTTCCTCGTGTTGACCTGGATGGGGCTCGACAACGCCCTCTTCCTGGTCTTTCCTGTGCGCTTCACGCCGGGACAGGACGGCGCCATGCACCACATCGGCCGTACCCTGGCCCTGCTCTTCCTGCGCCTGATCGCCTTTGTCCTGCTGGGGGGCGTGGCCGGGGGCGTGGCTTTCGGCGGCTACTGGCTGACCACGGAGCTCCTGGGAGGCGGTGCGATCCTGGCCATGAGCGTGGGATGGTTGGGTGCGATCGCCTCCCTGGGATTGCTGCTGGTGCCCTTGATGCTCGCCGGAGGCCTGCTCCTGGGGCGTTTCGACCCCTCTCGCTCCGTGAGTTCCTGACTAGTCAGCGCTGTCCAGGCAGGCGAGCAGGTGCGGGGCCAGGCGTGCGGCGCTGGCCGGATTGGCCCAGGCCACGAAACTGACCGGCGTGGTCGCGTCGAGGGGGAAGGCCAGGGGTGTGTTGTCGGGGGCCGTCACAACACAGCCCGCCGCCTGGGCGCAGATGACCGCCCCGGCCAAATCGTAGGGCTTGGCGGTCACCACTTGATCGCCGCAGCGCTGGGCCAGGCAGGCCCGCAGGTCGGCGACCATGCGATAGGTGCCCATGGCGGTCAGGAAGAGTTGGGCGCCGTTGGAGCAGTACTGGTCGTCGTACCAGCTGTCCCTGCGGGCTCCCTCGTACTTCGCCAGGCGCGCGAAGAAGGCGGCCTCCAGCGCGGCGATGGCCGGTCGCTGGGAAGGGGAGAAGCGGAAGAAGCAGAAGTAGCCGTTGTCGGTGTCATCCCGCTCGTCGACGCGCAGGGTAGTGGCTGGGCTGTGGGGTTTGCCGGAGAAGTCCAGGCGTTCAAGGCTGCAACCCCTTCCGCGCAGGCCCACCAGCCGTGCACAGTTCCTATCGCTCCCCGTGGGGAGCTCAGAGACCAGGCCCAAGCCCGCGTCGTCCAGGTGCGGCTGGCCGGCGCCTGGGGGCGCCAGGGCCACGACGGTGAAGGCGCTGCGCAGGCCCACCATCAGGTTGCGCGTGCCGTCCACGGGGTCGAGGCAGATGCGCGGCCCCCCGTGGTCGAAGCCGGCCAGGTCCACCGGGCGGCCATCCGCGCCCGGACCGCGGTGGCGCCAGCCGCTCTCCTCGGTCAGCAGCGAAACCGGCCCCCGGCGGGCGTGTCTCTCCAGCCAGGCGTCGGCGGCCCGCTCAGCGGGGGCGTCGATGCCGAAGGAGATGTCTCCGGCGCCCTGTCCCAGGATGCGGGAGAGTTCCGCGGGGTTCTGCCGTGCCATTGCCGCGGATACGGAACTCCGGATACTGTCGCAGAGCTCGCGCAGGTGGGGGAGCCAGGTCTGCTCCATGGGTGTCATGCCGCTCACGGGACCAGCCTAAGCTATTGCCCATTGTGATGCTCGAAGTGCGCTTGCCAGGCGGGCTTGGCTCCCTACACTGTTCGGCCCCTACTGGGCGGCCAGCTCTTGGCGGCTCCCCTTCCTCGGCCCCGGCACACTAGCACCATGAGCGCATCAGAGTCAGAAAACAAAGTCCACGAGGTCATGATCATCGGGTCGGGGCCAGCCGGCTACACCGCCGCCATCTACACGGCTCGAGCCAACCTGGAGCCGGTGCTTTTCCAGGGTATGCAGCCCGGTGGACAGCTGACGCTGACGACTGATGTGGAGAACTTCCCAGGCTATCCCGAGGGCATCACGGGCCAGGAGATGATGGAAGACCTGCGCCGCCAGGCCGAGCGCTTCGGAACGGAGACGCGCTTCGAGCAGGTGACCGCAGTGGACCTTTCGCAGCGGCCCTTTACGGTCAAGACCGACTTCGCCGAGTTCAAGACGCGTTCCCTGATCGTATCCACCGGAGCCAGTGCGCGTCTGCTGGGCCTGGAAAGCGAAACCCGCCTGATGGGGCGTGGCGTTTCCGCCTGTGCCACCTGCGATGGTGCCTTCTTCAAGGACAAGCAAGTGCTCGTCGTCGGTGGCGGCGACAGCGCCCTGGAGGAGGCCACCTTCCTGACGCGCTTCGCCAGCAAGGTCACCATCGTCCACCGCCGGGAGGGGCTGCGGGCCTCGAAAATCATGGTCGAACGCGCCCAGGCCAACGGGAAGATTGCCTGGGAGCTGAACCAGACCATCGACGACATCCTGGCTGGCGAAGACGGCAAGGTGTGCGCAGTCGTGCTCGAGGACACGCGCAGCGGGGACAAGCGCGAGTTGGCCACGGATGGGGTCTTTATGGCCATCGGCCACCGACCCAATACGGAGGTGTTTGCCGCGGCCCTGGAGCTCGATGATGTGGGCTACATCGTCGTCCATGACGGTACGCACACCTCCGTCGAAGGGGTCTTCGCCTGCGGCGATGTGATGGACTCCAAGTACCGCCAGGCGATTACCGCCGCTGGTAGTGGCTGTGCCGCAGCCCTGGACTGTGAGCGCTGGTTGGAAGCGCAGGACTACTAGCCCGCATCGGAAGGAGAGGGTCCCTCCCCATAGCACGCAGGCGACCTGTGCGTCCTGGGGTGCAGCCCCACGCTGCTGGCTAGAGGATGTCCACCGTCGGGTTCCAGAGCGTGCGCTTGAGGACCACCTGGTTTGGGTTGGTCACATTCAGCATGCCTTTCACGCGTCGGTCGTAGTTCAGGCGCAGGCCAACCGCGTAGGGTGAGTTCGGCACATTCTGTGCCCCGCCGGTGCCGCCCGGGTTGTTGAAGCCAGGGGCTAGCACGCCCAGGTCGGCGCATACCAGGGCGCCGTTCACCAGCAGTTGTCCCCGCATCGGGCCCACACGGCTGACGATACCGAAGATGGCATTGTTGGTGTAGAGCAGCCCGTCGATCTCCATGGGTGTGTTCTGGACACGGGTGTCCTCGTAGTACTCGATGGCCAGCTTCTGCATGAAGTCCGTGAGCCAGGTGCCCGTCGGCGTCAGTTGGGAGATGGTGGCGATTGGATCGCCGCTCACCTGGTCGAAGAGCAGTGGCGAGCCCGTGTCCTCGGGCTCGACCATGGTCAGTTGCTCAGGCTTCCAGAAGAGTGGCACTTCCGTGTCGCCCATCCAGGTGCCCGTGTTTTCGTCGAAGTACAGGTTGCCCAGGTTGTAGATGGCGATGGTGTCGCCCGGGCCGAAGTTGTAGTAACGCGGCGTATAGGCGGTTCCCCGGTAATCGGGATTGGCGATTGTCCAGGTGGCCGGGTCTGTGTTGTCCTCTCCGGGGCCGGGCAGCACCGGCTGCGTGCGAGCCCATTCCGTGCGATTGAAGAGGCACAGTTCGGCCAGGCCGAAAGACCACTTGCCCGTGTTGTCCCCGTTGACGATTTCGTACTTGCCGGGGACGACGTAGTCGAAGCCACCGCTTCCGTCAGGTTCAAGAACCGACGGTTTCAGGTAGTCGCCGAGCATGATGTTGCCGCCGCATGAGAGGCCCAGGGCGTTCTTGGTGCCGTCCGGGGCAATGCCGAAGGTGCGCTGGCCGCTGGGGCTGCCTGGCGGGTCGCCGGGCAGGTAGGCCTGGCCATCGAGGTAGACGAGATCCGTGGGCACAAAGATGTTACCGCTGGCCAGGATGGCTCCGCTGCCCTTGACATAGCCTTGGATGACCACATCGCCGTCGATGGCCACCTCCCCGTCGATCACTATGGGATTGTCGATTTCCCCGGAGAGAACGACATTGCCGACGGTCGACGAGGGCAGGCTGATCTGGTTGCCGATGAAGATGGCGGCGGCGTATTCGGGGATCGTATCGATCACAAAGGCCGGGTCGGAGACATTGATGACTCCTGCGATGATCGAGCCCTCGGCCTCTTGAGCCACGGCGTAGAACTCCGCCGGGTCCACGCGCTTGTTGCCGATGGCGTCCGGGTCCGGCAAGCCAGTGGCCGGATCCAGGCCGCCGTCATCCGGGAAGGGACAGGGGAACTCGGTGGGCAGCCTGCCGTCCACCATGTCCGTGTAGTCCGCCGGGTAGTCGAGGTACAAATTCTCGAAGGGCAAAGGCGGGTCACCGGCCGGACTGAAGGGGCCCGTGCTCATGTCGCCCCAGACGTCCTCCTGTATCAGGCCGGTACCATCGAAGGCGAAGCCCCGCTGGCTCTGGACAGACCAGTTGCTGATCGGTACTCCGTTGTGGTCCGTGGCGGCACCGCGCACGTAGAGCGTGCCGGCCATGACCGAATCCGCGTCGTAGTCGTTGATGTTCGGTCGGCCGTCCATGTCATGGCGCAGCATGAGACTCTCCAGGGTGCCGACCTTGATGCGCTCGAAGGATCCGTAGGCTTCAGTGTCCGTGTTGTAGTAGCGCTCCGACGAATCCACCTGGGTGTGGCAGAAGACGCAGTTGACGTTGTTGGCCAAGATGCCAAAGTCGAAGCCTTCGAAGGTCTCCGGTTCGACCGTATAGGCCAACTGCAGGGAGCGGTTGAGCACCGGGTGTACGAGGCCCTCGCCCCGCGTGGTGCTGGCGTTGACTGTAATGTACAGCTGCGTCGCGTCACCTGAATCACGGCGATAGACCCACAGGCCGTCCAGGTTGACATCGGAGAAGCGCGTGGCTCCTCCGGGGGCCTCTGGCAGATCCGTGGCCTCCAGGCGGTCGCTGCCCACGCCGCTGGGAGGCGGCCCGCCGGTGCCCTGATCCATGATGCCCTCGCTGTCCAGCCAGGCGCGGAAGGATGCGATGTTCCCGGCGGCACCGCCTTCGCTCTCAATATAGTCGCCCCACAGGTCCTCCGTGGCCAGGATGGCAACGCTCTCCACGGCGCTGGTCAACTCGTATTCGTCCGCCTGAAAGTTGGCCGTGCGCGCACCGCTGATGCCCGACGCCAAGAGCGCCATGCCCAACATGCTGAGCACTGAAACCACCAAGAGGGCCGGGACAATGGCCGACCCCCGCTCTGTCACACGTTCGACTCCGCATCTGGCCTTCATCACTACACAGTTCCTCATCAGCTATCCTCCGCCTCGTTTCTCAAAAATACACTTGCCTCCACTCTTCGTACGACCGGGATGTCCGCCCGGGCGCGGCCGATGATGACCAGTCTGAAGTGCAACATGCGCCGCTCCCGGTCCCAGTAGAAGAGCGGGTCCTCGAAGCCGTCGCCATCCAGGTCACTGCCCCAGGCGCAGCGCTCCTGGAGGATGACCGCCGGACCCAGGCCGCGGTCATCCAGCGGGCCGCCGGGGTCGGCCGTGTCCCAGGCCAAGCGCCTGATCTGGCCCACATCAAACACATCCAATCGGTCGCCGTCGTTGTTCACATCTTCTCGCAGGTCCGCCTCGCTGAGTTCCCTGTTCGGGCGGAAGATGAGAGCCTGCCAGCCGCTGGTGAGGGGCACGCCGTCCACCACGGCGCCCCAGCGAATGCTGTCTCCGTCGAGGAAGTCCGTGCCGCCGGCGGGGTCCACGGGCACTCGATACGAGAAGCCGCTGCCGTTGCCGCGGAAGAAGTAGGTGCCGTCCGCCTCGCGTACGCGCCCGTCGTAGAGGTTGGCCGGGGGCGAACTCTGTAGCGCGATGGGCTCGGCCAGCCCGTCCCAGAGCAGACCGCAACCACGCGGGTGACTCTCGTCATTCGTGCAGGCGACGGCCCGTTCCAGGCCGGTGAATGAGAGCAAGCCAGCGCCCAGGGCGGTGTATGAGATACGTTCCTTGTCGTCCGTGTCCCGTTCCAGGAGCAGGGTGCCGAAGGGCGGGAAGCCCAGGCTCGAGTCCACGAAGAGGGCGGTTGTGGCGCCCTCTTGCAGATCTGTGGTGACCGCGGCCAAGGGGTTCGCTCCGCGGGCGTCAGCCAGTTCTCGCTCCAGGCTGTAAAGCATGCGCTGGGCATTCTGTTCGGCGGCGGCGATGCCCAGGGTCGAGACGGACAGGTGCCCATTACGCTCGATCAAAGCGAAGGAGGCCATCAGGATGAAGGTCAAGAGGGTGGAGGCGATGACCATTTCCAGCAGGCTGAAGCCGGAGCGCGGGTGCGGGTGTCGCTGGTGAACTTTCATCAGTAGGCAGTCAGGTAGAAGGCGTGGCGGGCCTGGCGCGTACCGGAGAACCCTTTCCAGTTGACCTCCAGAATGACCGGCAGCAGACGGCCGCTGGAGGAGACATCCGTGTCGGACTCGTCGCCATCACCGTTGAGGTCCCGGGGCATGCCCAGGTTGCAATCGAGGTCGGCATCGGTGTCGGTTTCGTCGATGGCGATGGTTATCAGTCCATTGCGCGTTTCCCCGGGGACTGCGGTCAGGCCCCGAGCTTCGAAGGATGGACCGGGGGTACCCGCCGGTCCGAAGGTCGCCAGGAGGTTGCCGGACCAGGTGCCCGGCTCGTCGCGCGCGGCGCGGGAGCGCGCCTGGATCTGTTCTGCCATGGCGCGCAGGGAGTTGTTGGCCACGGTGGTCTCGTGTACCTGACGGCGCAGGGCGTGCATGCGCAGCGTGGCGGCGCTGAGCGCGAGCAAGGAGAAGATCAGGATCGTGGTGACGATCGAGATCTCTATGAAGGTGAAGCCGGAGCTGGCCGTCAATTGCCGTCGGCCTTGCCAGTGCCGGCTGCCCACTTTCTGTAATCCCCTGACTCTCACGCGTGTCCCCCTTTGCTCCACCTGTTGTTCCTCCCCCGGTCCTCGGCGGGCTTCCCCAAAGCCCGCTCTGGGAACAACATCGGCCGTCCGGGGGCGGAATCCTGAGCCCGATTCGGGAGGCCGAGGCCGTTCCGCTTCAACCGCGGACGGCGGGGCAGGAAGCGCGCAAATACCCGTGCCCGGGGGCTCCCCGGGTGCTGCCGGTGGCTGCCAGGGGGCGCCCCCGCCCGGGGAGACCCCTCTCCCGGGGCACGGAGACTGTGGAACTGCGCGGGCAGCCGGTACTAAGATCCCCCCATGCGCATCGCCCTGGTCAGCCATGGCCTGCCACCGCAGGACAAGACCGGCGTCGAAATCCATGCCCTGGGCCTGGCCCGGGCCCTGTTCGCCGCCGGGCATGCGGTGGAGCTATTTGCGCCGGTGCGGCAGGTTGAGCTCCCGCACCTGGCCCTGCGGCGGGAGGTGCACGGGGGGCTGGGGATCACGCGGCTGGTGACGAACGTCGAACCGGCGGACCCCGCGGAACTGCAGGAGTTGCCCGGTGCTGCCGAGGCCTTTGGCGTTTTCCTTGAACGCACCCGCCCGGACCTGGTGCACTTTCAGCACCTGGCGCGCCTTGGTTTGTCGCTGATTGAGGAGGCGCGTCAGCGGCGCATCCCGACCATCTACACGGCCCATGATTTCTATCCGGCCAATGCCTGGTACACGGGGCTCAGGCCGGACCTCGCTCCCCTCGAGCTGGCGGACTCCGAGGCCACTGCCCACTGCGATCTGGGGCGCGCCTGGTTGGCCCGCAAGGGCATCGCCGGGGACACGCACCTGGGAGTCCTGCGGGATGAGCTCGACGATGAGCAGTGGGGCACCCTGCGGAATCTGCTGGACGGCGACGCGCAGCAAGCCGGGTTCAGTGATGAGGAAATCGACGTGGCCCGCGAACGACGGCGCGAGCTTGATGAACGCCGCCGCGCCGCCTTTGCCCAGGTGGACTTGCTGCTGGCTCCCACCGAGTACCTGGCTGAACAGCTGCACTCCGCCGGCGTTGGCGCGCTCCCTCCGAAGATCATTCCCTGCGGTATCGACACCGGGGAGCTGGAAGACGTCGCGCCGCCGCTGCTGGAGGCTGGCGGTGCCGGGCAGGCGACGCTGAGATGTGGATACCTGGGGGCTTTGGTCAAGCACAAGGGCGTCGATGTGCTGCTGGACGCCTTCGAGGGGTTGGAGGGTGCCACGCTAGCGGTTTTCGGCACTGCCCATGATCACAACTATCTGCGCCGCCTGCGCGAGCGGGCGGATGGGGAGTGCGTGCGCTTCATGGGCGCCTATGAGCCCGAGGGTGTCGCCGCCGCCTTGGCGCAGTTCGACTTGCTCATCGTGCCCTCGATCTGGCCGGAGAACGCGCCCTTTGTGATTCGCGAGGCCTTCGCCGCCGGGCGGCCGGTGATCGCCAGCGATGCGGGCGCTCTGGCGGAGAGCGTGCGTGACGGGGTGGACGGACAACTGGTGCCCGCCGGGGATGTGGCGGCCCTGCGCGGAGCAATCGAAGCCTGTGTCGCCGATCGGGGGCGCCCGGCGGGCTGGGCCGCAAAGATCGCGCCCGTGCGCACCCTGGCTGAGCAGGTGGAGGAGCTTGAGGAGTGGTACGCCCGGCTGGTGGAGGTCAAGGGGGTCCCGGACCGCAGCAGCCGGGACCTCAATGGGGACCTCGACGAGGCCGGGGACGAGGCCGGGGACGGGGCCGGGGACGAGGCCACCGGTGAGGCCGCGAGCGCTGGCGACGGTGAGGTGGCCGGCGAGCAGGCCTCCTGTTCCACGCCGCAGGCCGCCCTTGGCACCGAGTTGCCGGAGCACCTGCGGGCCTTTGCGGAGCGCGTGGCGGAAGTCCAGGCTCTGCCCCTGGAGGAACTCCTGGAACGGGCCTGCAGCGGGCTGGACAGGTTGACCGAGGGCTGTGGCCTGCCCGGAGGCAACGCACCCTGGCTGGCGGCCCTGGCATCCGGCTCGGCCCTGGCCGACAGGGTGCGCGAGGGGGGTCGCTCCGCGGGCTGGTTGCGCTCGGTCTTCACCAATCAGGAATCTGCCCGGGAATCGCTGACCGAGCGCGCCAGCTGGCGCGAGGATCAGGCGCGGCAAGAACGTGAGCGCGCCCAGTGGCTGGAGCAGACGTTGGAGGAGAAGGAACGGGCTCTGGCGGCGGAGGCTGACCTGCGCACGGAGGCGGAGCGTGCCTGTCGGAGCTTGGCGGAGGAGAAAACCTGGCTGACGGAAACGGCCACGGACCGGGGACGCGCCGCGGAGTGGCTTGAGCGGACGCTGGCGGATACCGATGGGGAGCGTGAGCGGCTGAAGGCGCAGTGCGCTGATGTGGAGGAGGAACGCACCTGGCTGCGCGAGCAGTTCGCTGATGGGGAGGAGGAACGCACCTGGCTGCGCGAGCAGGTGACGCAGGCCCTCGGAGAGCGGGATTGGCTGAAGGAGCAGCTTGCGGGCGTGCGACACGAGTGCGCCTGGCTTACGGAAAAGGGGCAGGCGGACGGTGCGCGACTCGTGTGGTTGGAGCAGTCACTCAAGGAGCGCCGCGCCGAGTGCCGCTGGCTGGCGGAGAGCCTCGATGGCACACGGGAGGAGCTAGCCTGGATGGAAGGGCGCTTGGATGAGACGTCCGAGGCGGAGCAGACCACCGGCAATGATCGTGATCGTGCCCAGGCTGCCCTCGATGCGGTCAAACAGGAGAGCACTTGGCTGGAAGGTGTGCTCGAACATCGAATCAAGGAAATCGAATGGTTGCGCGGCAGCTTCGCCGCCCTGCAGGAGAGCGGACGTGAGAGCGATGAGGAGCACACTGAAGAGCGCCGCCAATGGGAAGAAAACCTGGCCCGCCTGGTGCAGGAGGCGGAGGAGTTGAATGGCGATTTGAAGGCCTTGAATGCGGACCGGGAAGCACTCAATGGCGAGTTGCGCGCTCTGCGCAACCACGAACTGTGGGTGCGCGATGAGCTCACCGGGCTGGCGCGGCAGGTGACCTGGGCCGGGGGCGAAGGGGAGCTGGAGGCGCAGCCGGATGCACAGTCCGAGGCGCTCGCTGGCGGCCATCTGCCGCCGGAGGCCATCGCCGGGCGCGTGGATCGAGCCCACCGTGTGCTGCGGGCCCTGGAAGATGAGCTGCGCTGGCGGCGCGGGGAGATGGAAGAGGCCCTGGTGGCCGCGGCCCGCTGGACCTCCCGAGGGGTTTCCGGGGAACTGCGCCGTCGCGTGCGCTCGTGGCTTTCGAGCGCGGAAGGGCCCTTGGATGATGGAGCCCAGCTTGATGTGGGGCCGGGCCTGGAGGGAGCCTCTGGGAATGGGAAGCGCGAGGCGCCTGGGGAGGCGCTGGGCGAGGCACTTGATGAAACGCTGGGCGAGCTGTCCGTCGAAACCACGGGTGAGCTGCCTGACGAAACGATGGGCGAGATGGCGGGCGAAACGATGGGCGAGATGGCTGACGACGTGAAGAGCGGGACGCTTGACGAGACGCGGGGCGAAACGTCTGACGGGGCGGTGGGCGGGGCCAGGTCGGGCAACGATGTGGGAAGCGATGATCCATTCGGCGAGGGGGGCTGCTGATGGGACGGTCCGTATCCGTGGTGATCCCCGCCCTGGGCGATCTCGAGTTGCTGGAGGCGGCGCTCATTCCCCTGCTCGCGGACTTGGATGCCCGCGACGGTCAAGACGAAGTGATCGTGGTGGATGACACTGGCAGGGGTGTCCTGGTCGAGCCCCTGGCGCAGCGCCACCCCTGTCTGCGGGTCGTGGCGCGTCCGGACAACGGGGGCTTTGCGGAAGCGCTTCTGGTCGGCGTACGTTGCTCAAAGCACTCGCGCGTCTTCGCCCTTAATCCGGATGTGCGCGTGCACGCCGGTTTTCTGGAGCCACTCCTGCGTGGTCTGGAGGATCCGGATGTCTTTGCGGTTACTCCGCGCGTGCTGCTGGAGGGGGACGCGGAACAGTGCGAATCCCTGAAGAAGCTGGTGGTGGTGGACGGTATCGTGCGCGTCGCGCCGCGCCCGGAGGATGGCCTCGGCTGTGTGCGGCGGCCCGTGCCCTTCGCCATCGGTGGTGCCTGGCTGTTCCGACGCGACGAGTTCCTGGCCGTGGAGGGGTATGATGCGCTCTTCAGACCTTTCTACTGGGAGGACCTCTCCCTGTGCTTTGCCGCCTGGCGGGCGGGTATGCAGGTCATGGAGCAGCCCGAGTCCGTCGTCGAACACCACCACCGGGGAACGATTGGGCGCTGCGTGCCTGAGGACGTGCGCCTGGCCGCCATCGAAAAAAACCGCCTGCTATTTCAGTGGAAGTACATGGACGAGCCAGAAGCCTTGGCCGCCTGCCTGGCCACGCTGCGGCGACGCGCCATGGAGACCGGGCTGTGTGGCGAGGGGCGGGCAGAGCTCGAATGGCTAGTCCTGGCCCTGGAGCAGGTGGATGAGGTGCTAGCCGCCCGCGCAGCCCTGGCGCCGGGGGAGCGCTCCTTTGCGCAGGTGATCTCGGATAGCCAAGCGCAGTAGCGGCTCCTGGACCCAACGCCGGATACGAAGCGGTTTCAGGAACACAATCGTCGCCAGCGCCGAGGAGCGCAGGCTGAAGATGGAGGGCGGCGGGGGGCAGGGCGGCGACAGGGTTCCTGGAACCTAGCCCGCGTCGCCGGCGGGCCCCGTTCCAGGAACCTGGCCCGTGGCAGCCTGGGCCAGCAAGGCGACCAGGGACTCCAGATGTCTTGCGGGGCGATGTTCAGCAGTCACGCGTTTCTGTCCGGCGGCGCCGTAGCGCCGGCGGAGGTCGCCATCCGCCAGCAGTTCGTCGAGGGCTGCGGCGAAGGCGACGGTGTCGCCCCGCGGCACCAGGCTGCCGGTCTTGCCGGGGTGCAGCCAGGCGGGAATGCCACCGACGTCGAAGGCCACGACCGGCAGGCCATGGGCCATGGCCTCAATCCCGACGATGCCGAAGGGCTCGTTCCACATGGATGGTACGGCCACGATGGCCGCCTGCGCGTAGTGCCGTTCCAGTTCCTGGGACGAGCACCAGCCGGCGAACTGGACCCGTTCGGCGAGGCCCTCATCCCGGGCCTTTTGCTCCAGCCAGGCACGCGCCGGACCGTCGCCGCAGATCAATGCGCGGAAGGGTGACCTGAGCTTGGCGAGAGCAGTCAGCAGGTAATCGACGCCCTTGTCCGGCAGGGTCAGGCGCGCCGGAGTCAGGATCAGGGGAGGGTCCGGGGCTGCTCGTGAATCCTGGGAGACGGGCCCGTCGGCGGCGGAGTTCAGCGGCGTGGCGGCGTTGGTGAAATAGGGCAGCAGCGTAATGCGTTCCCGCCGGCAGCCAACGGCTCGCAGCTCGCTGGCCATGTACTCGGAAGCGACGAGCAGGTGGGCAGTTCGCCGCAGGCAAGCCAGGCCGCGGGCGCTACGGCGCCATTGGGCGAAGGTGCGCGCCAGGGCCGGTCCCCGGGGCCCGCGCAGGCCGGCGCAGCCAGCGCCCAGGAGGGCTGTGAACAGGCAGCGCACACCGGCCGGCTGGACACAGGGGCGGCCCCCCTGGAGGGTCTTGTTGCCGCCGGGGCAGAAGGGCACATGGTCCTGGACGAAGCGCACCAGGGGAGCGGCATCCATCAGTGTGCTCAGGACTTCTGCGTTGCGGGCCACCAGGGCCAGGATCACCTGCGGGCGGAACTCGTCCAGCAGGGCGGAGAGGGCGCGGCGGGCCGCCGGGCCGAGGGGCGTTGCAGCGGCGCAGCCGGGGACTGAAACCAGCGTCGGGCGCCCTGATTCCCGGCGTGTGGTTATCGCGGTAGGCTCCCCGCGCTGCTCCTCGGCGGGCTCGTCGGCCATGACGCTGACCTCGTGCCCCGCCCGCGCCAGGGCCTGGGACACATCCTGTGTGTGACGTTCCGAGCCGCCGATCAGCTCCCAGTGGGCTCCGGCGACGAGGACGCGCACGACTGTCTCTGTGCCAGCGCCGCTCTCAGCTGCCGATGGACATCAGGAACTCACCGTTGACCCGTGTCTTGCGCATCTTCTGGATCAGCATCTCCATGGCTTCCACGGGGTCGAGCTCGTTGAGGACCTTGCGCAGCAGCCAGACGCGCTCAATCTCCTCTTCCGTGAAGAGCAGTTCCTCCTTGCGGGTGCCCGAGCGGTTGATGTCTATGGCCGGGTAGATGCGGCGATCAGAAAGTCGGCGTTCGAGCACCAGCTCCATGTTGCCGGTGCCCTTGAACTCCTCGAAAATCACCTCGTCCATCTTGGATCCCGTTTCGATCAGGGCCGAGCCGAGGATGGTCAGGGAGCCGCCGTCTTCGATCTTGCGCGCGGCGCCGAAAAACTGCTTGGGGAACTGCAGGGCCGTGGCCTCGATGCCGCCTGAGAGCAGCTTGCCGTTGCTGGGAGCTTCCACATTGCAGGCCCGTGCCAGGCGTGTGATGGAGTCCAGCAGGATGACCACATCGTGGCCGGCTTCGACCATCGAACGGGCCTTCTCGATCACACGCTTGGCCACTTCGATGTGGCGCGTGGCGGGCTCGTCAAAGGTGGATGACACGACCTCCGCGGCGCCCTCGGGCAGCTGGCGTTGGAAGTCGGTGACCTCTTCCGGGCGCTCATCGATGAGCAGGATGATGAGGTGCGCGTCCGGGGCATTCTTGGCGATGGACTTCGCCAGCATCTGCAGGAGAACTGTCTTGCCCGTGCGCGGCGGAGCCACGATCAGGCCTCGCTGGCCGCGGCCGACGGGTGTGATCAGGTCAACGATGCGCATCTCCAGGGGGTTTTCGTCCGTGCCCTCCAGCATGATGCGGTCGATGGGGTAGATCGGGATCAGCTCCTTGAAGGGGGCGCGCTGGCCGGCCTCATCCGGATCGCCGCCATCCACGGAAGTGATCTGGTGCACGGCGAAGTATTTTTCGCCCTCCGCCGCCGGGCGCAGGAAGCCGCGCACGGTCATGCCCGGCTGCAGGCCGTGGAGGGTCACCAGGGAAGCGGGGATGTAGATGTCGTCGGCGCTCGGCACGTAGTCGTTGAAGCGCGACCGCAGGAAGGAGTGCCCTTCCTTGATCGTGTCCAGCGTGCCCTCAACTTCGACGGGGATATGCTTGGTGAGGCGAGCAGAGGTGATCTCCCAGATCATGTCCCGGCGCTTCTTGCCGGTCAGCTCGCCGACCTTCTCCTTCTCCGCCAGCTCGTGCATCTCCGCCAGGTTCAGGGCCTGCACCAGGCAGTGGTCCACGGACTTGGGACGGGTCTTGCGCTTCAGCTTGGGCAGCGCCTCTACCAGCTCCTCTATTCGCTCCAGATCCATGTCCGCCGGCAGGGCGGAGAAATCCACGGCCACGGCGCCGCCGGCCCGGGACTGGGTTTGCTGGTACTGCTGTTTGTGCTTCTGCTTGTGCTTGTAGCGTTGCTTCTGTTGTTGCTTGGCCATGGTGGCCCCGGCTGGGGGCGGTGGGGGAGCTATGAGTTAGTCAGGAAGGCGAACCGTCGAGCTCGCGCAGGACCTTTCGAGTCTGGTGTTCCAGTTCACGGAGGTCTCCTTGGTTGTTGATGATGTAGTGGGCGCGCGCGCGCTTTTCAGAGAGGGGCAGCTGGGCTGCCTCGCGGCGAGCCACCTCGCCGGCGGGCCAGCCGCGGGATTCCCGCGCACGCTGCTCCCTGTCCTCAGGATCGGATGCCACGAAGATCAGGCTGTCGCAGAGGGCGGCGAAATCCTCGCTGGAACTCGTCTCCAGGAGCAGGGGCACGTCGAGGACGATGGGGCCGCGCCCGAGGGAGCGGGCCTCGTCCAAGGCGGCCATGATTCTCGCACGGACGAGCGGGTGGGTCAAACCCTCGAACCACCGGCGGGCGGCTGCATCGCGGAATACACGCTGTGCCAGGGCTGGACGGGAGAGCCCCCCGGCGGGCAGCAGGACCCCGGGGCCCCAGGCCTTGACGATGGCCTGGATGACGGCGGGGCTCTCCAGCACCTCCCGGGCGTGGGCGTCGGCGTCCAGCACGGTGCCGGATTCCCCCGCCAGAATCCGGGCCACGGCGCTTTTGCCAGAGGCAATGCCCCCCAGCAGACCCAAGACCGGGCCAGGGGATCGCCCGGAGGCGTCCGTGTCGGGGCCGGAGGGCGCGGAGGGTGGCAGGGCGGGGGGCATGGGGGCGGGTCGGTGGGAAAGGGGCTCGGGAGACCCGGAAAGGCCCAGGGAACGGGAAACCCCGGCCGCCGGGGCGGTAGGGCGGGCCGAACCCGGACTTCCGGGGAGGGAGCCACTCCAGCGGATTGGCTCCCTCCCCATGATAGTAGTCCGTGGCCCCTTCTCACATCAGGTCTCAGCGGGCTCCTTCACAGGTTGTGGTGGCCCGGGGCTCGCCCCAGGGCCCCGAAACCCCTTGCCGCGGGGGCCCCGGTCGGTTATCACCATGCGCCCGTTTTCATCCACCCTGGATGGCCTCGGGTGGCTGGCCCGTCAGCCGCCTCCCGGTGCGGGCCCCTACACACCGTCGTCCCTCTCCGCGTCCCGCATCGGGGCGACCCCCTCCGTTATCACGATTCCCTGTCCCTCATGATGAACTCCCCCCGTCGCGGTGCCGCTCGAATCAGCGCAATCTGGATGATTAGCGTCATCGTCATGTTCCTGGTGGCCTTGGCCTTCGGTTTCATCGCCAGCGATGGCGAGGCCCAGGCCCGGGTAAGCCTTGCGAGCGCCAATGCCGCCAGCGTTACGGCCACCGCCCGCTATGAAGAAGAACGCGTCGTCACGCGTGAACTCTCGGAGGTCATCGGTTTCTACGACCGCGAAGCGGCCAGCGCCCGGGCGGACCTGGATGCGGTCAAGTCAGGCTTCGAGACACTGAAGGGAGCCTTCCCTGAACTCGATCCCTCGATCGGCAACTATCAGGAGGCCATTCCGGCCATCGTCAGCAACTACACGGCGCGCGGTCGCAAGATCCAGGAGCTCGAGGCCTCCATGGCTGACCTGCGTAGCCAGGTGAGTGTGGCCCAGGGCAACCTGCGCACCCTCGGCGGCGAGAAGGACGGTCAGATCAGTGATCTGCAGCGCCAGCTGCGCGACGCGGAACAGGCAGCCCGTGACAGCCAGGCCAGCCTGGAGCGCACGCTCGGGTCTGTGCGTTCCGACCTGGCGGATGTGGAGGGTCAGCGCCGCACTTCCGAGATTCAGCTGGACACCCAGGAGCGCCAGTCGCGCACGGCCCTGGACAGCCTGCGCACGCGCATCAAGGAGCAGTCGAAGAAGCTGACCTTCATGCATGACAGCGAGACCGCCGACGGCAAGATCCTGGCGGTTTCGGATGGCCTTTCCCTGGGTTGGATCGACCTGGGTTCCAGGAATCGTCTGGCCATCGGGACGCGCTTTCATGTGGTGGGCGGCAAGCCCGGAGCCACAGGCGTCAAGGCCTGGGCCGAAGTCACCCGCGTGGAGGCAGCCCAGGCGGAGATCATAATTTCCGAGGTGAGCGACCCCTACAACCCGGTTGTTGCCGGCGATGTGGTCTACAACCCGCTCTACGACCCCATTGGCGGACGCAATGCGGTGCTCGTGGGGCGTTTCTCCGGCGCCTACAATGAAAAGGAGCTGCGTGGCCTGCTGGCCCACATCGGCGTGCGCGTCCAGGGCGCCGTGGACGAGACCACGGACTTCATCATCGTTGGCCTGGAACTGTACAGCGACGAGGATGGCGAGCCTCTTGAGGAGCCCCTCGAGCCCTCCGAGCTGCCGGCCTTCAAGAACGCGGTCGCCATGGGCGTCAGCGTCGTCGAGCTGACTGACATCCGCCGCTACTTCAAGAACTGAGCGTAGCAGCGGCGTCGGCGGCCCACCCGCCGGCAGAGTGAGCAGCGGGCGGGCCCAAGAGGGCCCGCCCGTTTTCATTCCAACCCACCCCTAGCCCTTGGCCACCACAGACGATCCCGTCGAAGAGACGCGCATGAGCCTCTCGGAGCACCTTGAGGAGCTCCGCAAGCGGCTCTTCAGGGGCGTGCTGGCGGTGGCCATCTGCTTCGTCGGCTGCTGGATTTACCGCGCAGCGATCGGCGACATTGTGCTGCGCCCTCTGGAGCACACCGTCACATGGCTGGACCGTGACATGGTGGAGATTGCAGAGGGCAAGCTTGCGGCGGACGAGAGCATTGAGCGCCTCGAACTGTTCATGACAAATGACCCGGCCGACAGTCGTCTGCGCTACCCGATCCCCCCGGTGCGCGGGGATGCGGCCTCCACGGGCTTCATGTTCTTCCTCAAGGCCTGCGTCTACTTTTCCCTGTTCGTCTCCGGGCCGGTATTGATCTGGCAACTGTGGCAGTTCATCGCCGCCGGCCTGTACCGGCGTGAAAAGCGGATGATCCACGTCTACTTCCCCTTCAGCGTGGCTCTGTTCGTCAGCGGAATCCTCTTCGGCTACTTCCTGCTGGTGCCCTACGGCCAGTACTACCTGGCCAGCATGACCATCGAGCAGATCATCTTCTACCCGGAGATCTCGGCCTACTTCACCTTCCTGACCAGTTTGTGCATCGCCCTGGGCGTAGTTTTTCAGCTACCCATCATCATGGTCGGTGTGGCCCGCATGGGGCTCGTGGAGCCCGCCGTCTTCGCCAAGTTCCGCGGCCACTTCATGGTCGCCGCCCTGGTTATCGCCGCGGCGTTGACACCGCCGGATCCCTTCACGCAGATGCTCATGGGGCTGCCCATGATTGTGCTCTACGAGCTTGGCATCCACGCCTCGCGCATCACCACGCGGCGCGCGGCGAACCGGGAGGGCGCGGCGGCCTGATGGGCGCCGCGGAGCCCGAGGCTCGTCGGCTGGCTGCCGTACTGGCCATTGGAGACGAGCTCCTGGCCGGAGCGCACCCTGACCTGAACTCTCCGCGCATCAGCTGCGAGCTAGCCAGCGTTGGATGGTCCGTGGGGCGCGTGACGGTGGTCGGGGATTGCGAGGAGGACATCGCCAAAGGCCTGGGGACGCTCTCCCGGGAGTATGACCTGGTGGTTGTCACCGGTGGCCTGGGACCGACCTTGGATGACCTGACGCGAGCCGCCGTGTCCCGCGCAGTTGGCCGTCCCCTGGTGGAGCAGCCCGCCGCGGCCCAGGAGATCCGCAACTGGTTCGCCGAACGCGGCCGGGAGATGCCCGACTCCAACCTGCGCCAGGCCCTGTTCCCAAGGGGGGCCGAGGTCCTCACCAACGCCCGGGGTACGGCGCCGGGCTTCACGCTGAAAATGGCTGACGCGCGCCTTTTTGTCCTGCCTGGTCCCCCGCTGGAGATGGAGGGCATGCTGATGGGCGAGGTTCTGCCGCGGCTGACGGAGGCAGCCAGCGGTGCCGGACAGGGCGTCTTGCCACGGCGCGACTTCTTCCTGGTGGGACTCTCCGAGAGCGCCTTCGCCGATGCGGCGGGTGAATGGATGGAGCGTGGCGCCTGCCCACGCATGGGCGTCACGGCCAAGGCCTCCATCCTGTGTGTGCGCTTGACCCTGGATGACGGATCCGCTTCCGAACAGGCCTTGGAGCTGCGCGCCCGGGACTTCCGTGAACGCTTTGGCCGCTGGATCTTCAGTGAAGAGACACCTGATCTGGCGCGCGTGGTGGCGCAGCGCCTGGTGGAGAGCAGGACCTCCCTGGCCCTGGCCGAATCCTGTACCGGCGGACTGATTGCCGCCGCCCTGACAGGAGTGCCGGGCATCAGCAGCGTTTTCAGGGAGGGCCTCGTGACCTACTCAAACGCGGCCAAGAGCGGCCGCCTGGGCGTGGAGGAGGAGCTCCTGGAGCGCCACGGAGCCGTCTCCGCGGAGGTTGCGGCGGCCATGGCTGTCGGTTGCGCGCGCTCCTCCGGCGCGGATCTGGCTCTGGCGGTCACGGGCATCGCCGGGCCCGGGGGCGGTTCGGCGGACAAGCCCGTGGGGCTGATCCACTACGGCCTGTGGCACCGCGGAGAGGCGGACACCTGCGAGCGGCGTTTCCCTGGCCGCGGTCGCGAGCAGGTGCGTGAGTTCGCCACCCAGACGGCCCTGGCGCTGATCTGGAAGGCCCTTCAGGGCTGTTGAGACGGCCCTCGAAAGGGCCAGTCCAGCACCTCTCGGCCATTGACCCGGCCCCGGGCCACCGATAGAGTCTTGCGCGAAGTTATCCCGAGTTACCCCGTGGTGTAATTGGCAACACATCTGGTTTTGGTCCAGACATTTCAGGTTCAAGTCCTGGCGGGGTAACCATCATGCGCGCGGCTCTAAGATACTGGTGCGTGGGTTAGCATTCGGCTCACGCTCCGGGCCCGCTCCGGATTCCCCACACCAGCCAAGGAAGGCCGCCATGCTTCGTTTGTTCCCGATCGCGCCCCTGCTGTTTCTCGCGTGTTTCATTTCCACGCCCCGGGCGGAAGCCGGACTGGTCCAGGTGACTTTGTCCGGGGAGATCCACGAAACCGGCGGCGCACCCCAGGAAATCGGCATTTCCCTGGCTCCCCTCAAGGCAGATGGCCGCCCGGCCAGCTGGACCATGAACCTGCACCTGGCCGAGCACACCAGCGCCCGGGATCTGGCGGAGCTGGTGGCCAGGCGCTTTTTGAGCTCTGGTTTTGGCCCGCGGGCCTGGGTCAGTGGTCCGCCGGGCGCCGGGAGCGGCAGCATTGCCCACCTGTTCCTGGAGAGTCCGAGTTCCCTTGTCCTGCGCCTGAGTGGCGGCATCAACGGCAATGTCACGCTCTGCGAGGATGCCCCCGAGTCGATCAAGGTCCTGCCGCCGCGCCTCGCCCCGGAGGCGCTGGAGTTGAGCATGGCTTTCAGCACGCGGCACCCGCATTCGGAAACGCACGGGCGGCATGAAATCAAGCTGGAGTTGAGCCCCGTAAACACCTCCGCCCAGGCCTCGAAAAAACTGTCAGCCAAGGCCCTCGCCGCCGGCTGGCTGGGCACGCGCCCCACCCTGGAGACCTACAAGTTCCACAAGCGCAGCGACGGATCCCTGATCCAGGGGTGCTCCATTTCCCTGTGGACCGATGGCGATTGGGGCCTGCGCGTGGAGCTTCCTGCCTATTGAGGCGGCCGGGGCCCGAGGGGCTCAGCGCCGCTGCAGGAACTCGGCGCTCGCGTAGCGCGGCCCGAGCAGGTCCGCGTTGGCGCACTCCTCCTCCGTGGGGGCCGCGGCGTTGAACTCCTCATTCCAGTCCCGGGCCAGACATTCGAGCAGAACCTGCGCCAGGGCCTTTTCATCAGCGGCGGCCGAGACCTCTGCAATGTCCCCCTCGAGCTCTGAGCTTCCCAGCTTGATCGAGCCGTGGTGCAGTACGCGCCCGTGCTTGCGGCGCTGGGCGGAGCCCACACCCTTGCGCCCGCCCCAGACGAGGTCAGCGGGCGTGGAGTGATGGAAGCACATTCCGGTGTCGCTGCGATCCGAAGCCAGGGACCTCCCGGCGGCGGGCGCGGCGGCGATGCCGAAGTGGGCCAGGGCGTTGGCGATGGAGGCGTGCACGCGCCCGTAGGAGCTGGCGATGGGGCCGCGGTAGAGGGGGTGGGAGAGGGGCATCGTCAGGGAGAAGGTCAGCTCATTCACATGGTGGATGGCTCCGCCTCCGGTGATGCGCCGCACGAGCGCTCCGGCGTTCCGGGCTCCAGGCACAGCGGCAAAGCGTTGGAAGTACCCCAGGCTCAGGGTGTCCGGTGACCAACTGTACAGGCGCAGGGTGGGCGGTGCTTCCTGGTCGAGCAGGAGCGCCTCGTCCAGACCCATATTGAAGGCCGGCGCGGCACCCCAGGTGGTGATCAGGCGCATGGCGCTCGGGGGTCAGTCGGCGCGGTAGCGCAGGACCGGCTGCTTCACCGCGCGCCCCTCGTCCAAGCGCGAGACGGGCGTTGTTGTGGGGGCGGCCTTCACCAGCTCCGGTGTCTGCTCGCACTCGTCGGCGATGCGCAGCATGTCCTCCACGTAGGAGTCCAGCGTCTCGCGCGTTTCGGTCTCTGTGGGCTCAATCATCAGCGCCTCCGGAACGACCAGCGGGAAGTAGATCGTCGGCGGGTGGTGGCCCAGGTCGATCAGGCGCTTGGCCACATCAATGGCGCGCACACCGGCCTCTTTCTGATGGCGTGTGTTGGCCACAAACTCGTGCATGCACAGGCGGTCAAAGGGCACATGCCAGCGATCGCGCAGGCGCACGCGCAGGTAGTTGGCGTTCAGCACCGCGTTTTCCGCCACACGCTTGATGCCGTCGGGGCCCAGCCGCCGCAGGTAGCACCAGGCGCGCAGCAGCACCGAGAAGTTGCCTGCCCAGCCGCGCAGCATTCCAATTGAGCTGGGCACGTCCTCGCTCAGGCGCAGGCCGCCATCATCTTCCACGATGCGCGGCAGGGGCAGGTACTTCCCCAGGGCTTCCGTCACACAGATTGGACCAGCCCCGGGACCACCGCCGCCGTGGGGTGTGGAAAAGGTCTTGTGCACATTAATGTGCATCATGTCAGCGCCGAAGTCGCCCGGGCGCGTGATACCCATGATGGCGTTGAGGTTGGCGCCATCCATGTAGATCAGGCCACCGGCTTCGTGGACGATGCTGGCGATGCTGGCGATGCGTGTCTCGAACAGCCCCAGGGTGCTCGGATTGGTGATCATGAAGACCGCTGTGTCGGCCCCGACTTTTGAGCGCAGATCTGCCAGGTCAACACCGCCGTCGGCATCGGAAGCCACCGTGACGGTACGCATGCCGGCCACCGCGGCGGAGGCCGGGTTGGTGCCGTGGGCCGAGTCCGGGATCAACACCGTGGTGCGGGCGTCCTCGCCGCGCTCGGCGAAGTGGGCGCGGGCCACGAGCAGGGAGGCCAGCTCGCCCTGGGCTCCGGCAGCCGGATGCAGGCTGACGTGGGGCAGGCCTGAGATCTCGGCGAAGTCGCGCTCCAAATCCTTCAGAATAGAGAGGGCACCCTGCAGGCGGCCGGCGTCCTGCCAGGGGTGAATGTCCGTGAAACCCGGCAGGGCGGCCGCCTCCTCGTGTAGCACCGGGTTGTACTTCATGGTGCATGATCCGAGGGGGTAGAAGCTGTCGGCGATGGAGAGGTTCTTCTTGGAGAGACGCGTGTAGTGGCGCACCAGATCGAGCTCGCCTATTTCCGGGAGGTGCGGCCGAGCAGCGCGCAGGGAACCCTTGGGCAGGCGCGCAAGATCGGGCTCGGGCACATCCAACGAGCCGAGGCGCAGGGTGCGACGGCCGGAGGAACTCTTTTCGAAGAGCAGTTGGTCGGGATTCACGGCTCAGGCCTCCTGGGGAGTTGTGGTGCCGGGCGTGTCCGCCTGGTGTGGGTCACCCGCCTTGTCGGGCGCACGCCTAGCAGGCGGTTGAGCCGTGGGGGAGCTCGCCAGGCCGGCCAAAAGGGCCAGCAGGCGATCGATGCTGGAGCGCGTCGTGGTTTCCGTGAAGGCCAGCAGCAGGTGATGGTCGTCCAGTCCCAGTTCGTCGGGGGCGGGCACGACGCGCGCCACCTCCAGACCACCGATCAGGCCGACGCCGTCCAGGGCGCGGTTGACCTGGGCGGCGGGAATGGGGCAGCGCACCAGGAACTCGTTGAAGAAGCTGTCGGTGCCGTGGGGCAGGCTGAAGTTCGGCAGGGCTGAGATGGCCTGGGCGGCGTAGCTGGCCTTGGCGTGGCAGTGGCGGGCCACCTCGGCCAGCCCCTGCGGTCCGGCGGCGGCCAGGTAGATGGCGCCGCGCAGGGCGGCCAGGGCGTTGTTCGTGCAGATGTTGCTGGTGGCCTTCTCGCGGCGAATGTGTTGCTCGCGGGTCTGGAAGGTGAGCACGAAGCCCCGGCGCCCCTCACGGTCCACGGTCTCCCCCACGATGCGCCCGGGCATCTTGCGCACGAACTCCTGGCGCACGGCGAAGATGCCGAAGGAGGGGCCGCCCAGGGCCGGCGGCAGTCCCAGGCCTTGGCCGTCGCCGACAACCACGGCGAAGCCCACCTCGCCCGGGGCTCGTAGCAGTCCCAGGCTCGTGGGGTAGACGCTGGCCATGGGCAGGGCATCGGCCCGCGCGGCGTCGGCGGCCACAGCCTCGAGATCTTCGATGACTCCAAGGAAGTTCGGGTTCTGGATGAGAACGGCGCAGGTCTCCTTGTCCAGCAGGCCGTCGAGATCCGTGCGCCCGTTTTCATCGATGGGGGCAACGACCAGTTCAAGCTTCGTCCAGGCGAGGCAGGTACGCAGGGTGCGCAGGGTGTGCGGGTGCAGGGCGGCGGAGACCACCACGCGCCTGCGCCCCCGGCGCACCGCCGCAGCCAGGAAGACCGCCTCCACCGCCGCTGAGGCACCGTCGTACATGGAAGCGTTGGCCACCTCCATGCCGGTGAGCTCGGCAATCATCGTCTGGAATTCGAAGAAGGCGGTCAGCGTGCCCTGGCTGGCCTCGGGCTGGTAGGGCGTGTAGGCCGTCACGAACTCCTGACGCCCCTGCAGGGCATCCACCACTGACGGCGTGAAGTGGCGGTAGACACCGCCGCCGAGGAAGCAGCCGTGCTCGCCGGTGGAGTTCCAGGAGGCGCGCTCCGCCAACAGGTTCTTCAGCTCGAGTTCGCTCAGCCCGCTCGGCAGATCCAGGGGACGCGCCAGGCGCAGCTCCTGCGGAATCTGCTCGAAGAGCTCCTCCAGGTCGCGCACACCGATGGACTCCAGCATGGCCGCGCGATCAGCATCCGTGTTTTGGATGTAGGGCATGGGAGCTGCGGGCTGCGGTTCAGGCCTGCTCGGCCAGGGTGCCTTCGTAGGCCTCGGCGTCCAGCAGGTGTTTCCAGTCCGTGGTCTCCGGCTTGATGCGGATCAGCCAGCCGGTCTTCCAGGGGTCACTGCAGAGGATCTCCAGGTGGTCCTCGATGTTCGTATTGACCTCGAGCACTTCGCCGCCCACCGGGGCATTCAGGTCGCCCACGGCCTTGACGGACTCGATCTCGCCGAAAGTCTCGCCGGTGGCGAGCACTCGGCCGACCTCGGGCAGGTCGCAGTAGACCATGTCGCCCTCGTTGCCGTTGGAGAGTTCGGTGACTGCGAAGGCGCTGATGCCGATCAGAGCCGTGTCGCCTTCCATCTTGATCCATTCGTGGGAGCTTGCGTATTTGCGGTCTTCGGGAACCATGATGTCTGTGCGCGGGGGACTGCCCCGCTGGTATTGGGTTGTCGGTAGGTTGATGGTGTCGGGCGATGCACCGTGCGTCGCTCCGTGATTCGTTCGTGTGGGTGGAGCCTACTTGCGCGCGCGAGAGTAGAAGGGCAGTTCGCACACCGTGCATTCCTGGCGGCGTCCACGGATGTCGAGCTCAACCGTCGTGCCCGCCCGGTCATGCCCGAGATCCAGGTAGGCCATGCCGATGTTGGCCTCCACGGTGGGAGAGATGGCTCCGGAGGTGACCACGCCCACCCGCTGGTTGTCGCGCAGCAGGGCGTATCCCTGGCGCGGCGCGCGCTTGCCGGATGTTTGAATGCCAACCAGGCGCCGGGTGGGGTTGTCGCGCACGTGCTCCAGGGCGGCACGCCCGATCCAGTCACCCTTCTCCTCCTCGAATGAAACCCCGAAGGCGAGGCCGGCCTCGATGGGGTTGTGCTCGCAATCCAGCTCGCGGCCGTAGAGGGGCATACCGGCCTCCAGGCGCAGGGTGTCCCGGGCACCCAGGCCGATGGGAGCCAGGCCATGGGATTGTCCATGGGCCAGCAGGGCCCGCCACAGATCCACCGCGCCCGCCTGCGGAAAGTAGACCTCGAAACCGTCTTCGCCCGTGTAGCCCGTGCGACTGATGCGCACATCGTCGACGCCGAGCACGGTGCCGTGGGCAAAGCGGTAGTAGCCGATCGTAGCCAGGTCGAGATCGGGGGTCAGCTCCTGGAGCACCGCCTGGGAGATCTGACCTTGCAGGGCCAGCATGGCCTGCTCTGCGGTTTGGTCAGTGATCTCAATCTCAAAGTCCGTGGCGTGTTCCCGCAACCAGGCCAGGTCCGTGGCGCAGTTGGCAGCGTTGACCACTACGAAGACCTCGTCCTCGCCGCGGTAGACCAGGACATCGTCAAGGGGGTTGCCATCCTCACGGCACAGCAGGGCATAGCGAATGGCGCCCACCGGGATGCGCGCCACGTAGTTCGTGAAGAGCCTGTCGCAAAAGGCCAGGGTGTCGGGCCCGCTGATCTTGACGCGCCCCATGTGGCACAGGTCGAAGAGGCCGCCACTGGTCCGCACGCGACGCACTTCATCGAGGATCGGTCCGTACTGCACGGGCATCTGCCAGCCTCCAAACTCGACCAGCTTCGCGCCCAGGGCCAGGTGCTGGGCATGGAGGGGTGTTTGCTGCATGGCGGGGGGGCTGGCTTGGGTCGCAGGCATGGCTGGCTGCCGTGGGGAGGCTGGATAAAAAAAGGGGGCGCAGCGGTATTGTCCGTTGCGCCCCTGTTCGATCCGGGAGCGCCTGGCGCACCCGCGTTCAGAGGATCCAGAGGATCGGGTCCGTTTGCCTGAGAGTTTCACGCGGCATATCCGCGCTTGCCCCTTCGGCGGCCGCCAGGGCCAGCACCAGTTCAGGCGTTGTCCCGCGGCGCTCTCCCCGAGCCTGCGAATCTAGTTGTACTACCACCCTAATGGAGGGGCGGGCCGCGGTCCATCCCCGGCGCTGTCCCGAGACCCCTTTCCCGGCCTGTTTTTGCGGTGCCGGGGGACTTTTTCGCCCAGGTCCGCCCCGCCGGCCAGGACGGGGTAGGTTTCTATTGGAACCCGTGAACCTGATCCTCTCAGGAGAGAAACCTTGAAACACCGCATTTCGGCCCCCCGGGGCCTCATCCTGGGCCTCGCCGCCCTCGCCACCGCCACCCTCTCGAACGCCTCGACGGCCTTGGGGAACGATCCTTTCAGCCCCGGTGAACGCTGGCAGTACGCTCCGGCGCCCGGCGCAGCCTGGATCCCCTCGCGCGCCTCCTTCGCCGCCAGGGGAAACCTGGCCTGGGCGGCGGCTCCCGGCGGCGACGGACGCCTGATGGCCCTGGACCTTTCCCAGGAGGGCAGCGTCACGCCGCGCTACATCGACATGGGCATTTCCCTGGCCTCCGGTACGGTGGAGGCCGTGGCCGGCAGCGGCACCAACGCCCTCTTCGCATTGGCCCAGTATCCGGCCCCCACGCTCTACCAAAGGCGTACGGAGATCACCGCCCACGGCGTGGTCGCCGCGGGAACTCCCTTCGCACCGCGTTGGACCCATGACCTGGGCCTGTTGGCCAACGGGCCGGCGCTCGTGGCCTGCGATCTTTCCGGGGATCTGGTACTGGCAGCCGCCTGGGACAACAGCAAGGGCCAGGTGCGGGTCGACTGGCTGAACGGCGCAACGGGAGCGCTCATCGCCCGCACGGATGTGCCCGGTGCGGGCCTCGATGGCCTGAAGGTCTCCACCGACGGCAAGCGCGTGGCCCTGGCCGCCGGGCTGGCCCTCTACATCTTCGATGGGGCTGGCACCTTGCTGCACCAGGAAGCCCTCTCCGCCGCCACGCGCGCCATGTCCCTCTCCGGCGACGGCCGCACAGTCCTCATCGGCGGCTTCGGTCAACTCTCGATT
The DNA here is from genome assembly GCA_036011365.1 of Planctomycetota bacterium. Lineage (GTDB taxonomy): Bacteria > Planctomycetota > UBA1135 > UBA1135. Next base: position 21 of record DASCNH010000144.1, on the reverse strand, counting down.
CTGCGCGATGGAAACGCCGGC
>DASCNH010000143.1:0-1970 GCA_036011365.1 Planctomycetota bacterium | reverse complement strand
ATCATCGTAGAGCGGTTCGCCGTAGCCGCCTGATGCGCCCGAGCTGCCGTAGCCGTTGGTCAGGGAAGCGCGGCTCATCGGTGGCCCCAGTGGCCGGACGTCGCCTGGCTTGACTTCGACTGACTGTTCTCCTGAAGGGTGCTCAAGCTGACCTCAATCACTTATTCGTTGTACAGCCGGTCGTAGGCCAGGGCGAGGGACGCTATCTGGCTCAGGGTCAAGCCCATGCCCTGCAGGTAGGGAACGACGCTTTCGCTGAAGGTGCCCACGCCGGACTTCTGCACGAAGAGCAGGTCGCCCGGGCGCACTTGTACCAGGCCGTCCGGGCCCGGTGTCTCGGCGTTGAAGGCCAAGACCTCCATCTTCCCCGCGCCCCGGCGGCGGATCAGGAACGAACGCAGGCGGTTGGCGCCGGGCAAGAGGCCGCCGCCGAGGGCCAGGGCCTCGATGGCCGTCAGCGGCCGGTCCATGGTGTACGAGCCCGTGTTCTTGACCTCGCCGAAGATGGTGAAGCGGCGCGAGGCGTACTCGATCAGCGAGAGGCTGACCGCAGGCTCGCGCACGAACTGCGAGAGGCCCGCTTCGATGGCCGCCGCCGCTTCATTGAGCGAAAGCCCAGCCACCGTCACGCCGCCACAGAACGGAATGCTGAGCGTGCCGTCCGGCGCCACGCGCACACCCGTCGGCGGCGAGCAGAGTTCCGGCTGGCCGTAGACGGACAGGTGCACCAGATCACTCGGGCCCAGGGTGAAGTCGCTCCAGTCTAGGCCATCCACGGAAGCACGCTCCGGGTGTGCTTGAGCCGCTACCGATGTTTCGGAGGGAGGCAGGCCAGGGGTCGAGCGCGGCGCATCCGGCGCGCTACAGGCCACCGCCAGGAGCAGGACCGGGGCCAGCGCCGGGCGCGGGCGGAGCGCGGAGGTATGAGGGCTTGAGTCGGTCACGGTGTTCGGCATGCAGTGGCCCACTAGGCTGGGAGCTACCATGGCAAAAGCGACTGCCCGGCGGACCAGCGCAGGTCGCGTCCACTCGCCGTGGATTGTCCGCTTCCGGGCCCCGTGACCGCAAGTGCGGCGACCTGGGAATATGCGTGGGTGTCTGGAAAATGCAGGCGCATTCCCACCCCGGGCCTTGGGCGCGCAATCACCCCCCAGCCTACGGGGACCACAGACAAGAGGGTCTTGCTGGGAACTGCGCGCATCAGCGCGGTGCTGTGCCGGGCGCTGGGTGCGGGCTAGGGATTCGCATGGCGCTTCCTGGCCGGGACCTGGATGAACTCGTCCAGCTCGGGGGCGTAAGCGGTCAGCTTGCCGCCGTAGACGCAGCCTGTGTCGATGCCCAACCCCACCAGGCGGCCCTCCACCCGGCGCATGCGAGGCAGGCTGGCGGGCGTGTGGCCGAAGATCACGAGCGTCGGTCCCGTGTAGACCTCGTACCAGTAGGGCCGTCCCTTGAGGGAGATGCGGCGCAGGGAGATCAGGTCCTCGCGGTCCGCCTGGGCCGGGTGTCGGCCGGGGATCAGGCCGGCATGGACGACACACCAGGAACGGTCGTCGTGTGTCCGGCCAGCTCCGGGCAGGTCAGATTCCTCCAGGTAATAGCCGGAGTGCTCCTGGAGAAAGCGGAGTACATCCGCACGGCGTTCCTCGGGCACCAGGCAGGGGCGGCGGCCATCGCCCTCCAGATCGCGGTCAGCTAGGGGCGGAAACTCCGTGCGCAAGGCGGGCCGGTCACCGCCGTCAGCGCGCAGGGGTGCCAGGCCGAAGCGGTCGAGGACACGCAGTTCGTGATTGCCCAGGATGAACCGGGCATTGTGCTCCTGGAGGATGTCGAGCACCCCCGCCGGATCCGGTCCCCGATGGAGCAAGTCCCCCACCGTCACCAACGTGTCCTGTGGCGAAAGCGCCAACTCATCTACGAGTTGGGCCAACTCCTCCGAACAGCCGTGGATGTCTCCAACAATCCAGGAT
>DASCNH010000142.1:0-19484 GCA_036011365.1 Planctomycetota bacterium | reverse complement strand
CGGCCAGCGCCGCCTGGGTCAGGGCGTGGTAGCCGATGTGCGTGTGAATCAGGTGGGCGTGAACCACATCCGGCTGCCACTCCGCCAGGAGGCGCCCCAGGGGTTCGTCGATGACCGTGTTGTGCAGGGAACGCCAGGGCCTGAAGCGCACCGGGTAGTCCGAGTGCAGGTGGTGGACGAGCATACCCTCAACCTCGCGCGGGCCTGCTTGCTCCGCTCCGCGCACGCTGGTGACGGCCCGGGTTTCGTGGCCCATTTTCCTCAGCAGGCGCGCCTGGCTGTACATCAAGCGCGTGGAGGAGCCCACGCCCGGATCACCGATCTCGCACAGGAAGAGGATTCTCACGGCGCGCTGACCTCCCGGTAAATGGCCAGCACACGGGCCGCGTTCTCCTCCCATGACGAAGCCCGGGCATGCTCGCGCCCGGCTGCTCCCATGGCCTCCGTGGACGCCGAAGCGCCGAGCAGCTGCGCCAGAGCGTCGGCCACGCTGTCCTCATGCGGTTCCACCAGGAGCCCCGTCACGCCATCGAGGATGGCGTCCTCCGCCCCAGAGTGCAGCGTGCCGAGGGCCGCCGTGCCCGCCGCCGCCGCTTCCAGGTAGACAATGCCAAAACCCTCGAAGCCCCCATCCGCCGCGGTCACCGGCGTGTGAATGAAAACGCGCGCCCGCTGCAACAGGTCCACCTTCTCCTCCTCGCCCACATTGCCGAGGAAGTGCACACGGTCCTCGCAATCCGCCGCCCTGACCATCTCGCGCAGCCGCATCTCGTACTCATCACCCGTCGAGTTTCCGACCACGAAGTGCTCCAGGTCAGCGTGCTCGGCAGCCACCCGGAGCCAGGCGGCCAGGGCCAGGTGATGGCCCTTGCGCTCCTTGAGTTCACCAATGGAAAGCGTGTAGTACGCCCCGTGCCAGGGCGCCGGCGCCACGGCCCGCTGGCCCTCGTAGGCGCTGGCATCCACGCGGTTCGGGATCACCTCCACGGCACCCAGGGCCTCTTCCCCCAACACCTCCAGCAGCCGCCCGCGCGTGTAGCGGCTGACCGAGATCATGCGCGCAACCCTCCCATAGGTCCAGCGGGCCAGGCGCCCATGACGCGCGCTCAGGAGTGGCGCCACCGTGTAGGTGCCGTGGGCCGTGGCCACGCAGGGTTTACCCGCCAGGCGCGCCCCCAAGACTCCCACCGCATTGTGCGGGTAGTCCTTCACCGCGTGCACCACATCCGCCCGCCGCGCCGCACGCGCCACGCGCCAGGTCGCGGCAACCAGCGACACCCAAAAACGCATGGGCCGCATGTAGTAGAAGTAGTCCGGAGGCAACCCCACGCTCACCGACCAGTGCTTCGGCACGCCCGCTGAGGTCGGCCGGTGCTTGCGCGCCAGAAGCACCTCCACGGACAGCTCCCCATCCAAGCGCTCCAGGGCCTGGAAGAGCCGCAGGGTATAGCGCCCCACGCCATCGAGATCCGACAGGGAGTCGGTCAGGACGAGAACCCTCATGTGGTTCCCTCCATCCACGCCAGAATGCGTTTGGCCCGGGCATCCCAGGTGTGGCGCGGCGCGGCGGCGGACATGGCGGCGGAGAGTGCGCTGCGCAGCGGTCTGTCGGCGAGCAGGACGCCGATGGCGGCGGCCAGGGCGGCGTGGTCTCCGGGGGGAGTGAAACGGGCCTGGGTCTCGTCCAGTATCTCTCGCAGGCTGGGCAGGTCGCTGACCACCAGCGGCAGACCAGCGGCCATGGCCTCAAAGACCTTCAGGGGCGAGGTGTAGCGGGCGCTGATGGCGGGCTCGGCCAGGTTTGGCACCAGGCCCAGGTCTGCGGCGGCCAGGTAGAGGGGCACGCGTTCGGGGGGTTGGAAGCCGTCCACGCGCAGGTTGGCCAGATCGCCGGCCGCCCTCCGCAGGCGAGCCACATCCTGTCGCATGCCGCCGGCAATCACGAAGGTGACAGCTGGCAGGAGGCGGGCAGCGGCGACGGCCGTGTCGATGCCCTTCCAGGCCAAAAGGCCGCCGGTATAGCTGACAACTGGTGCCTCGGCGGGAAGCTGCAGGGCATTCCGCGCGGCGACCCGGCGAGCCGCACGGGCGGCGGGCTCCACGGCGGGAATCAGCGTGGGTTCGAAGGCGTCGTGTTCCACGAAGATGCTGCTGGCATCTACGCCGAGGGCAAGCAGGTCAGCGCGCACCCCGCCGCTGATGGCCAAGAGGCCCCGGGCCCGGGCGGCGGCCTCCCGCAGCCAGCGGCGGCGCAGGCGGCCGGCGGGCACGCGGTGGATTTCCAGAAAGATTTCGATCCCCCCGCGCTCCCCCACCATGCGCGCCGTTTCGATCTCCCGGGAGAGCAAGCGCAGGGCGGGGGAACCGGCGGCTGCAAGCTCCCCGGCGTTGCGTGCCAACTCCACCGTCCGGCGCGCAGCGTTGCGCGCAAAGGACACCTCCTGCAGGCGCGCGGGCACATACTGCATTGCCCGCGGCATGGACTCGATCCAATCGGAACAGGGCACGGCCTCCAGCGCGGGCCGCGGGTGCTGTCCGGCCGGCCCCACACCGTAGTGCTGCCACAGGTCCCGCCCGGCGGCCAGGGGCTCCACGCTGCGTCTCCGCGCGTAGAGAACCGTCGTCGACACCCCGGCCCGGGCCCAGGCCGCCGCCGCGTGGCTGACCTGCAAGGCCTGGGCGCGTTCCGACGGCAGACGCGTATTGGCCACCAGGACCAGGGGAGTACGACCGCTCTGCTGCTTGGGTCCCATGGCGTTCAGGCTCCGAGTTTGGCTACCGGGGTCACTGCCACGCCGTCCTTGCGGCGATTGGGCCGGGGGTCGCTGGTGACGGTCGCGGCACCCAGCAGGTCGCCACCGATTTGCTCTCGCAGCCAGAGCAGGTGCTTGCGAGCGCCGCAGTCCACGCCGCCGCAGAGCTTGGCCTCCGGGGCGCCGCAGGGTAACCATGGGTTGCTCAAGGGCTGCGCTGCTCCTCTCCGTCGACCGCTTCGCCATCTTCCGTATCCCCCACGCCGCCCACGTAGCCCAGGCCACCGAAGAGCTCCCGGGCCTCCCGGTCCCGGTGGGACTCGACGAAATCGTGCAGGGGAATCGGCATGGAATCGCTCCAGGCTTCAAGGGCCGCCCGCAGCTCAGCGGCCTCCGCGGCCCGGGCCGGGAAGAGGTTGTGCTCTTCCGCGGGATCCCGAGCCAGGTCGAAATAGCGCGGCGGTTCAGAGGCACCGGAGAGAGCCGCCGCCCAGCCCGCTTCCGTCAGGGCCGGGCGCGCCACGATCAACTTGCGCGTGGCGCTTTGAATCGACACGTAGCGCCCGTTCTCGGCAAAGCTGTAGATCTTGGCGGCCTGCACTTCGCCGCGCACCAGGGGCAGCAGGCTGATGCCGTCCACGCGCCCGCGTTCGCCGGACTCCCTATCGCGTGGACCGGCCAGGCCCATTACCTCGCACAGGGTCGGCACCAGGTCCACGCTCTCCACCAGGGGGCTGACTCTCTTGCCCGCGGGCAGCCGGCCGGGCCAGGCCATGACGAGCGGCACGCGCAGGTTGGTCTGGTACATGAAGTTGTGTTCCCACAGATCGTGCTCGCCGAGCTCCTCGCCGTGGTCTGAGGTAACCACGACCAGCGTGTTGTCCCGCAGTCCCAGGCTCTCCAGCTCATCCAGCACGCGACCAATCATGGCGTCCGCCTGGTCCGTGCCCGCCTCGTAGAGGTTACGGATGCGCGCCCGGTCTGGTCCGCTCAGCTCATAGAGCCCGGCGTCGATGGCGTAGCGATGTTCCGCGTGGAAGGCCTGGATCGGCCCGTCGTAGGCCGCATCCAGGTACTTCTCGCGGAAGGGCTCCAGGGGGTCATAGGGCGTGTGCGTCGAATACAGGTGCACGAAGGCGAAGAAGCGTCGGTCGTGGTGGTCCCGGATCCAATCCACGGCGGTGGTCGTCACCAGGGTCGGATCAAAGCGTTGGCTGAGCTTGTTCTTGACCAGGAACAGGAGCAGGTCCGAGCGGAAGCGACTCCAGGTGGAATGCACATTCACCAGCTCATGTCCCATGAGCGCCTCGAAGTAGGTGTCGAAGCCGCGCATCAGGCCGGAGCCGCGGGTCACGGTGCCGGTCATGAAGGCGGCGCACAGGTAGTCGTCGTCGGCCAGGGGCGCGCCGCCCCCCAGACGCTCGCCACTCTTCAGGTGCTGGGCCAGCGTGACATTGGGCACCATGCGGACGCCCGGCGCCATCTTGACCAGGCCGTGGCGCCGGGGGTACTTGCCGGTCAGGATCGAACCGAAACTCGACCAGGTGAAGGGTGCCTGGACCAGGGCGTTCTCAAAGGTCACGCCGGCCGCCGCCAGACGCGCCAGGTTCGGCGTTTCCACCTCCTGGCTGCCGTAGGGTTCGAGCACATCGTCGCGCAGGGCGTCCACAACGAAGAGCACCACATTGGGCAGGTCGCGGTTGCTCTCCGCGAGGCGTCCGCGCTGGCCCTGGCCCAGGCTGCCGTTCAGGACAAACAGACCGCCGAGGACCCACACCAGGCCGAGGACCAGGGAGCCCCCGTGGCCAGCCCGTTCCCGGGCGCGCAGCAGCAAGGGGGCGAGCAGCCAGGCCAAAACCAGCCCGGCCATGGCCATGGCAGCCGCGGCCGCCAGGCGGCGGGGATCGGTGGACTTGACTCCGTAGTAGACGAAGGGCCGCGTCCACCAGAAGATCTCCAGGAACAGGCCCAGGCCGAAGACCGCCGTCAGGGCCAGGCGCCCGCGCTGGCGCGGTCCCGTGTAGCGCACCAGGCAGGCCAGGCCGCCGGCGGTCAGGAATGTGAGAGCCGCAGCCAGCAGGGCGTAGAGAGCTGCGGCTCCGGCCAGGCAGCCCAAGAGGCCGAGGGTTCCCTCGGGGGCGCCGCCCCGGGCCGCTATGATTCCGTCTGAGAGGCCCAGGAGACTACCCGCCAGGGCGCCGGCGGCGACGGTGGACGCGAGTCCTCCGCTGCCCCGCCCGGCGGCGCAATCTCCGGCGGCGTCCTGTCCGGCGGTGCTGTGTTCTGCTGTCTCGTTCATTTTGGCCCTGGAGTTGAGATTCTCGGCAAGCGCGGCGCCTCAGGCCAGCCGGTAGCTCAGGGGATTCGTTGTGCCGGTTCCAGGTGTCGTGGCTCCAGGTGTGCTGGAGGGTGCCGAGGCTGTGGCGGGCAGGGAGTAGTCGAGGGTGCGCAGGGTCTCCGCTCCGAGCTGTAGCTCTCCGAGCGGTAGATCTCCGAGCGGTAGCTCCCCGAGCGATTGCTCCCCGAGCGGTTGCTCTCCGAGCGGCGGCTCTCCGAGCGGCGGCTCTCCGAGCAGGCGCTCCTCCACATTGAGACCTTCGTCGTCGATGGAGTAGCTGCGTTCCAGGCGGAGCCCGCCGATGCTCTCGCCGCCGGGTCGCGCCAGGCGGGTCTTCACGGTCACGCTGTTTGCGGGGCCGCAGCACAGTTCCGCCGCCGTGGCGAAGCCGCTCGTGACGATTGGAGAGCCGTAGGCCAGGCCCCCCAGGCGCAGGGCCGCCAGGGGCGCCGCGCAGGCCGCGGCGGGTCGCCGGCAGCGCAGGTGATTGCGTGCCAGCCAGCGCGAGAAGCGCAGGGGCTCGGCGCCGTGCTCGCGCGCCCGACGCCAGGAGAAGGCCCCCAGGCGCCCGCTCCACTGGCCCGCGCCCCGGGGCAGGAGTTCGCGGCCATCTGCCCGGGAGCGCACGGAGACGAGGCCCGCCCCCAGGGGACTCCCGTGAAGCGCGCTCCAGGCCGGGCGCGTCCCGCGCACCCAGGCCACCAGGCGTGCGTTCTCCAGGCGCGCCAGCTGCGCATCCGGGAAGAGCTGCAGGCTGGGCCCCGGCGGCGGCGCCTCCGGCAACTCCAGCGCGGTCACCAGGTCATGGCCGGCCCGGGCCATCCAGGCCCCGTGGCTGGCCCAGAAGAAGGGACATTGGTAGCTCTCGCCGTGGCCGCTGCCCGCTGCGTGGCTGCGCGGCGCGCCGCGCTCGTCGAGCAGCTCTACCCAGACCCGGAAGGAGCGCGCGGCGGCACGGCCGAAGTCCTCCCGACCGAAGTGCCGCCAGCCCCTGGCGAAGGCGTAGACGTCGAAGGGGTGGGAGGCCACCTCGTGATCCGCTCCCCAGTACCAGGGCTTGGCCTCCACCAGGCCGCACTTGATGCCATCCGGTCCCTGCAGGCCGAGCAGGAACTCCAGGCCGGCCACCAGTGGGCCCGGGCGTGCATCGTCGCCCCCGGCCCCGCTGGCCTCGCTGGCCGGATCCAGGCCCAGGCACTCCAGGGCGTGAAACTGGAAGGCGGTTATCCGGGATTGGTAGAAGGCCGACACGTCGCCGGCCCCCGGGTGGCTCGGCCCGCTGCCGGTGCCCGCCGGGTCGAGGGGTTCCGGGTGGTAGGGATAGCTGCCGTCGCGGCGTTGCTGCCCGGCCAGGAGGGCGATGGCTCCCCGCGCTGCGAGTTCGAGCACCGCGTGGCCGGAGAGGGTGAAGGCCTGGGCCAGGCCCGTCAGGCCCCAGGCGCGCTGGGCGGGAATGGCCTTCTCCAGGGCCGCATAGCGCAGGTAGGTCTGGGCGTGGAGCACCGAGGCGCGTGTCAGGATTTCACGCTCGCCGGCGGAGAGGCGCTCGCCGAAGGTGTGCAGGACTTCCCCCAGGGCATCGCTGCAGCAACCACCGTCGATGACGTTGTTCGACGCGTTGAAGGGATCGTGGCGGCCCGGGCGGAAGGTCCAGGCGGTGCTGTTCTCCTCCCGCACCAGGCACTCGGCCACCCGCAGGGAGATGCGCCGCGCGGCGTCGAAGAGCGCATCGCCGTCAGTGGCGCCCAGACGCGCCAGGGCACAGGCGAAGGTGGCCACGTTGGCATTCTTGCCCGTGTGTTCCACGCGGTGGTCCGGACACATGAGACGGCCGCCCTGCTCCTGGGCCAGGAGCCAGGTGAAGACGCGCTCTAGGGGCGCGGTGACTTGGGCGAGGGCGGTCAAGGTCAGCTGCGCAGGAAGGTGAAGAGGTCGCGCAGGAGCGGCCCCAGGGACTCCCGCTGGCCACGCTGGCCACGCTGGTCGTGCTGGCCCCGCTGGGCCTGGGCGCCGGCCGCCGTGTCCGGCGGCGCGGGGGCGACGACGAAGGCAGGTGCTGTGCTCCCGAGTGCGGGGCGGCGGTGGCGCAGCACCGGCCGGGAGTTCCAGAGACGATTCAGAAGTTCATCCGAAGCTGCAAAGAGCGTGCACAGCTTGACCCAGACGACGCCCGCTCTCCCGAAGTGCTTGCGGTAGTAGGCCAGGCGGTCGCCATGCCAGCGGACGACGAAATCCCCGCGCTGGGCAGTGCTCGCCCCACGCTCGTGGACCACGAGTGCCTGGGCCAGATAGCGCAGGCGCCAGCCCTCCTGGCGCAGCCGGTGACAGAGATCCACATCGCTGAAGAAGAGTTCCATGGCCCCATCCAGGAGCTCGTCCCGGGCCACGGCGGCGCGCCGCAACATGAGCGCCGAGGCCGGCGGCTGCTCCACATCCCGAGAGTCCTCCTGGTCCCAGTCGGCCATGAAGTAGCGTCGCAACTCGCGCCCCCGCGGCAACCAACGCTCTAGGGGCGTGGCGAAGCAGAGGGCTGTCATGGGCCTCGGAAAGGCCATCACGCCGCGCTGGGTGGAGCCGTCCGGGTTCAGGTGGCGCGGCGCGGCGACGGCGTAGTCAGGTTGTGCGCGCAGGTGCTTCAGCAGCCGATCCGCGCAGCCGTCCATGAGTTCCGCGTCGGCGTTCAGGAGCAGGACGAAGGAGCGCTCGGTCAGCTGCCAGCCCCTGTTCACGGCCGCCGTAAAGCCGCGCCGCCGATCGCTTGCGACGACCGTGGCCCAGGGCGCCGTGCTGCGGGCGGCGGCGACGCTGCCATCGTCGCTGGCGTCGTCGACCACCAGCACCTGGGCTCCGGCCCGGGCCAGGGGCTCGCAACTCGCCAGGCAACGGCGCAGCAGCTCGCGCGTGTTCCAGGAGGGGATGATGACCGTCAGCTCGTTCATGGCCGCGCCCCTGCGCCACGTTGTCTGGGGGCCGGTTGCATCTCGTGCACCAGGCGGTCGAGCAGGGCTTCGACGCCGTGTTCGCGTGCCACGATCTCCCGCAGACGCCGACCGAGATCCGCCCGCTGCCCTGGGTCGAGCTGTGCCAGACGCGCCAGGTTCTGCGCCAGGGCCGCGGCGTCTCCTGCGGGGAACTGCAGTAGCTGCGCCTGTGCGCCGAGGCTGGCCAAGAGCGGCGGAAAGGACTCGTTCGAGGTCACCACGGGCCGGCCCGTGGCCATGGCCTCCAACACGACCTTGTCCACGCTGCCCGTGCGGCTGGCGCTGACCAGGGCGAAGCAGTCCCGATAGCGGGGCGGGATCTCCGGATAGGGCACATCCCCCGCCAGGTGCACGCGCCCGGCCAGGCCCGTGGCCTCGATGTGCGCCCGCACGACCTCGCCGTAGTCACCATCGCCGGGGGCCAGCCCGCCGCCCACCAGCTCCAGGCTGGCTTCCGCGCCGCCGCCCTCCCGGGACCAGGCGGCCAGGGCGTCCAGCAGGGTGATGGGGTCCTTGGCCGGCGTCATGCGCCCCACGGCCAAGAGGCGCGGGGGTGCCCCGCCGGCGGCGCTGGCCGGTTCCGCCCAGGGAAAATGGTCGAGGTCGATACCGTGGCCGGTGACCACCTTGTTGGGCGACTCCAGGCGCAGGGAGGCGTCGCTGGCGGTGAAGACCTTGTCCACCCGTTTCACGGCCTGGCGCAGGCGGCGGTCCACACCCGCATGGGTGTACCACAGAAAAAGGCCGGCCCCGGCGCGCCGGGCGGGAGCGGCGGCTACCAGGGCGTAGCGCGGCACCATGTGCGCCAGAACCGTGTCGAAGCCCTCGGCGAAGGCCTCGTCGAGGAAGCGCCGATAGCGCAGCCAACGGCCCAGGCGGCCGCGGCGACCGACCGCGCGCCAGTCCACATTATCCGGCAGGTCCGCGGCGCCGACCTCCAGGGCAATCACGCGCACGGCCTCACAACGGTCGCCGAAGCCGCGCACCCAACGGCTGACGAATCCGAGAATGGCGTCCCGCTCATCGAGCACCTGGGTCAGGAAGAGCAGCTTCACGGGCGCGCACCTCCCGCGGGCGGGCGCGGCCCGGCGGCGCGCGGGCGCCCGGCGGCCTGTTCCGAACCGCGCTCCCAACCGATGAGATCCTTGAGCCCCTGGGCGTAGACGCCGATGGCGCGGCTGTATTCGAAGCAAGCCACATCCTCCGCCGCTGCGCGCCCCATGGCCACGCGCGCGTCCTCGTCGCTGAGGACGCGTTCGAGGGCATCCGCCAGGCTGCGTGGTTCAAAACCCGCCAGGGCACCATTGTGCCCGTCGCGGATCAGCTCCCCCATGACACCCACGGGGGTCGAGACCACCGGCGTGCCGCAGGCCATGGCCTCCACGGTCACGCGCGGGCCGCCTTCGCAGGTGGAGGCGCACACCAGGGCGCGGCTGCGACGGTAGGCATCGGCCAGCTCCGTCTGGGAGCGCACCCATGCGGTGCTGGTGACCTGGTCAGCCACACCGCGCTTGATGAGCTGCTGGTCCAGGGCCGCCCGCATGGGGCCCTTGCCGATGAAACGCATGCTGAGCCGCAGGCCCCGTCGCTTGAGCTCGGCCAGGGCGTCGACAATCGTGAGCAGGCCCTTGTTGTTGACCAAGCGCCCGACGAAGAGCAGGTCCTGGTCCGGGGTCGGGCGCGGCTCTTCGCGTCGGAAGAGCGTCTGGTCGATGTAGAGCGACGGCAACACGAGGAGCTTGTTCTCGCTCACTTTCCAGCGCCGCAGCAGGACCGGCATCTCGACGGAGTTGACGACGCGGAAGGCGAGCACCTTGTCCCGGGCCCAGGAGACATACAGGCGCGCCATGGCGAAGTCGAAGCGTTCCCGCTTGTCCGCCGGCACCGGGTAGCCTGGCACATGGTGCAGTTCGGAGAGATAGGGCACACCACAGGCACGGCTGATCAAGGCGCTGCCGATACCTGTGTAGAACCACCCGTAGTCGTGGCTGACGATCAGATGATGGCGCTGCTCGCGTAGCAGCTGGCGGCCGCGGATGAAGATGAAGTTGACCATGCCCAGGCGACCGCAGGGGGCCGGATGAAAATGGACGTTGTCCCAGATGCGCGTGGTGGTCACGGCTCCCGCGCCGCCGACCGGCCGCGGGCAGAGCACATCGATGCGCTCGAAGTGCCGGGAGAACTCGCGCAGCATGGCGTGAAAGGGGCCCTTCTCGCCCACCACCACCTGGCGGTCGCCGCTGACCATCAGGAGGCGCATCAGGCGCCCTCCAGCACCGCCCGGTAGACGGCCGCGAGACGCTCGGCCAGAGCCGCCGCCCCGTGACGCTTGGCCACGCGCACCCGAGCCCGGCGCCCGCAGGCCGCGCGCTCCCCAGGCGACAAGGCCAGGCGCAGCAGCCCGGCGGCGAGTTCGTCCACGGTCTCCGCCAGGAAGCCGGTGCGCTCGTGGGCGATGACCTCCCCCACGCCCCCCACGGCCAGGGAAACCGCCGGCAGACCGGCGGCCGCGCCCTCAATCAGGCAGACCGGCAGCCCTTCGCTGCGCGAGCTGAGAACGACCAGATCCAGGGCGCTGAACACACTCTCCCTATCGGTTATTGCCCCTATAAGGTGGACCCGCGCCCGCAGGGAGTCCGCCAGGGCCGTCTGGGCCGCCAGCAGGGAGGAGCGCTCGGGGCCGTCCCCCACAAAGACCAGGTGCAGGTCCGGGGCCTGTTTGGCCGCCCGTAGAAAAGCCTCCAGGGCCAGCAGAGGCTGTTTTACCGGGGCCAGGCGCCCCACCAGGCCCGCCAGGACCGCCTCCTCCGGCAGGCCCAGTTCGGCCCGCAGGCCCCCGGCCTGCCCCGGGCCGGGGACGCTTCTGGGGCGCGGCAGGGCCAGGAGTTCCTCCAGGTTCACGCCGGGGGGCGCGACCGTCAGGCGCTCCTCGGCCACGACTCCCAGGCGCAGCAGATCATCCGCCGTGGCGTGGGAGACGGCCAGGACGCGGTCGGTTCCCCGGGCCAGGCACGCCTCCAGGCGCGTCACAAGGCGCGACCTGCCCGGGGAGAAGTAGCCCTCGAGCACGTGCCCGTGAAAGGTGTGCACGCGCCGGACGCCGGGTACTGCCCGGGCCGCCAGGCGCCCGAGCAGGCCCGCCTTGGAGGCGTGGGTGTGGACGACATGCGGCGCGAAAGCACGCAACTCCCGGCGCAAGTGCAGCAGCGCGCGCAGGTCAGCCAGGGGCGCTGGAGTCCGTCCCAAGCCGGGCACACGGCGCACATCAACGCCGGCCGCGCGCAGCTCATCTGTCAGGTCGCCCTCCCCCGGACCGCTCTCGCCGGTGAAGACCCGCAGCTCAAAACCGCGCTCCATGAGCAGCGGATCCGAGGCTAGTACCTGGCGCGCTGGGCCGCCGAGGTTGAGGCGTGTCAGGACCCGCGCGAGGCGCATGGGTCCGCTTCGACGCGGGCCCGCAGGGCGCCGTGGCGCGCCAGCGTGTCGGCGACTATGAAGTCCAGGTCGTCCGCCGGCACGGGCACACCCAGGGCTGACAGGCGCGTGAGATCCGGCTCGCGGTGATGCACGGCCTTGAAGCTCGGCCCCCAAACGCTGCACGGATCACTGTGCACGATGGCGGGGCGCTGGCCGCGCTGCTGCGCGTGGTGTTCGGCCACGGTCTGCGCCAACTCGGCAACGGTGCAGCGGGCGTTGGCGCTGCCGCTGCCGATGTTGAGGGGGCCGCCCGGCAAGGACGGGTGCTCGCACAGGGCCGCCAGGGTGCGCGCCACCGAGTCCACATGGGCGAATACACGCACATCGTCGCCGCTGCCGTGGACTGGCAGGGCTGCGCCGGCCAGGGCGCACTCCACGAAGGTCGGCAGCACCATGCCCCAGCGGGAATCCTGCCCCGGGCCGACGACATTGAAAAAGCGCAGGTGGACCGGCGCCCGCTCGGCGGGCCACAGGAAGGCCTCCAGGTCGAGCATGTCCTCGCCGGCGAGTTTGGCGGCGGCGTAGGCCCAGCGCCCGGCGGCCTCCGTGCGCAGGGGCGCGTCCTCGCCCACCGGCAGGCCGTTGTCACAGTAGACCTCGCTGGAGGAGGCCGAGAAGACGCGCGGGCGGCGCTCCACGGGCAGCCTCGCGAGGACCGCCAGCAGCGTCTCGTGGGCTGCCCTTCCATCCTCCAGGCAACCGTCCGGATCCCCGAGGACCAGCCCCACGCCCACGCGGCCCGCCAGGTGCACCCAGGTTTCCACGGGTCGCTCGCGCCGCAGGAGATCGCGCACATCCCGGCGGTCAGCGGCATCTCCCACGACGAGCTCCACGCCGCTGTCATACAGACGCGCGGCGCTCCCGGCGGACAGGTCGTCCAGGGCCATGACCTCGCGCCCGGCCCCGACCAGGGCGCGCCCCAGGGCCGCCCCGATGAAACCCGCTCCGCCGGTGATGACGACGGAACCGCGTTCCTTGTTGTGCCTCTGGGTAGTCATGCTTTTTGGGACGCCGACGGGCTCCATTTCATCCCGTCAAACGACTACGGTGCCCCGCGACCGCACGGGAGGCAAGCCACAGCCCCCGGGCACGCTGGAAAAGTCGCCGGGCCGGGGATCTTGTGCCCCTGGCGGCGGGGCCACGCCCATGAAAAAGCGGCCCCCCGCGCCGAGCGCGAGGGGCCGCCTGCTCAGATTCGATCAGGGCAGGGCAGGCTGCGCCCTAGGCCTTGACCTCGAAGTCCGCGTCCACGGGCTCGTCGTCGGTGCCGGCGTCGCTGCAGGAGCCGTCGCCACAGCCGCCCTCGGCGGCCGGTTCCTGGGCTGCCTGGGCCTCGGCCTGGGTCTGGGCGTAGATCGCCTCACCCAGTTTCTGGGCCTTGGTCTGGAAGGTCTGCAGGGCCGCTTCGAGGGCGGCCTTGTCACTGCCTTCGGCGGCGCCCTTCAGCTCTTCCTTGGCGGCCTCGATGGCGGCAATATCCTCCTCCGAGAGCTTGTCCTTGTGCTCTTCGAGCTGCTTCTCGGTTTCGTGCACCATCTGATCCACCTGGTTCTTGAGGTCGACCAGCTCGCGGCGGGCCTTGTCCTCTTCCGCGTGGGCCTCGGCCTCGTCGCGCATCTTCTGGACCTCTTCCTCGGACAGGCCCGATGAGGACTCGATGCGAATCGACTGCTCTTTGCCGGTGCCCTTGTCCATGGCCTTCACATTCAAGATGCCGTTGGCGTCGATGTCGAAGTGCACCTCGATCTGGGGCAGGCCGCGGGGCGCCGGGGCGATCCCGTCCAGGGCGAAGCGGCCCAGCGTCCGGTTGTCCCGGGCGAACTCGCGCTCGCCCTGCAGCACGTGGATCTCCACCTGGGGCTGGTTATCGCTGGCGGTGGAGAAGACCTGATTCTTGCTGGTCGGGATGGTGGTGTTCTTCTCGATCAGCTTGGTGCACACGTTCCCCAGGGTTTCGATGCCCAGGGAGAGCGGCGTCACATCGAGCAGCACCACATCGCCCACTTCACCGCCCAGGATGCCGCCCTGGATGGCGGCCCCCAGGGCCACGACTTCGTCCGGGTTGACGCCCTTGTTGGGTTCGCCGCCGAAGATGGACTTGACCATTTCTTGCACGGCGGGGACGCGCGTCGAACCGCCGACCAAGATCACGTCATCCACGTCGCTGGCCTGCAGCTTGGCGTCCTTCAGGGCCTGGCGGCAGGGACCGGATGTGCGCTCGATCAACCCCTCGACGAGTTGCTCGAACTTGGCCCGCGTCAGGGTCACCGCCAGGTGCTTGGGCCCGGAGGCGTCGGCGGTGATGAAGGGCAGGTTGACCTCGGTTTGCGTCGTGCTGGAGAGCTCGCACTTGGCCTTTTCGCAGGCTTCCTTGAGACGCTGCAGGGCCATGGGGTCCGTGCGCACATCGATGCCCGCCTCGGCCTGGAAGGTCTCGGCCACGAACTTTATCAGGGCCTCGTCCAGGTCGTCGCCGCCCAGGTGCGTGTCGCCGTTGGTGGCCAGCACTTCGAAGACGCCGTCGCCGATCTCCAGGATGGACACATCGAAGGTGCCGCCACCGAAGTCGTAGATGGCGATCTTGCCGGACTTCTCCTTATCGAGGCCGAAGGCCAGGGTGGCCGCCGTGGGCTCGTTGATGATGCGCTCAACGTCCAGGCCGGCGATGGTGCCCGCGTCCTTGGTGGCCTGGCGTTGGGCGTCGTTGAAGTAGGCCGGTACGGTGATGACCGCCTTCTCCACCTTCTCACCCAGGTAGGCCTCGGCGGCCTCCTTGAGGTTGCCGAGCACCATGGCACTGATCTCCGGCGGTGTGAACTGCTTGCCATCCACGTCCACCTTGACCAGCTCCTCGGGTCCGCCGACAAGGCTGTAGGGCACGCCCTTTTCCTCCTCGTCCACCTCGTGGTGGCGGCGCCCCATGAAGCGCTTGATCGACGCCACCGTGCGCGTGGGGTTGGTGACCGCCTGGCGCTTGGCAGGGGCGCCCACCAGGCGCTCGCCGTCGGCCTGGAAGGCCACCACCGAAGGGCTGGTACGCGAACCTTCGAGGTTGGGGATGACGACGGGCTCGCCGCCTTCCATGACGGCCACCACCGAGTTGGTGGTGCCGAGGTCGATGCCGATGATCTTGCTTGTGGCCATGTTCTGTAGCTCCTGGGCGGGGCCCCGTCGGGGCCCGGGTGTGCGGATGTGTCGCCCGTCCAAGAACAAACCCCGTGCCATCCCGCCCCTGTGCTCTATCACCCGTAGCCACAGGGCTTTACGGCAACCGAGCCAGCTCTGCCGCTGCCACATTGGCAGTCACCCCCGGCCGCCGCGCCGGACCGCCTGCCGCTATGGCAGCGCCCGCCAACAGATTGGCCTGCGCCTCGCTGCCCCGTCGGGTCCACGCCTAGCTGCGCGAAGTTCAGCTCAAATGGCGCAGTGGTTTCGACCTGCGCCACGGGTCGCCGCATCCCAAAGCCGCACTGTCCTACGCCCGCACGCTCGCACCCACGCTTGCCCACAGACCGGCTGGGCCTCGACGCCATCCGTGCGCACGGCAACTGAACACCGCCCGGTCGAAGCAGAAGGTGGGCGAGTTCCCCAGCGCACTTGTACCGGCTCGCCTACGACGTTCACGCAGCACAACCGCACAGCACTTGTCCCGCCAGTACCTACCGCCGTTGCCACAGCCGCAACACCGCAAGCTCCCGCTGGCATCGATCCCTTGGCGTGTCTTGCTGTTGCTCCGCACGGAGCAATTTTCGGTGCAGATCAAGCGCCAGGTGCCGGGTGCATTGTCGTCGCGGTCCCGGTCTCCGTGTCAGGCCCCAGCGGAGCTGCGGGTTTTCTGAACGAAGCCTGCAGCCGGGGCTGGCTTGTCCGCTCCGGGCAGAAAACCCGCTGCGCCACAAGGCACGGCCATTACCAATGCCAAGAGACGCTCTCATGCTACTTTCCTTGCACCAGGTTTTTCTACTCGCGAGGAGCGCGAGCACATCCCACGCCATCCCCACAGCTTCCCATTCCAGCAGTTGGAGAGAGAGGAACCTGAAGAACCTCTCGCGGGGCGCTCCAAGCTCCCGGCTCAGAGCCCGTATTCCTTGATCTTGCGGTAGAGGGTGCGTTCACCGATGCCCAGCAGCTTGGCGGTCTTCTCGCGGTTGCCTTCCAGCAGGCTGAGGTTGGCGGCGATCAGATCGCGCTCGACCTCCGCCAGGGAGCGTCCGGCAAGATCGGCCTGGACGGGCGCGGCGCTCGGTGCGGCTCCCGCCGCATCGCGGATGCCGGCGGGCACATCTTCTTCGACCAGCACCTCGCCGGCCGCCAGCAGCACCATGTTCTCCACGGCGTTGCGCAGCTCGCGCACATTGCCGGGCCATTCGTAGCGCACGAGCAGCGTGCGGGCCTCGGGCGTAATGCCGCGCACCGGGCGGCTGTGGGTCTGCGCCATCTCGCGCATGAAGTGCTCCATGAGCAGCGGCACATCCCCGGCCCGCTCGCGCAGGGGCGGCAGCTTGAGGGTCACCACCTGCAGGCGGAAGAGCAGGTCCTCGCGGAAGGTGCCCTCCTTCACCATGCCGGAGAGGTCCCGATGGGTGGCGGCCACCAGGCGGATGTCGACGCTGCGCGTCGTGTTGCCCCCCACCGGTGTCACCTCGCGTGTCTCCAGCACACGCAACAGCTTGGCCTGGGTGCTGAGGGGCATGTCGCCCACCTCGTCGAGGAAGAGCGTGCCGCCGTCCGCGTACGCCAGGCGGCCTTCCTTGGCGGTCAGCGCGCCGGTGAAGGCTCCCTTCACATGGCCGAAGAGCTCAGACTCGATCAGGCCTTCGCTCATGGCGGCGCAGTTGACGGCCACGAAGTGCGCCTTGGATCGCGGGCTGTTCTGGTGCAGAGCCTGGGCCACGAGCTCCTTGCCCGTGCCACTCTCGCCCAGGACCAGGACCGTCGCCTGGGTCGCACTGACGCGCGCCAGCACATCGAAGACGCGCTGCATGGCCGGCGAGTGCCCGAGGATGCCTTCGAAGCCGAAGCGCTTGTCGATCTGGCGCCGCAGCTCCACGTTGTCCTGGCGCAGGCGTACGGTCTCCACCCCGCGCGAGAGGCGCGTACGCAACTCGCCGAGATCCACGGGCTTGGTCAGATAGTCACTGGCCCCCCGCCGCAGGGCTCCCACGGCGGACTCCATGGAGGCGTGCCCGGTTATCAAGAGCACGACCGCATCCGGTTGCAGCCGCCGCGCCTCCGCCAGCACCTCCAACCCCTCCACGCCCGAGGCGTCCTGCATGACGAGGTCCGTCAGAACCGCGTCGAAGGTCTGTTCGCCGAGGCGTTCCACGGCTTCGGGCCCCGAGCCTACGACGGTGCACACATGCTCGTCCATTTCCAGACCATCCGCCAGCGCCTCGGCGTGATCCCGATCGTCGTCCACCACCAAGATGCGCAATGTCTGCCTGTTCCTGTCGCTCATGCCCGTTTGATTGCTCGCTGTTTTCCTGTTAATGCCCTCGAGGTCAGTCGTCCGCCGCAGCCGCTTCGTCAGCACCGGAAGAGTCCGCGTCTTCCGCGCCCGGTGCGTAGCCTGTGTGGTCTGCGCCGCCCGCGCCGCCCGTATCGTCTCGGCCATCCCCGCAATCCAGTTCCCTGGCGGCAACGGGAATCGTACGCGCCTTGCCCGGCAGCTCCACGAGCAAGGGCAGCCGCAGGGTAAAGCTCGTCCCGCGTCCGGGCTCGCTCACGACGGAGACGCTGCCCCCGTGCTCTTCCATGACGCGCGCCACCGTGGGCAGCCCCAGGCCGGAACCGCCGCGCTTGGTGGAGTAGTACACGCGGAAGCAGCGCTCCAGCTCCTCCGCCCCCATGCCCACGCCGGTGTCGGTGACAGAGACCTCGGCGAAGATCCCGCTGCGGGCCAGGCGCACCATGAGCTCGCCGCCGGCCTGCTCCCCGCCCTGCACAGCCCCCTCGCCGGCCATGGCCTGGCGCGCGTTTACGAACAGGTTCAAGAGCGCCTGGCGCATGGCCTCGCGATCGAGCATTGCCAGGGGCAGGGCGCTGGGCAGGTCCGCGTGGTGCCGGATCCCCAGGACGCTGTCCTCGGGCTCGACGAACTCCAGGGTTTCGCGCACCAGCTGCACCAGGTCCTCCGGGGAGCGGTTGAGTTCGGCGCCCCGGGCGTAGCGCAGGAAGTCATCCAGGATCGTGGAGAGGCGCTTCACCTCCCGCTGCAGGGCAGTCAGGCGCTTCAGGCTGCGGCGCTCGCGCCCCGTGGGTTGCGGGGCCTGCTCGCCCTCGGCGGCCGAGAGCCCCCGCGCCCACTCCTCCTCCAGGAGCGTCAGGTGAATGGACATGGTGGAGAGGGGGTTTTTTATCTCGTGGGCCAGGCCCGCCGCCAGGCGACCGAGGTCCCGGGGCGGCTGGCCGCCGTGCCCGGCCTCGCCCGCGGGGCCTGATTCCGTCTGCTGTTCGTCCATGATAATCCGCCCCGCCCTCGTCGCGCGGCACGGGGCCCGATACTCTAGCAGGCATGAGCGGCCCGGCCCCCATCCAGACCGCGGGAGACCGCAAACCGCGCCGGGCCCTGCGGCGCCAGGTGGCCCGTCTCCTGGCTGAGGGCTCCCTGGTGGCCCTGCCCACCGAGACCGTCTACGGCATCGCCGCCCGGGCCGATGACCCGGCCGCCCTGGCGGCCTTGGCACGCCTCAAGGCCGGCGCGGCCCCGGCGGAACGCCCCTTCACCTGGCATGTGCCCGACGCCGCCGCCTTGGAGTCCTTCGAACACCAGCTGCCCCTGGCCCGACGCCTGGCGCAGCGCTTCTGGCCAGGCCCGCTCACGCTGGTCATGCGGGGCGTTCCGCCGGGCCTCGAAGCCGTCGCCAACGACGGCTGGACCGGCCTGCGCCAGGTGGCCCAGGCCACCACCAACGGCCTCCTGGCGGAGCTCGACTTCCCGGTGATCGCCAGCAGCGCCAACCGGGCCGGGGACCAGCCCCTGACCGAGGCCCGGGCCGTGGCCGAGACCTTCGGGGATGAACTGGCCCTGGTGGTGGACGGCGGCCCCTGCCGCCTGGCCCAGGCCTCCACGGTCCTGGCCCTGGGCCCCGGGCGCTTCGAGGTGCTGCGCCCGGGCATCCTGGAGGCCGCGGCCCTGCGCGCCGCCGCCGGCCTCTCCCTGACCTTCGTCTGCACCGGCAACACCTGCCGCAGCCCCATGGCCGAGTCCATCGCCAGCCTGCGCCTGGCGGAACGCCTGGGCATCGAGACGAGCGGCGCGGACGCCGAGTCCCGCGCTGCGGACCTGGAGGCCTTTGGCTTCTCCCTATCCTCGGCCGGCGTCTTCGCCGGTTCCGGCGTGCCCCCCGCCGCCCACGGCCTGGAGGTCCTGGCGGAGCTGGGCGCCGCCCCGCCCCGCGGCGGCTCAACCCCGGCGCGGGCCGAGGACCTGGCCAGCTGCGACCATGTCCTCTGCCTGACCCGCGACCACCGGGAGTCCCTGCGCCTGATGCTCCCGCCGCGCACGGAAGCCAACCTGGAACTGCTGGATCCCAACGGCCACGACATCGCCGATCCCGTGGGCGGATCCGTCGACGTCTACCGCGCCTGCGCGCAACGCATCGACGAGTGCATCCTCGCGCGCCTAGCTACTTGGGCCTGAAACGCCCGGGCCGGGGATGCTTGGGCCCGGAGAACTTGGGCCCGCAGAACTGGCGTCCGTAGAACTGGCGCCTAAAGAACTGGCGCCCGTAGAACTGGCGCCTAAAGAACTCGCGCCCGGAATGCTGGCGCGCGAGACGATGCGCCCGGGGGCGCGCCCGGAACAGCCGCTACTTGCAGCAGCCCGGCGAGCCCTTGATCTTGCCGCAGTCGCAGCGCTCGGCGTCCGCGTCACGGCAGCCATCCGTGCCCTTGACCTGGCCGCAGTCGCCGCACAGGGTCTGGGCCTCCTGG
>DASCNH010000141.1:0-3846 GCA_036011365.1 Planctomycetota bacterium | reverse complement strand
CACGGCCCCCTTCTCGCCGGCCCGACAGACGATAGTGGCCTCGCTCTCGTGGTTCTTGGCATTCAAGACCGAGTGCTTGATGCCGCGTCGCTTCAGCAGCCCGGAAACGAGCTCGGATTTCTCAATCGATGTCGTCCCCACCAGCACCGGCTGGCCGGCCTCGTGCAGGCGTTCGAGCTCGTCGCCAACCGCCTTCCACTTCTCCTTCAAGGTGCGGTAGACCACATCGTGTCCGTCCTCGCGCACCAGGGGCAGGTTGGTGGGGATGCTGACCACATCCAGGCTGTAGATCTTGTGGAACTCGCCAGCTTCCGTCAGCGCCGTGCCGGTCATCCCGGCCAGCTTGCCGAACATGCGGAAGTAGTTCTGGTAGGTGATCGTGGCCAGGGTCTGGTTCTCCCCGCGCGGATCCAGGCCCTCCTTGGTTTCCACGGCCTGGTGCAGGCCATCAGACCAGCGTCGCCCCTGCATCTTGCGGCCCGTGAACTCGTCCACGATGATGACCTCGTCTTGCTCGACCACATACTCCTTGTCCAGGGTGTAGAGGCCGTGGGCGCGCAGGGCGTTCTCGATGTAATGGGGCCAGTCCTCGTTGCCCGGCGTGTAGAACGAATCCACGCCGACCATTTTCTCGGCCTCTTCGATGCCGGTCTCCAAGAGGCTGGCGGTGCGCTCCTTCTCCTTGACCTCGTAGTGTTCGTCAACTGTCAGGGCCCGGGCCACCTGGTCGGCCATGCGGTAACGGTCCACGCTCTCCTCGGCCGGACCAGAGATGATCAGCGGCGTGCGCGCCTCGTCAATCAGGATCGAGTCCACCTCGTCGACGATGGCGTAGTGCAGGTGCTTCTGCACCTGCTGTTCCACGCTGGTCTTCATGTTGTCGCGCAGGTAGTCGAAGCCGAATTCATTGTTCGTGCCATAGACGATGTCGCAGGCGTAGATCGGATGCCGCTCGTTGGGCGGCATGGACGCCTGGATGGCATCCACACTGCAACCCAGGTATTCGTAGATGGGCCGCATCCAGTTGCAGTCACGCCTCGCCAGGTAGTCGTTGACCGTGACCAGGTAGACGGGCTTGCCCCCCAGGCTGTTGAGGTACATGGGCAGCGTGGCCACCAGAGTCTTGCCCTCGCCGGTCATCATCTCGGCGATGCCGCCCTCGTGCAGCACATAGCCACCGACCATCTGCACATCAAAGTGGCGCAGGCCCATGGTGCGCACGGATGCCTCGCGCACCAGGGCGAAAGCCTCCGGCAGGAGCGCGTCGAGCTCCGTCTCTCCGGCGGCCAGCTGCTTCTTCCAACGGGCGGTCTGGGCCTTGAACTCGTCCGCGCCGAGGCCCTGGGCCCAGGGCTCCAGGTCAGCGATCTGCTTGATGATGGGCTCGAGCTGGCGCACAACGCGCTCGTTGCGCGAGCCGAAGGTGCGCTTCAGGGAGCGGCCGAAGCGATCTCCGAAGACGGAGAGCCTGTCTGTGATTGTATCCCAGTCCATTTTGGTCGGTGTGGTGATGCGAGCTGCCAGGACAGCGCTCGGGCGCTGCGGCGGGCCATTAGCGGCGGGCCATTAAAGGAGCACAGCCCACGCGGGGGAAGCCCGGGCCCGGGGAATCAGGGGCCCCGGGGCCTCTTTTCTGGCCTGCGGCGGTTAAAGCGGGCCGCCGGTGCGCTGCTTCGGCCTCAGGAATCCAAGAGGCGCGCCACCATGGCGAAGAGCACCTCCGCCGGATAGGGCTTGCGCAGGAGGCCGCTGATGCGCCGCATGTGGGCCAAATCGATGGTCGAGGCCGTGGCCAGCAGCACGGGCACATTGCGCGTGCGGCTGGCGGCGCGCATGCGCTCCAGCACCTCCTGGCCGTTCAGCTCGGGCATGGCGTAGTCCAGGATCACCAGGTCCGGCAGCGGGTCGAGGTCGAGCCGGTCGAGAACCTGGCGCCCGTCGTGGGCCAGCTCCACGGCATAGCCCTGGGACTCCAGGAGAGCCCCCAGGCCGTGGGCCACGTCCGAGTCGTCATCGACCACCAGGATACGCCGTCCCCGGGCGTCCTTGCGGGGCTCCACGGCAGCCAGGTCCTGGGCCAACTCGCGCAGGTCCTCGTGGGTCGGCAGGCCCGCCTTCTGCCAGGAGCTCTCAATGCGCTCTTTGAGCTCCTGATTGGCCGCCTTGAGCTCCATCCACTCCTTGAAATCCGGCTGGCTCGGGCGCACATCCAGGTCGTCGTGGGTGTCCACGGAGAAGAAGTACTCCTCCTCCACCAGGTACTCCTGGACTACGAGTTTCATGAACGGATAGCGGGATGATCCCAGGCGCAGGGCATGGCGCGCGCAGAGGGTGCCCTCCCCCGCCGGCTTCTGTTCAAAGAGGGCGAAGATCTCCTGCGGGGTTTGCGCGCCCGCCAGGATCCCCGGATTGAAGCGCGGGCGACTGCTGTCGAGATCCGGCCAGGCCTCCGCGACAAAGAGGTTGACCGCCTGGCGGATATGGTCAGCCGTCAGAAACTTCAGGCGCATGGAGTTCCCTCCGCCAGGCTGCCCGTCAACTCCGCCACTGAAGCGACACCCTCTGCTTCCAGCAGCTCAGCGACCGCCCCGGCCAGGCCTCCGAGCAGCGCCGGATCGGAGAAGCTGGCCGTACCCACCTGCACCGCCGTGCAACCGGCCACCAGGAACTCCAACACATGCTCTGCGCTGGAGATGCCGCCGCAACCGATGACCGGAATGGACACCGCCCGGGCGCAGTCATAGGCGCAGCGCAAGGCCACCGGGCGCACGCCCGCACCGGAGTAGCCGCCGCGCACCATGGCCAGGCGCGGCCGGCGCCTGCGCCAGTCCACGGCCATGCCGAGCAGGGTGTTGCAGGCGGTGATGGCGGCGGCACCGCCCTCCTCCACGGCCAGCGCCATTTCGTCGATGCGCGCCACATTGGGCGAGAGCTTGGCCCACAGGGGCTTGTCGGTGACCTGCCCGATGGCGGCCAGAATGTCCCGGGCTGTTTCAGGATCCGTGGCGAAGGGAAGCTTGCCGCCCTGCACATTCGGACAGGATAGGTTTACCTCCAGCGCGGCGATTTCCGGGCGCTCCGCCAGGGCCTCGGCGACCTGCACGAACTCCTCCGGCGTGTGGCCACCGATGTTGGTCACGATCAGTGTCTCAGCGCCAGCCACGGTGGGCAGCACCTCATTCAGGTAGGCCGCCAGGCCACGATTCTCCAAGCCGATGGAGTTCAGGAAACCCGCCTCGGTCTCCCAGACGCGGGGCATGGGGTTCCCGGGCCTAGGCTCCGGGGTGACCGTCTTGCTGACCAGGGCACCGAGGCTGGCCGGCGGCACCATCTCCGCCATCTCCAGGCCGTGCCCGAAGGTGCCCGAAGCGGACATGATTGGGTTCTGCAGCGTGAGGGGCGGAAGTTCTGTGGTCAGGCGGGACATGGGGAATCTGGGTCCCATCCTACCCCGCCGGGGGCGGCGATTTCTCCGCTCCGGGAACAACTTCCACCGCCTGCCCCGGGCTGCCAGCGTCCTCCTCCGCCCCAGCGCCCACTTCTGCCCTGCGCCCCAGCCCGGCCAGGAAGAGCAGGACGGCTCCCGTGGTTATGCCGGAGTCGGCCACATTGAAAGTGGGGAAGTGCCAATTCCAGAACGGGAAGTAGACATCAATGAAATCTCGCACGGCACCGAAGGGATGCCCCGCCGGCGGCGGCAGCATCAAGTTGTCGTAGAGGTTGCCCAGGGCCCCGCCCAGGACGAGCACCAGGGCCGCCGTGTGCAGCCCGCGACCGCGCGGCGTACGCACGAGCAGCCAGGAGAGAAAGAGCACGGCGACCACGCGCCCCCCCACCAGGAGATAG
>DASCNH010000140.1:0-4534 GCA_036011365.1 Planctomycetota bacterium | reverse complement strand
AGCTCGGCGTAGAGCGCGTCCCAAGGTCTGTGGACATAACCCGCCCGGGAGCGCCCCATTGCCAAGGCCGTGCGCAGGCGGCGCGCCGAGGCCTCGGACCCCCGGCGCAGCCCCACCACCGGCAGCAGGCGCGCGAGGGTGCGCGTCAGAGCAAACAACTCGCCGGGCACCAGCGAGCCCTCGGCCAGCAGCTCGCAGCCGCGCTCAAAGGCTCCCTCCTGCTGCTCGGGCTCCTCGGCCCGGGCACCCAGTTGCACGGCCAACACAGCCAGCCGCGAGCGTTCCGGTTCGGGCACCCCGGCCCCGTCTCTCCCCGCTTCGGCCAGATGCGAGTCGATGATGCCCACGGCCCGCTCCAACTCCTGTGCCCCGGCCGCGGCCCGCGCCACCATCTCCGTGAAAAGGGCGCGCTCGTACGGGTCCCGCGCCCGCGCCAAGGCCCGCCGGGCATACATCTCCGCCGCATCCCAGCGCCTTTCCTGCCGGGCCAGCCAGGCCAGGCCGTGGTGTCCCCAGGCAAAGCCGTCGTCCGCCGTGGCCGCCGCGCGCATGTGCCCGGCGGCCCCCGCGCCCTCAAGGCGCGCCGCCAGATACAGGTGCAGGGCATCGGCCGGCCGCTCCTCAATGACCGCCAGGTGCCCAGCCAGCACCGCTGCCCCGGCCAGATCAGCCCTTGCCAAATCGTCCAGGAAACGCCGCGGCGCCGCCCAGGTTGGCTCCAGCTCCACGGCGCGCCCGGCCAGCTCCCGGGCCCGCCCGCGCTGAGCTGTCCCACCGGGCGCCGCCAGCAACAACCGGGCACGTTTAAAAGTCTCGGATGCTTCCTCCACCACGGGCTCCACCGGTCGCCGCGGCCCGGAATCCAGCAACTGACAACCGCCCAGGGTCAGGGCGGCACCAGCCGCCAGCATGGTCAACGCCCGGTTACCCGGCGCCGCCCCTCTCCAATGAACTAGTGCTTGCATACGCATGGATTCAGCACCCATCCTACGCCACCGACTGCTGCCTTGCACCCAAAGCATCCAGGCCGGAAACTGACGCCATGTTCTCCACCGTCTTGTCCGCTTGCCTGAGTCTGCTGCTCTTGCCCTCAGCCAGCGGTGCCAGCGCCCCAGGCACCCCCGCGAGCCGCGCCATGAGCCAGAAGAAGGGCGCAAAGGTCGAGGAGTACCAGCCCTTCAGGGGCACCCTGGCCGAGGCGCGCACCATGGCGCGCGAGCGCAATGTCCCCCTGCTCGTGTGCATGACCCTCGAAGGGGAGGACGAATCTGACAACTACGACGCCGCTATCCTGGCGGACGCGGGCTTTCGCCAGCGGGCCACCGGGACAGTGATTCTGGTTTCGAACAACGTGCCCCACGCCACGCGCAAGCTGACCCAGGTAATCGACGGCGAGAAGGTCACCCGGGAAGTCTGCTCGCGCTATCCGGAGGGCTCCTGCGAAGATCACATGCGCACCTGGGATGAACTCTACTTCGCCTACGCCGTGAAGGGCGAGCTGCGCCTGCCCGAGACAATTGTCATCGACGTCAACTTGAAGCCCGGTGTGGACAGCGCCAACAACCAGGTGACCTGGCGCTTCTCAACGGGAGGGCTGCCTTCGGTTTCAGAGATCACCGGCGCCGTGGGCAGGCTGGGCAAAAAGCTCGGACAGGGACTCACGCGCGCCGAGCACGCGGCCCTGGCGGCGCACCTGGCCCGGGGACGCATCATGACGAAAGCCAGGTCCTGGCCCGATGCCTGGCGCGCCTGGCTGGCCATCCTGGCCGTGACAAAGGACGGCCCCTTCGCCGCCGAAGCCGCCGCAGAAGCTCCCCTGGCCGAGGCCGGGCTGCGCGCGGAGATCGCCGCCCTGCAGGAACGCCTGCAACCCGGCGAGATAAACATCCCCTACGGACGCCTCCTCGAACTGGAGCAGGAGTGCGCGGACCTGCCCATCGCCAAGGACCTCAACGCGCAACTGCGCAAGGTGCGCCGCCGCAAGGACATCCGCGACGACATCGAACGCTTCGAGCTGGAGCGGGAAGCGGAGAAACTCTGGAGCGAGGCCGTTGACTTCGCCACCCAGGGGGAGGCGCGCAAGGCGGAGCGGGTCGCCAAGAAGCTGCTCAAGAAGAAGTACGCGGGCACACCGGCCTACGAACGCGCCCGCCAGCGTTGGCCTGAGCTGGCCGACTGACAGCTCTGACCGTCAGCCGGAGAACGCTTCGAGAACGCTGTCACAATCGCATTCGCGGTCGAGGCGCTCCGCAAACCTGGCGCTGGACATCCAAGCGGCCATGGTCACGCCCTCGCCGCCGATGGCCTCGCCGGTGTAGATGCGCACCTGATCAACCAGATCGCGCTTGAGATAACGGGAGAGCAGCGTGGGGCCCGCCTCCAAGAGCACCCGGCGCGCACCCTGCTCCCAGAGCCAGGCCTGCACATCGAGCAGCGAGACATGATCCGTTTCGCCGGCCGGCAGGCCGGTGACCACGGCGCCGGCAGCTTCGAGCGCGTGCCAACGGCCCACATCGGCGCCGCCCTGGCAGAGGATGTGAACCGGCCCCACGCCTGGCCCCAGTTCCTGGGCGAGCAGGGCGTAATCCGGCGGCGTGCGCAGATAGCTGTCGAGCACCACGCGCAGGGGGCGCATCTGAGTATCCCCGGGCGGGCGCACGGTAAAACGGGGATCATCCATCAGGACGGTACCCACTCCGCTCACCACAGCATCCACGCTGCCGCGCAGCTCGAGCACCTCGTCGCGGCTGGCGGTGCAGCTGATCCAGCGATTGTCGTCCGCATTGGCCGGCGGCACCAGGTGCCCGCTGCGGGTCTGGGCCCACTTGGCGATGGTCCACGGGTGCGGCCGGCGCAGGCGATCCGGACCGGCCCAGGCCAGGAACTGGGGGCAGATCTCCTCCAGGGGAGCTGCGCCCTCCAGCACGATCACCTCCACACCCGCCTGCTCCAACAGCTTGAGGCCGGCACCCCGATGGCGCACATCCGGGTCCACGGCCCCCACCACCAGACGCCGGATGCCGGTGGCCCCGATGGCCTCCACACAGGAGGGCGTCTTGCCACGGCTCGAACAGGGTTCGAGGGTCACCACCATGGTGTCCCAGCGTTCGGCGGGCACATCGGATTCCGCCGCCGCCGCCAGGGCACGGGCCTCCGCATGGCCTCCGCCCCAGCGTTCGTGAAAGCCCCGCGCCACCTCTCGGCCTCCGGCCAAAACGGCCGCTCCGACGCAGGGATTGGGGGCCACCTCAAAACGCCGCTCCCGGGCCGCCCGCCCCAGGTCTCCGAGCAGGGTTCCCAGGGACGCCAGATCAGCCTCGGTCAGCCCTTGGTGGGTGGTCGCCATGGACGGAGTCTAGGACACGCGGACCGCCGATGCGCCCTCATCTCCCCTTATTAAAGGGCCTGTTCACGGCCTGGACCACAGCCTCCGCAGGCGCCCGGGGACAGTGTTGCAGCCCAGCCGAAGCGCGGATTTTATCCAGCCGCAACGCCCTCTGGCGCGCCCCGTGAGGCACACTACCGGAACTCCCCACGCCGCAGCGCAAGGGTCCAGTGACCCCCACGCTCCGGGCCAGCGGGCGCCCCGCCCCGCGCCCAAAGCTGAAAACCGCCAACCACCACCAGCCATGACTACCACCCCCCTGCGCGTCGCCGTCACCGGAGCAGCCGGCCAGATCGGCTACTCCCTCCTGCCCCGTATCGCCAACGGCGAGATGTTCGGCCCTGACCAGCCGATCATCCTGCAGTTGATTGAGATCCCCGCGGAGAAGGCCCTGGCGGCCCTCGACGGCGTGGCCATGGAACTCTCCGACTGCGCCTTCCCACTCCTGGAAGACATCGTCTGCACCTCCGCTGTGAACACCGGTTTCGCCGGCGCCCACTGGGCCCTGCTGGTGGGCAGCAAGCCCCGCGGCCCGGGCATGGAGCGCGGTGATCTGATCCGCGAGAACGGCCCCATCTTCACGGGCCAGGGCCGGGCCATCAACGACCACGCCGACGACAGCGTGCGCGTGGCCGTCGTGGGCAATCCCTGCAACACCAACTGCCTGATCGCCATGCACTCGGCCCCGGACGTCTCCGACGAGCGCTTCTCGGCCATGACGCGCCTGGACCAGAACCGCGCCCAGAACCAGCTGGCCGCCAAGGCCGGCGTGCCCTCCACCGCCGTGACAGGCACCTTGATCTGGGGCAACCACTCGGCCACCCAGGTGCCCGACTTCCACAACGCGCGCATCAACGGCGAGCGCGCGGACACGGTCATCGACGGCGAGTGGCTCAGGGGTGAGTTCTTCGCCACCGTCCAACAGCGCGGCGCGGCCATCATCAAGGCCCGCGGCCTGTCCAGCGCCGCCTCCGCCGCCAGCTCCCTGGTGGACCATGTGCGCGACCTGGTGAACGAGACCCCCGCCGGCGACTGGCGCTCCGTGTGCGTCAAGAGCGACGGCAGCTACGGCGTCCCCGAGGGCCTGATCTCCTCCTTCCCCGTACACGTCGGCACGGGCGGCAACTGGGAGATCGTCCAGGGCCTGGA
>DASCNH010000139.1:0-4614 GCA_036011365.1 Planctomycetota bacterium | reverse complement strand
GGCATGGGCCTGGGCTACTTCCACCGGGACCTGGTGCAGCGCGCCGTGGCCGCGGAGGGCCCCGCCCGGTGAAGCCCCTGCACGTCTGCATCGCCGCGGCGCCGGACAGGGCCTGGACCTCTCCAGCGGAAGGCGTCCGCGCGCGCCGGCGTGCCTCCCGCCGCGCCCTGGCGCGGGCAGCCGAAGCAGCCGGCCTGAGCCTGCCCGGCATCCCCACCGGCGTCACCTTTTTGCCCGATCCTGAGCGCGACAGCCACGGCGCGCCCCTGCCCATCGGCGCGCACCGCTGGACCGTTAGCCACACGCGGCACTTCGTCGCCGCCACCCTGTGGTCCGGCCCCGTGGGCCTGGACATCGAGGGCCTGCGGGAACCCAGCCAGGCCGTCAGGCAGCAGGCTGCCTCCGCTGGCGAGCGCGCTGCCATGGAAGAGCATTGGCCCGCATCCGAAGCCTTCCTGCGCCTGTGGACCGCCAAGGAGGCCGTCCTCAAACGCACGGGCCAGGGCCTCGGCGGCCTCTCCCGCACGCGCCTTCACAGCGCTGCCCCCCTGGCCCCCCTGGCCCCGACCGCCCCCACGGCCCTGGCCGCAGGCAGAGGCGATGCCAGGCTGGTGCTCTCCTGCGCCGGCGAGGTGTACACCGTCATCCAGGGATCGCTCCCCGGCCCGCCCCGCCACTTTTGGTCCGTGAGCGCCGCCGGCGATCCCGACCTTGTCCTCCACCGACCCGCCGCAGCGGTGCTGTCATGACGCCCGCCGGTTCCGCCACCACTCCCCACGCTGCGCGCCCCGCCGCGCGCGCGGAGCAGCCAGGCGCCCGCCCCGCACGGGCCCGGCAGGTGACCTCCGGCTTCGCCGATGAATACCCCTTCGCACCACATTTCTTCGAGAGCTCAGACGGCTCCCTGCACTACCTGGACGAGGGGCCCACACAAGCCCCGGAGGGAGGCGACACAACTGGTCCCCTGCTCGCCATCCACGGCAATCCCTCCTGGAGCTTCCTCTACCGCAACCTGGTGCGCAGCCTGCGCCCCCGGACCCGCGTCATCGCCCCGGACCACCTGGGCTGCGGCCTCTCCGACAAGCCCGCCGCCGGACCCTATCGCCTGGCCGACCATATCGCGCGCCTGACCGCCCTGGTGGAGCACCTGGACCTGCGGGATATCACCCTGTGCGTTCACGACTGGGGGGGCGCCATCGGGCTCGGCTGTGCCCTGGCCATCCCGGAACGCTTCTCGCGCCTGGTCATCCTGAACTCCGCCGCCTTCCCCCCCTTCCCCGGCGGCGGTGTGCCGGCGCGCATCTCCATCTGCCGTGCACCGGGCTTGGGCCCCTTTCTAATGCGCCGCCTGAACGCCTTTGCCCACGCCGCCGGGCGCCTCGCCACCGTGCGGCCCCTGAGCGCCCCCGCTCGCCGGGGCTTCATCGCCCCCTACGGCACCTGGGCCGACCGCGTGGCCCTCGACGCCTTCGTACGGGACATTCCCGCCGACCCTGACCACCCCAGCCACGCCACCCTTTCAGCGGTTGCCGCCGGCCTTCCCAGCCTGGCCAATCTGCCGACCCTCATCCTTTGGGGGGAGAGGGACTGGTGCTTTACGCCAGCTTTCCGCCGTCGCTGGCAGGAGGCCTTTCCCCAGGCCCGCACGGAGTCGATCTCCGACGCCGGGCACTGGGTTCTGGAGGATGCCCCGGAGCGGGCCTTGCCATGCATACGGGAGTTCCTGACCAGCGGACGCTGAGTCCCGCCGGCGGCGGCCCTGTCATGGACAGACCCTCGACCAGCCCCGCAGCCCGACCCGCCGACGGCGCAGCGGGCGCTGCAACGGGCCAGGCGCCCCCGGGCGCGCCCAACCGGACAGGCCAGCAAGCCCAGGCCAATACCGCCGACGCCCTCTTCGCCCGGGCTCGCTTCGAGCCCCATGCCCAGGCCCTGCGCGTGGCCCGCCGCACCCTGACCGGCCACCTCTTCTTCGAGGACACGACCTACGGCGAACTGGCCACCCTGGCCGACTTCGTCGCCCGCGACCTGCTGGACCGGGGTGCGCGCCCGGGCGATCGCGTCTGCCTTTTCGTGCCCCCGGGGCCGCAGCTCTTCGCCTGCGCCTTCGGCCTCTTCCGCGCTGGCCTCGTCCCGGTCCTGATCGATCCGGGCATGGGCCGCTCTAACCTCCTGGCCTGTGTGGCACGCATGGCCCCGCGTGTCTTCATCGGCGTGCGGCGCGCCATGGTCGTAAAACGCCTCTTCCCCCGCGCCTTCGCTTCAGTGCAACTCTCCCTGACCGTAGGCCCCTGGTTCGACCGGGCCCGGCGCGCCGGAGACCTGGCTGCCGGCGACCTGGAGGCCCACGACCTGACTGCCAGCGCCCCGGCGGATTCCGACCGTGAAGCGGCGGTACTCTTCACCTCCGGCAGCACCGGTCCCCCCAAGGGGGTCAGCTACACCCACGCCAACTTCCTGGCCCAGACCGAGCGCCTCCAGGCCCTCTACCGCTTCGAGCCCGGCGAGGTGGACCTCTCATGCTTCCCCCTCTTCGCCCTCTTCTGCCCCTCCCTGGGTTTGACCTCGGTCATCCCCGAGGTCAACCCCAGTCGACCGGCCCGCTTCAACCCCGCGCGCCTGCTGGAAGTGGCCACCGCCGCCCGGGCCACGACGAGCTTCGGTTCCCCGGCCATCTGGCGCCGCCTGGCGCCCTGGTGCGCCGCCCGCGGCCGCACCATCCCCGGCCTGCGCCGCGTCTTGATGGCCGGCGCCCCCGTCTCGCCGGAGATGATCGCCGGGCTCCAAGCCGTCCTGCCCGCCCGGGCGGAGATCCACACCCCCTACGGCGCCACCGAGTCCCTGCCCGTGGCCTCCATCAGCGGCAGCGAGATTCTGGAGCTGGCCGAGGAGTCGCGGCAGAGCCCCCGGCGCCCGCCCGCCGGCACCTGCGTCGGCCGCCCGGCTCCGGACACCGACGTGCGCCTGATTCCCATTGAGGACGGGACCGTGGACGAGCTCCCCGGTCAGGAGCTGCCCCCGGGCGCCGTGGGCGAGGTCTGCGTGCGCGGTCCCCAGGTGACACGCGCCTACGCCGCCCAGGCCGCCGCCACCGCCGCCGCCAAGATCTCCGATGGCGACACCTTCTGGCACCGCATGGGCGACGCGGCCCTCTTCGACGAAGCTGGTCGCCTGTGGTTCCAGGGTCGCACCGGGCAGCGCCTCGAAACTACCGCGGGCCGCATGCTGCCCGTCCCCGTGGAACTCTGTTTCCAGGCGCACCCCGCCGTGCGCCGCTGTGCCCTGGTGGGTGTCGGCCCCCCGGGCCAGGAGGTACCCGTGCTAGTGGTGGAGGCGGAAAAGGGGCACGGCCGGGCCAGCGCCCGGCGCGTTCTGGAGCGGGAGCTCACCGACCTGGCCGCCACCTTTACAGAAGAGAAGGAGACAGAGCTGGGCCCGGCGGCGGTCACGCGCTTCCTGTTCCGGGAGAACCTGCCGGTGGACGTGCGCCACAACGCCAAGCTGGACCGGCCGCTGCTCAAGCGTTGGGCCAGCGAGCGGCTGGGCCAGCGGAAGCTGCCGTGAGGGCCCTGGTCACCGGCGGCACAGGCTTCCTGGGCCAGGCTCTGGTGCGCGCGCTCCTGGCGCGCGGCGATGCGGTGTCCTTTTGCGCACGCCACAACGCCCCGCAGCTGGTGGCCGCCGGCGCGCGCTTCGTGCCCTGCGACCTGGCCGCTCCCCAGGCGGCGGAGGTTCTGCGCGTGGCTGGAACAGGCACGGACGTGATCTTCCACACGGCGGCCAAGACCGGCGTCTGGGGCAGCCGAGCCGACTTCATGGCCATCAACCTGGGCGGTACCCGAGCACTCCTCGCGGCCCTAGCTGAACTCGGCTCAGGAGCACCTGCCCTGGTACACACATCGTCCCCCAGCGTTTGCTTTGATGGCCGCGACCACCGCCGGGCCGGGCCTGACCTGCCCCGGGGCCGGCACTTCCCCTGCGCCTATCCGGAGAGCAAGGCCCTGGCCGAGGAGGCCGTTGAATCCGCCGCGCGCGAGACGCAGCTCGCGGTTTGCATCCTGCGGCCGCACCTGATCTACGGCCCCGGCGACCCGCACCTTCTGCCGCGCATCATCGCCCGCGCCCGGGCCGGTCGCCTGCGCCGGGTGGGCGACGGGCAGAACGAAGTCAGCCTGTGTTACATCGAGCATGCCGTCGCGGCCCAACTGGCCGCCGGCGATCAACTGTTGGCTGCTGGCCCGGCGGCCCCCTGCGCCGGGCGCGCCTACTTCATCGCCGACGACAAGCCGGTCCTGCTCTGGCCCTGGATCGATGAGCTCCTCCAAGCCGCCGGTCTGGACCCCATACGAGCGCAACTTCCCCGGCGACGCGCGGCCCTCCTCGGCGCTGTCCTCGAAACCCTGTGGCGCATCCTGCCCCTGTCCGGCGAACCGCCCATGACACGTTTCGTCGCCGCCGAACTCTCCACCTCCCATTCCTACGACATGGGTCCGGCTCGCCGCGACCTGGGCTACCGTCCGTCAGTGGGCGCACAGCAGGCCCGTCTGCTGGCCCTGGCCGATCTGCGGGAACGCGGGCTGCTGCCATGAGCACCGTCGTCGGCCGTCTGGCGCC
>DASCNH010000138.1:0-4704 GCA_036011365.1 Planctomycetota bacterium | reverse complement strand
CCACCCCGGACCCGGAGCGCGCCTTCCCCTGGGACAGGCTCTCCAAGGGCAAGAGAATCCTGGCCAGCCTCGGCACCCTGAACGCCGAACGCGGCGACCGCTTCTTCGCGGCCCTGGCCGAGGGCCTGGGCGGCGACCCGGCGCTGCAGGTCATCGTGGTCTCCCCCCGGGACGAGGTGAACGGCGCCCCCTGGCCCGACAACTTCATCCAACGCCCCTGGGTCCCCCAACTTGAACTCCTGCCCCACCTGGACGCGGTCATCAGCCACGGCGGCCACAACACCGTGTGCGAAGCCCTCTCCGAAGGCCTGCCGCTCGTCGTGGCCCCCATCAAGGACGACCAGCCGGTGATCGCCCAACAGGTGGTCGACGCCGGCTGCGGTCTGCGCCTCTCCTTCACCCGTCCGCGCCCGGCGCTCCTGGCCGAGGCCGTTCGCCGTGTGCTGGACGAGCCGGCCTTCGCCGAGGCCGCCGAAGTCGTGCGCGCCTCCTTCCTGGCCGCCGGCGGAGCGCCAGAGGCCGCCCGCCTCCTGGAGGAGTTGGCATGACCGTCCTCGCCCTCTGCCTCACCGCCCTCTTCCTGCTCGGCGGCCTGCGCCTGCGCGGGCGCCTGGGCAAGCTGGCCGTGCTGCCGCTCTCCAAATCCGGGGACGGGAACCTGGATGAACCGCCCCACCCGGACCACATCTTCCTCACGGCCCCGGGCGTCGAGTTGGACGAGGCCACGCGCCGGGCCGCCAGCCGCTGGGCCCGGGCCGCCGGCGTGGAGGTCCTCGACCTCATCCCCGGTGACTTCCCGCCCCTGGAGTTGCTGGGCCTGGCGGAACTCATGGACCCGGCCGCCTACCGCGCCGCCCCCCTGCGCCAGCCGCGCAGTGCCGGCCGCGCCCTGCTCGTCAGCGGCGAGACCCTGGCGCGTTTCGGCCCCCGGGCCCGGCCCCTGATTGACGCCGGCGACACGAACAACGACCAGCAAGACACTGACGATCCCACGGAAGCCACAAACGCCTTCCTGCGCGCCGCCCTGGACCTGCAGACCTTCGCCCCCGGCGCGGCCACGGTGGCCCTGGCCCCCAGCTTCCTTGACAACTCCGCCGCCCGCGCCCGCGGCCACGCCGCCTGTCTGCGCCGCCGCAACCTGGAAGCCTACTTCGGCGACTTCGCCCTCCTGGTCCTCCTGCTCCAGGGCGGTATCTGGGCCCTCTGCCTGGCCTGTCTCATGGCCAATCCCTTCCTCGGCCTCACTGCGATACTCGCCTTCCAGTTCCAGGCCACCCTGGGCCTCTCCGCCCTGCCGGAGAGAGTCCCCCTGCGCGGCCAGCTCGTCCTCCTGACCGTCGCCCGCTTTCCCCTGGAGATCATCCAGTGGCTGCACACGCTGCTCGCCCCGCGCCCGGATCTCAAGGCCCGCGCCGCCCACATTGATTCCCTGCGCCCGCCCTATGACAAGGTCCTGGCCGCCGGCGTGGATCAACTTCTTGAGCCGCGCCGGGACACCTGCCCCCTGTGCTCCGCCACGGACCTCTCTCCCCAGCGCACGGACGGCGAATACTTCCAGCACAAACCCGGCACCTTCCATCTGGAACGCTGCAACGCCTGCACCCTCATCTTCCAGAACCCACGCCTCACGCCGGAAGGCCTCAACTTCTACTACGGCGACTTCTACGACGGCCTGGGTGAACCGACCCTGGATTTCATCTTCTCCGCCAACCCCGATGGCTACGCCGCCCGGGCACGCCTGGCGGAAAACCATGTGGCGGCCCTCGGCGCGGAGGGCGACGACCGGCATCACTACGGCCCGCGCCGCTGGCTCGATGTGGGTGGCGGTCACGGTCACTTCTGCCTGATGGCCCGCGCCGTGTGGCCCGACACGCGCTTCGAGGTACTCGACCTGGCCGACTCCGTGGAGAAGGCCGTGGCCCGCGGCTGGGCCGACGCCGGCTGGCGCGGTTTCCTGCCGGAGCTGGCCGCGGATGAGGGCTCCGACCTGCGCCTGGGCGGCCCGGCCCTGGGAAACGCCCAGCCCTTCGAGGTGGTCTCCATGAGCCACTACCTCGAACACACCCGCGAGCCGCGCCAGGAGATTGACGCCGCCCACAGCCTGCTGGCGGAGGGCGGCCTGCTCTTCATCGAGGTCCCCGACCCCGAGTGCCCCATCGGCCGCTGGCTCGGCTGGAGCTGGCTGCCCTGGTTCCAGCCCCAGCACCAAAACCTCCTGCCCTGCAAAACGCTCCAGGGCCTCCTGGGCGAGCGCGGCTTCGAGGTCCTGGAGATCGAACGCGGCCCGGCCCACCAGGCCACGGACCTGCACTACACGATCCTGGTCAGCCTCTCGCGCCTCCTGCCCCCGGTGGACCGTCCCTGGTTGCCGCCCACGCGCCCCTGGCACCGGCTGCGCCACGCCCTGGTCTGGACCGCCGTCCTGCCCTTCCTGCTGTGCGCCGTGGCCGCCGACAAACTGCTGGCGGGTTTCGTGCGCTCCCGGGGCTGGTCCAACACCTATCGCGTCCTGGCCCGTCGCGTGGACCGCGGGCAGGCGGCAGCACCGGCGGCGCCGCCCACCTCCCCGGACGAAGCCCCCACCCCGGACGCATCGACCGGCTCCGACCTGACAGTCACCGCCCTCTACACCAACGGCGCCTGGACCCGCCAGGGCTTCCCCGGCGCCGAGTTGCTCTGTTCCGACGAGGCCGACATGGTCTTCGGCGCCGTCAACGGCTTCCTGCGCCTGGCCACCATCGGCCGCTCCCTGCCCGACCTGGCCGCTTCGGTCATCCAACGCCACGCCATGCTCGACTACCTGTTGGCAGAGGAACTCAGCGGCGCCCGCGCCCCCCAGGCACTCGAGATCGCCGCCGGCCTCTCCCCCCGGGGCGTGGCCTTCGCCACCGACACAGGCCGCGACGACCTGGACTACATCGAGGCGGACCTGCCAGAAGTCATCGCCAGAAAACGCGAGCTATTGTCCCGCACCACCGCCGGCCAGGACGCGGTCTTTGCCCCCGGCCTGCACTTTGTATCCACGGACGCCGAACGCTGCGACCTCGCCACCCTGGTGGAAGCGGACCGCCCGCTCACGATTATCGCCGAAGGCCTCTGCATGTACCTCGACTGCTCCGCCCGCCGCCGCCTATGGTCACGCGTGGCGCGTGTCATGGAACTGGCTGGGACAGAAGGAGCCGCCTTCCTCTTCGACCTCGTGCCCCCGGCCGAGGAACCGCGCGCGGGCGTCGCCGGACGCCTCCTGGAAGGCCTCATGAAGGCCGCCACCGGCGGGCGCTCCTTCGAACGCGCCGGCGAGACCCGCGACGAGATCATCAGTGACCTCAAGGCCTCCGGCTTCTCCTCCGTCGAGCTCTTCGAGCCGCCCGCTGTGAAGCACGCTTGGAATCTGCCCGGCACTGACCAGCCCACGCAGATGGTCATCTACCGCTGCCGCCTCTGACGCGAACCTCACACGCACAGCGTCACGCACGCAGCGCCACGCACACCCATGACAGACCTCAACCCGGACACCTCACCCATCTTTGTCGTCGGCACCGGCCGCTCGGGCACCACGCTCCTGCGGTTGATGCTGAATGCTCACCCGCGCATCTACCTGACCCACGAGGCGGCGTTCTATGTGGGCGGCAACTTCCTGCCGCGCAAATCCACCGGCAGCGACTGGCTGGAAATCTACTTCAAGTCCTTCTCCTACGCCTGGCTGCGCCTGGATCCCCAGACCGTGCGCGACGAGATCGCCAAAACGCACCCCACCGGTCTCGCCCGGGACGAACGTCCGGTGGCCTACAACGCCCTCATGCGCTGCATGGCCCGGCGCTACGACAAGCCGCGCCACGGAGACAAGACTCCGTTCCACGCCAGCTTCCTGAAGGGCATCTTCCGCGACTACCCGGACCCGCGCGTGGTGCACATCCTGCGCGACCCGCGCGCCACGGTGCACTCACTCCAGCGCATGCCCTGGGCGCCGGGTTCGATGATCCTGAACAACCGCTACTGCCGCCAGATCATCCGCGAGACGCGCCCCTTCAAGGATCGCATCCACGAGATCCGCCTGGAGGACCTGCTCGCCGACACGCGTAGCGTGATGCAAGGCGTACTTGAGTTCGTCGGCGAGCCCTTCGACGAACGTGTCCTCGACCACACACACCACGCGCCCCTGGAAGACACGCCTCCCTTCCCCTGGCTCCTGACCGCCACCAAGAAACGCGACACAAAGCCACGCACCGGCTGGAGCGACACCATCCCCCCCGCCTGGATCCGCCAGATTGAAAAGCGCAACCGGATCTACTTCGAGGAGTACGGCTACGAGCTCGCCACGCTGGCGACAAACCCCTCAGCCCTCGCGCGCTACAAGGCCGTCTTCGCCGACTTCCCCGAGGCCAACCGCTTCCTGCGCCGCTTCATCCCCCTGATCTACAAGCTGACACGCCAGAACCCGCCCACGGCCGAGGTCGCCCAGAACCTACTGCTCCAGCTCAACCCCCGCGCCTGGTCCCACTACCCGGACTTCCAGATGCCCGAGCGCCCGGCGCCTCTCCCTTAACCGTTGGCCGCGCAAGACCTTGCGCGCACGGGTTTTTCCACGGGGCTGCTGGGATAGAGAGTAGAGTGGGGAAGTTGTGGGCGCTCCTCCCCTCGCAGTTGCGCTCCTCTTCCACTTAATTGAGCCGGAATCAACCGAACCGACAGGAACAACATGAA
>DASCNH010000137.1:0-4714 GCA_036011365.1 Planctomycetota bacterium | reverse complement strand
GCGGGCCAGGTCCGGGTCAGGCTGGCCCTCTGCCACCGCCGCCACCTGCGCAGTCAGAGGCGCGGCACAGTAGGCGCACAGGCTCATGCCGCGGCGCTTGATCTTGGCCCCGCAGGTGGGGCAGGTCGTCACGGATTCGGTGGTCGCGGGGGGAGTCGGGGCCATGGGGCGCACCATAGCATCGACCCAGCCGTCGGGAAACAGGGCCAGGACCGGGGCTTCGCACGGCCAG
The DNA here is from genome assembly GCA_036011365.1 of Planctomycetota bacterium. Lineage (GTDB taxonomy): Bacteria > Planctomycetota > UBA1135 > UBA1135. Next base: position 4,482 of record DASCNH010000137.1, on the reverse strand, counting down.
GGAGCTCGCCGCCGGGGCGGCTGGCGTGGCCTGGGAGCCCTCTAGCGAGGCACCGGGGGCACTTGGTGTAACCAGGAGCTGCGGCTGATGAGTCACGGGTACTCAGTACATGGCCGCATCTTGCCCCCGCACGGTGCCCATCAGATTCCCTGTACCCGTGCTGTGCTCTGGGGCCGGCCCGGCACGGCTGGGGCGGGATATCAGCGGTGGCTCTGGCCTGGGATCGGCTCTACGGCGACAATCCTGGCGTGGCTAATGAAGGCGGCAGCGGCGACGAGCGTGGCAGGAACCTCAGTGAACGTGCCTGGCGGGTGCTGGAGGCTTTTCTGGCCCGGGGACTGGCCGGGGGGCGGGCGGGGCTGGACGAGCTTTGTGGGGAGCATCCTGAACTGGAGGCGGAGCTGCGTCTGCAGTACGAGGAATGGGCCGTGGCCCTGGTCATGCCGTCCGTGGCGGGCGCCGTGGGGGAGGAGTTGCGGGAGAAGGTCGGCGAGGGGGACGAGGGGCCGGATCTGGGCGGCGAGGCCGGGGGGGGCGATGGTGCCGATGGCGCCGGGAGCCCCGGGAGCCCCGATGGCGGGCGTGGCGGTGGCGGCCAGGGCAGCAACTCCTCAAGCCTGACCTCGAAGCGCCTGGCCGGTCTGTCGGAACGGGAGCCCTGCGAGCGCTACCAGGCCCGGGGGGAGTTGGCGCGTGGGGGCATGGGGACGATTCTGAAGGCCTGGGACCGGGATCTGCGGCGGGCCTTGGCCATGAAGGTGCTGCGTTCCGGGCCGCCGGGTGATGAGGATCCGGGGTTGCTCGGGCGCTTTGTGGAAGAGGCCCAGGTCTCTGGCCAGCTGAACCACCCGGGGGTCGTGCCGATTCACGAGCTGGGGCTGGACTCCAATGGGCGCGTCTACTTCACCATGCAGCTGGTGGAGGGGCGCACCTTGAAGGAGGTCTTCCGCCTGGCCCAGGATGAGGAAGAGGGATGGACCCAGACGCGGGCCCTGGGATCTCTGCTGCGAGTCTGCGAGACGATGGCCTATGCCCACAGCAAGGGCGTCATCCATCGGGACCTGAAGCCGGCCAATGTCATGGTTGGGCGTTTCGGAGAGACCTATGTCATGGACTGGGGCCTGGCGAAGGTCCTGGGGCGCGATGATCGGCACGACCTCAGGTTGTGCCATGACGATCACGACGCACCTTCTCTGGTGCGGACTGACCGCCAGGATGAATCGAACAGCCACCTCGATTCACCGATCATGACCATGGATGGAATGGTGATCGGTACGCCCTACTACATGCCTCCGGAGCAAGCTGGCGGAGAGCTCGAGCGTGTGGGGACGCAATCGGATGTCTACTCCGTGGGCGCCATGCTCTACCAGATGCTCACGGGCCAGGCTCCCTATGCGGCGCCCGACCAGCGGCGAGGTTCCCACGCCGTCTTGGCCATGGTTCTCCAGGGGCCGCCCAAGCAGGTGCACACGGTCAAGGCCGGTGTGCCGGGGGAACTGGTGGCTATCTGTGAACGGGCCATGTCCCGTGAGGTCGGGGACCGCTATGGGGACATGGGTGAGATGGCAGAGGATCTGCGTGCCTACCTGGAGCAGCGTGTGGTACGTGCCTATCGCACCGGGGCTCTGGCGGAGTTCACGAAATGGGTGGCGCGCAACCGCATGATTGCCGTGGCCGTGGCGGCGGCGCTGCTCGTGGGCTTCGCCAGCCTGGCCTGGATAGCCCATGCGGAGAAGGAGAATCGACGGCAGGCGGAGTTGTCGGCGGATGTCTACTCGCTCCCCTGGCACGAGGCCAGAATCGAGCAGCTGTGGCCGGCCCTGCCGGCCATGGAGGGGCCCCTGCGGACCTGGCTGGCCGGGGCCAGGGCGCTGGCGGCGCGCCTGCCCGTGCACCGCGAGGAGTTGGCCGTTCTCGATCTGCTGGGGGAGGCGGACGAGGCGGGTCAGCGGAGCTTTGGCAGCTCGGCAGATCAATCCCTGTTCGAGACCAAGAGGAATCTCGTCTTGGGATTGGAGAGGTTGGCGGGTGAGGATGGCCTGATTGAGCAGATTGAAGCACGCCTCGCCGATGCCCTGTCGATCCGCTCCCGTTCAATCGACGACTACCGGGACCGTTGGAGCGAGGTGCTGCTTTCAATCTCTGATCGGGAACTCTGTCCAGACTACGGCGGGCTGGAGATTGAGCCACAGGTTGGTCTGGTGCCGGTGGGGCGTGATCCTGACTCCGGCCTCTTTGAATTCGCCTATCTGCCGGGGGGGGAGGTGCCCGGGCGAGATGCAGGGGGGCGTCTCTTGCTGCGCGACGGGGATGCTCTAATTCTTGTCCTGCTCCCGGGCGGCACCTTCATGATGGGAGCCCAGGGGGATGATCCACAGCAGCCCAACTTCGACCCCGAGGCTGTGATTCAGAGGGACGAGGGGCCCGTGACGCGGGTCGTGCTAGAACCGTTCTTCATGGGCAAGCACGAGCTGACCCAAGCCCAGTGGGTGCGCTGGACGGGGGAGAACCCCAGCCTCTGGCAGCCCGGTCCCAGGAACGATCTCGTGAAGAGCCTGCTGCACCCGGTGGAACAGGTCAGTTGGGAGACGGCGAGTTTGATTCTCGAACGCCGGGGACTGCGCCTGCCCACGGAGGCCCAGTGGGAATATGCGGCCCGCGCTGGGACGAATACGCCCTGGTGGACGGGGTCAGAGCGTGGCAGCCTGGCGGGGGCGATCAATGTGGCTGACCAGTACGCCGCCCGGGGCGGCGCGACCTGGGCGACCATCGAAGATTGGCCCGAGCTGGCCGACGGCTGGGTCGTGCACGCCCCCATTGGCACCTTCCGCGCCAATCCCTTCGGCCTGCACGAAATCGTCGGCAACCTGAAGGAATGGTGTCGAGATGCCTACACGGAGCGGTATTCGACGGAACCCCGGGCAGGCGATGGATTGCGCGAGAGCGAGGCTCCCGGGCGCGCCTACCGCGACAGCAGCTTCCGGGCCACGGCCAACCACGCCCGGGCCGCCAACCGCCAGTCACTCGGATCGCGGCAATCGGCTTCGCAGATCGGCCTGCGCCCGGTGCGCCCCCTGGAGCGCTAGCCCGCATTCATCGCCAGCCTTCATCCCAGAGCGCGCAAGCGGCTGACTGTTCAGGGCTCTCGCCCGTTGCCCGCACTTTGGGGCAAAGCCTGGCGCTGGGGGCGGAACAGCAGGCGCGCTGCTCACCGCCCACTTGCGGCACTGTCGGTCTGGGCGAATCAGGGACCTTCCAGGTCGTCCAGGCGCGCGAGGACGCCGTCGACGGTGCGGAAGATCTCGTCGAAGTTGAGCGAGGCCTTGCTGTAGTCGGGGCTGTAGCCGATCAGGCGTTCCGTGTTGCCGCCCAGGGTCACGCCGCCCGGCGAAGAGCTGATCAGGGCGTCGCTGCCGCCGAGGATCGCCGCTCCCTCGCTGGTGCCGATGATTGCGCTATTGGAACTGCCGATGATGCTGGAGAGGTTCGTCGAGATCCCGTTGTCGGAGCCACCGATGATCGCTGAGTTGTCCGCCATGAGGCTGTTGTTCTGGCCGCTCACAAGGCCGGCGAAGCCACGGAATGAGTGCCCATCGCCGATCACCAGGTTGTGGGAGCCGGTCTGGATGTCGCCACCCATGTCGCGATTGTGGCCGAGAATCAGGTTACCAAGGCCGTTGGGTGAGCCTGAGCCGAGGGCGCCATCGTTGATCTGGAAGTTCGCTCCACGGAGTTCGAGGATCGTCCCGTCGAAGGCCAGGGGCGAGGTCAGGAACTGCAGGTTTGTGAGGCTGGTCTGCATCACGCCGACCGTATCCGTCAGGCCGCCGACCACATTCTCTGAATCGCTCACGCGCTGCTGGATGTCATCCACATCGTCCCGTATCTGTGAGTTCTCCGTGGACAGGTTGTCGATGGCATCCTCTGCCGCGGCGATGCGGCCGCCCTGGTCCAAGAGCGTGTCGCCAAGCGTACCCATTTCCTGCTGCAGCAGCGCGATTGCTGCCCAGATGGCCGAGCAGTCACAGGCCGTGGTTTGCACGGAGCCGTCGGGGAACTCGTAACCGCCTACCCGGGCGCGCACCAGGCCGTTGACATCCAGGGAGGTCGCCGGAGCGAGCGTGCCGATGCCGACGAAGCCGGTGATGGCATCGACCATCAGGTCCTGGCCCAGGGGGTAGAGGGCGCCGGCGGTGGCCGTGCTGGAGGCGGGGATACAGGCGGCCCCGGGCAGGGATTGGTCCACCAGGGCTTCCGGGCAGAAGCTCGATCCGGGGGCGGCGGTGGGGGGCGGCATGCTGGTGGCGCCTCCGCCGGCGGCGGGGGCGCTGGGCGGCGAGATGGTGGACGGGCCGCTGCCGGAGGTGGCAGGGGCGGTGGCGCCCGTAGTTGAGGCAGCCGTGGGGCCGGCAAGGAGCGCCGGAGGCGAGCTTGTGTGCTGGCCGCGGCCGGCGTCGCCGAGGTCTACCTGGATGAGCAGGC
>DASCNH010000136.1:0-12453 GCA_036011365.1 Planctomycetota bacterium | reverse complement strand
CACCAAGAGCGAGATCAGGATGTCCAACAGGCGCTTGCCGAAGGAAGACACAAAACCGGAGCGGCGCTCCACGCGGGAAATGAGCGGGATCGAATCCAGGGACTGGATGCGCACCCGGTGCGTCATCAGGTGGTAGAAGCGCGGCACCACATGGTAGGGCACGCCCAGGCGGTCGAGCTCCGAGAGCAGGCCCATGACATCCTCCTCCTTGGACTCCGGCAGGGCGATGAAGACCTCGCTGATCTTCTTCTCGCCCAACAGGTAGGCGAAATCTTCGAAGGTGCCCAGAACCCGCGAGCGGTCGATGGTGCTGCCCACCTCCTCGGGATCGTCCGTGGCAAAGCCCATCAGGTTCAGGCCCAGGGTGGGGATCAGCATGAACTTGCGCTGCAGGCGGCGCCCCGTGGGGCCGGTGCCGCAGATGAGCACATTGCGATTGCCGATACCGCGCCGGTGCAAGCGCTGGATGACCCGGAAGGAGATGAAGCGACTGATCGTGATGAAGACCAGGATCACGGCGAAGGACAGCACGATGGTGATGCGTGAGAAGGCCTCTGGATTGACCTCCAGGTCAATGGCCTCGTGCAGGGCTACCAGCCAGCGATAGGCACCCTCGGCCTTCTGGGTCGTGCCGCGCAGGAAGACCGTCAGGGCGTGAATGACGAAGAAGGACACCAGGGTGGCCTTGGCGATGCCCTTGAACTCCTCCACATTGAGCAGGCTCTTGATCGGGCTGTAGAGGCCGAAGGCGTGGAAGCAGAGCAGGCAGACGGCGGCGGTGATCGAAAAGATCTCCCGATAGACGATGAGCGGCGTGGCGGTATCCGGGGCGCTGATGCCCTCCCGCAGCCACCAGGCGCAGAGCATGGCCAGGGCCAGGACAACCACATCGAGCAGCACCTGCACCGAGAGTAGCAGGGGCTCGAAGTTGCGTCGTACGTAGGTACCTAGGCGGGTCATGGGGTCGTGGCCACCAGCGGAGCGCCACGGGGGGCCTTGGCTGCACCGCGGTGCCATTGTCTACCAGAAACGTAAAACAGGGGAGAGGGCCGCCGGGAGATTTCCCGTAATCGTGGGAAAATGCCGGCGGCGCGGAATCTAGGGGAGGGGCCGGGTGGCCCGGAGACAAGTGTATCGGCTGTCCCCCCCTCCCGTACTGGAGTGCTCCGCAGGCATTTGCCCGCGGCCGGGCCAATAACTGCCCTGGCACAGTCCCAGGGGGCGAATGGGCCGGGCCGACCCCTGGCCTGCCCGGCCCAGATCGCTATCCTCTTGCCATGCATATTGCTGTCACCGGCGGGACCGGCTTCATCGGTCAGAACCTCATCCAGCGCCTCGGCGCCGAGGGACACTCCCTGCGGGCCCTGGCCCGCCCTGGTCGAGCCTCTGCCCTGCCCACCCTGCCCGCGGACAGCCCCGGCTCCCTGGAGCCCTTTGAAGGCGATCTGACAGCTCCGGAGAGCCTGGAGGGCTTCCTAGGGGGGAGCCAGGCGCTGATCCACCTGGCCGGCCGCCACGACCATTTCAGCGAAGACGAGATGCAGGCGGTCAATGTGACCGGCACGGAGCATCTGCTGGATGAGGCCAAGGCAAACGCCCCGGACAGCATGCGCTTTGTGCTGGTTTCATCGGCGGTCATCGGCCAGCCGGTCTATGGCTACTACCGCGATTCAAAGCGCGTCCAGGAGAAGATCGTGCGCTCCGCCGGCTACGACTGGGCCTCCTTCCGTCCCACGCTGGTCTACGGCATCGGCGACACGCGCCACACCGCCCCCTTCCTGCGGCGCTGCGCAAAGCCCAGGGGCAACTACTGGGTCCCCCACGAGGGCGTCTCCAAGATAAACCCGGTCCATGTGGACGACCTGGTGGATGCCATGCTGCTGTACCTGACCCAGGAGCAGGTCATGGATGTGGACAGCATCTTCGAGATCGCCGGCCCCGAGGGCATTCCCTTCAACGAGTTCCTGGACCTGACCATCGCCGCCACCGGTGGTGGCCAGCGCCGCCGCAATGTGCCCCGCCGCTGGGTCGAGCGCTTCCTGCTCATCAAGGGCGTCTTCACCGATGTAACCCGCGAGCGCCGTGGGGCCAGCTACTTCTTCCTGCACCACGACCACGACATCAGCGCCGCCATCGAGACCCTCGGCTGGCAGCCCCGCAGCTACGCCGAAGGCATCACCCAGGTCGCCGCCGACGACTGGTGGAAGTAGGCCCACTCCCGCGCGCCGGTTCCCGGCTCCGGAGGTTCCGGGAAAAACCTCATCGCCGGCGCAGCGCGGCGCAATCTGAAGGCCAAGGGCGAAGTGGCGCCGTGCGACGATGCGCTTCCAGGAACGCTGCACACGGTGGCAGGGGGTGTCCCATGCATCCCTCACCCACCAGCGCTTCGCTGGCCGTGCTGGCCGCAGCTACTCCTCGTCCGCGCGCAGGCGCGCCAGGACGCTGAAGTCCTCGATGGTGCTGGTGTCCCCGGCGATCTCGCGGCCGGCGGCGATGTCTCGCAACAGGCGGCGCATGATCTTGCCGCTGCGCGTCTTGGGCAGGGCATCGGTGAAGCGGATTTCCTTGGGGCGCGCCAGCTTGCCGATCTCCTCGGCCACATGGGCCAACAGCGTGGCCTTGAGCTCAGCGTCCGCCTCCACGCCGGGCCCCACGCTGACAAAGGCGCTGATGGCCTGGCCGGTGACCTCGTCCGGCCGCGCCACGACCGCCGCTTCGCAGACCGCCGGATGGCTGACGAGTGAGCTCTCGACCTCCATGGTGGAGAGCCGGTGCCCGCTGACGTTGATGACATCGTCCACGCGCCCCATGATCCAGAAGTAGCCGTCCGCGTCCTTGCGCGCCCCGTCACCGGGAAAGTACAGCCCGGGGAACTTGGCCCAGTAGGTCTCCCGGAAGCGCTCGGCGTCACCCCAGATACCCCGCAACATGGACGGCCAGGGCTTTCGAACGGCCAGATAGCCTCCCTCGTTTGTGCCCAACTCATTGCCGGCTTCATCCACAATCACCGGGTCCACGCCGAAGAAGGGCAGCGTGGCGCTGCCGGGTTTCGTGACCGTGAGACCCGGCAGGGGTGTCAACATGATCCCACCGGTTTCGGTCTGCCACCAGGTGTCGACGATCGGGCAACGCTCCCCGCCCACCACCTGGTGGTACCACATCCAGGCCTCGGGGTTGATCGACTCCCCCACCGTCCCCAAGAGGCGCAGGCTGGAGAGATCAAAGCGCTTCACGTGCTCGTCGCCCCAACGCATGAAGGTGCGGATGGCCGTGGGCGCCGTGTAGAAAATGGTCACCCCGTGCTTCTCGACGATCTCCCAGAAGCGCCCCTCGTGGGGCGTATTCGGCGCGCCCTCGTACATGACCGCCGTGGCCCCGTTGGCCATGGGCCCGTAGACGATGTAGCTGTGGCCGGTGATCCAGCCCACATCCGCCGTGCACCAGTAGATATCCTCCGGGCGCAGGTCGAAGACATACTGGGTGGTCAGATAGGTCCCGACCATGTAACCGCCGGTGCTGTGCACGATGCCCTTGGGCTTGCCCGTGGAGCCGGAAGTGTAGAGCAGGAAGAGCACATCCTCCGCGTCCATGGGCTCCGGCGGGCAGTCCGCGTCCGCCGCGCTGACCGCCTCGTGGTACCACACGTCACGGCCCGCCTGCCAGCTGACCTCGTTCTCTCCACGGCGCACCACCAGCACAGTGTGCACGCTGTCATTGCCCGCCACGGCCTCATCCACCTGGGCCTTGAGAGGGAATACGCTGCCCCGGCGCCAACCGCCGTCGGCGGTGATGACCGCGCTGCACCCGCCGTCCTCGATGCGGTCGCGCAGGGCCTGGGAGCTGAAACCACCGAAGACCACCGAGTGCGGCGCTCCGATGCGCGCACAGGCCAAGACCGCCGCCGCCAGCTCCGGCACCATGGGCATGTAGATGGCCACGCGGTCGCCTCGCTGCACGCCGCGAGCCCGCAGGGCGTTCGCCAGACGACAGACCTCGGCATGCAGCTGCGCATAGGTGAGCTCCCGCGTATCACCGGGCTCGCCCTCCCAGATAATCGCGCGCTTGTTGCCCAACCCGTTCTCCAGGTGCTGATCCAAGCAGACGGCGCTGGCGTTCAGCTTGCCCCCCCCGAACCAGCGGGCCACCGGAGCCGCGCTCCAGTCGAGCACCTCCGTATAGGGCTCGATCCAGGGCAGCTCCCGGGCGACGCGATCCCAGAAGGACTCCGGGTCGTCGATGGATTCCCGGTACATACGGCGCCAGGTCCCCTCGTCCGAGAGGCGCGCGCGGCCCTTAAACTCGGCGCTGGGCGGGAAGAGGCGGGTCTCCTGGAGGACGCTTTCGATCTGGCTCATGGTGGTAGCTGAAGAAGGCTCGGGGGACGGGCGGCTATGGGGCAGTATCAGAAGCCCACGGGCCCGCGTCAAATACACCGGGCGCGAGGCAGTCGCCGGGCACAGCCCGGTGGGCACAGCCGCTGGGCACAGCCGCCGGGCGTAGCCGCTGGGCGCAGCCCGCCGGGCGTAGCCGTTGGGCGCAGCCGCCGGACGCAGTCCGTTCTCAGGCGCCGGTGCGCCGCAGTCGCAGATAGCGCGCCAGCCGCCCGGCCAGACGCAGGGGGTGGCGCAGCTCCTGGGCCAGGCGCTTCGGGCGCCTGTAGAAGCGCCGGTAGCCCGCGGCGATCAAGCCGTTGAGCTCGTCGGCGGTCAAGTGTTCGTTGCCCTCCAGGGCCTGCACGCCGGTCATGGCAGCGTAGTCCAAGCGCCCCGCACCGTTCAGCTGCTCGAAGAGCCTGGTACCGGGATAGGCCGTCACGGCGCAGAACTGCACCTGGTCCGGGTCCAGACGCTCCACCAGCTCGAACGTGGCAGCGATCATGGCGCGCGTTTCGCCTGGAAAGCCCAGCATGCAGAAGGCGCGCGTCTCGATGCCCACGCGCCGGCAGGCATCGAAGACCTCCTGGGCCTGGGCATGATCGCTCAGCTTGTTGCCGCAGAACTCCTTCTGGATGCCCGCGTCGCCACTCTCCACGCCAAGGGAAATGTGCGTGCAGCCGGCGGCGGCCATGGCCTCGAGCAGCTCCGCGTCGAGGGTCTTGACCGCCGTCTCGCATTGCCAGTCGAGGTCCAGGCCCGCGGCGCCGATGCCGGCGCAGATTGCATGCACGCGGTCCTTGCGCGTGGTGAATATCGGATCGCGGAAGACCACATGCCGCAGGCCGTGGTTGCGCGCCAGATCCACCAGCTCGGCCACGACGTTCTCCGGCGACCTGAAACGAAAGCGCAGGCCCTGGGCCAGGGTGTAGCCGCAGAACGAACAGTCGTAGGGACAGCCACGGGAGGATTTGACCGTCGTCACCGGTCCGTCGAGGCCCGGAAAGGTGTAGGCCTGATTGTCGAGCAGGTGCCGCGCCGGCAGCGGCAGGGCGTCCAGATCCAGGATCTTCTCGGCCGCGGCCTCGTGCACCACCTCGCCGTCGGCGCGACACCAGGTGGTGCCCGCCACGCCGGCGAAGCTGAGCTCTTCAGCGCCAGGCGCCTGGCCCTGGGACAGGCGCCGCGCCAGGTCTCGCACGATGTACTCCGGCTCCCCGCGCACAACCACATCCACGCGCCGCTCGCTGAAGATCTCCCCGGGCGTGAAGGTCACCTGGGAACCGAGCATGGCCACCACCGCTCCGCTCTCCCGGCGCAGGGCACCGGCCACGGCCAGGTCCTGCTCCAGGGAGGTCGAGGACGAATCCAGACAAACTAACTCGGGCTCCGCGGCCACCACGGCCGCCACGACTTGCTCCGCCCCCAGCCCGGCCGCATCCGCATCCACCATGACCACCCCATGGCCATCGGCCTCCAGCACGGAGGCGACATGGGCCAACTCGATGGGCGGGTAGAGCAGCTCCGGGTGCACCGCCATGCCAAAGCCGCCCATCAGGCCACGGCTGACCCGGTAGGCTTCGGGACTGGGCGGCGTCAGGAGAACGATCTTCATGGGGCTGGAGCGTGGGGAGCGCCCTTCCTTACATCGGCCGCGAAAGCCCCCTTCGGGAGACCCTTTCCGGCCCCTTCCCGGCCACCCGTGGTCAGTCCCGCCGCAGGCTGCAGCCGGCGGCCTCGGCGGCGCGCTCCAGGCGGCCGAGGAAGCGGGCCACGTCTCCCTCCCCGAGGGTGCGGTCGGCGGCGCGCAGGCACAGGTGCCAGGCCAGGGATTTCTGACCGGGCTCCAGGTTTGCGCCCCGGTAGAGGTCGAAGAGCTCCAGGTCCGCCACCAGGCCCTTGCCCGCCTTTTCGATCATGGCGGCGGCCTCCCCGGCGGGCAGCTCCGCGGGACAGGAGAGGGCCACATCTACCTTGGTCTCCGGGAAGCGCGGCAGGAGGCGCGGCTTGAAGGCCGGTTTCGCCGCCGCCAGCAGGGAGTCCAGGGAAAGAGTGGCGCAGGCCACTTCGCTGGCCAGGTCATCCACCAGCTCCAAGGGCCGGTGCAGACCCGGCTCCAGCTCGGCGATCAGGCCCACGGGCGTCCCGTCGGCCAGGAGGCAACTCGCCCCGCGCCCCGGATGCGCCCAACTCGGGCGCGGCTCAGCGGCGGGCAGGGCGGCAAAGCGACAGGCGCCGTACCCCAGGTGGGCAATGAGGTCCTCCAGGACGCCGGCCAGCTCGGGATAGGCCCCCGCGTCAAAGCGGGCGCCCTTGCCCGGCGGCACCGCCGCCACCAGCAGGCCCAGTTCGTGAATCTCCTGGGGTTGTCCCCGCTCGCCGTTCTCCTCTGGGAGATAGCCCTTGCCGAGCTCGAAGATGGCCACGCGCTCCCGCTGGCGCCGGTTCAGGCCCAAGCGTCCGAGCAGGCTGGGGAGCACGGAGCGGCGCACGCGGTCTTCGCCCTCGGCCACCGGGTTGACGAGGCGCACATGGGGCTGGTCGGCGATGCCCAAGCGCTCGCACAGCTCCGCGTGCAGGAAGGAGTAGCCGAGCACCTCATGGAAGCGCGCTCCCCCGGCCAACCTGTCCTGGATGCTCTCCACCAGGGCACGGCGCGGATCGCTCTCCGGAGGAGTGATCTCACCGCTGAGCGCGCGCACCGGAATGTTGTCGTAGCCGTGCAGGCGGCCTACCTCCTCCACCAGATCCTCGGCTATGGAAACATCCTTGCTGGCGCGCCAGGTGGGCACGCCCACGGTCCACGGCCCGCCTTCGGGGCCGTCCACGGAGAAGCCCAGGGCCTCCAGGGAGGCGGCGATTTCACCCGCGCTGAGCTCGACCCCCAGGCGCTCCCGCACCAGGGCAGGAGACAGGGCCACGGTCATGGTCGTCGGGGTATGGGAGCCCACATCCGTGGGCGGCGCGGGCAGGGTCACATCCGGCTGAATGCTCAACAGGGTGCGCACCAGGTGCCCGGCGGCGGCTGGCACCTGCTCCGGGTCCAGGCTCTTTTCAAAGCGCGCCGAGGACTCAGAGCGCAGGCCCGTGCGCATGGCCGTGCGGCGCACGCGGGTGCCGTGGAAGTTGGCCACCTCCAGCAGAAGTTCGGTCGTTTCCGCGGCCACCTTGGAGTCCGCTCCGCCCATGACGCCGGCCAGGGCCACCGGCCGCCCCCCGGAGCAGATCAAGAGGTCATCTTCGCCCAGGCGCAGGCGCTGCTCGTCGAGGGTCACCATTTCCTCCTCCGGCGCTGCCAGGCGCACCTCGATACCGTCCTTGACCGTGGCCCGGTCGAAGAGGTGGTTCGGCTGGCCGAGGTCCAACAGCACAAAATTCGAGAGGTCCACCAGGAGGTCCAGGGGGCGCTGTCCGGCGGCGGCCAAGAGGCAACGCAGCCAGAGCGGGCTGGGCTCCACGCACACGCCGTCCAGGGCCAGGGCCAGGTAACGGGGACAGGCGCTGGAGGCGGCGGGCTCGATGGTGACCGCCGGGCTCCGGCCGCCGCCGCACTCGGGCAGGCTGGTATCGAGCGGCAGCAGCTCGCGCCCGAAGATGGCGGCCACCTCCCGCGCCAGACCGCGGTGTCCCCAAAGGTCCGGGCGGTGGGTCAATGACTTGTTGTCAATCTCAAGCACCCAGTCCGCGAGGTTCAGGGCCTCGGCTAGGGGCACGCCCAGGGTTGTCTCATCCGGCAGCTCCCAGATGCCGTCGTGATCCTCGCCGAGCTCGAGCTCCATGAGCGAGCAGATCATGCCGCTCGAAGCCTGGCCGCGGATCTTGGCCTGCTTGATCTTGAAGTCGCCCGGCAGAACAGTTCCCACGGTGGCCACGGCCACCTTGAGCCCGGCTCGCACATTCGGCGCTCCGCAGACAATGGTCAGGTGTTCCTCGCCGCCCACATCCACGCTGCACACGGAGAGCCGGTCCGCGTCCGGGTGAGCAACGCGCTCGATCACATGCCCGACGGTGATCGCGGACAGGTAGGGCGCAAAGGGCTCGCAGCTCTCCACCTCCGCCGTGCGCAGGGTCAGCTCCCGGGCCAGCTCCTGCGGGCTGATGCCCGCCAGGTCCACGTGGCGGCCCAGCCATTTCATGGAAACGAACATCAGAACTGCTCCAAAAAACGCAGGTCGCCACCCATCAGCTGGCGGATGTCGTCGAGGCCATAGCGCAGCATCACCAACCGGTCCAGGCCGAAGCCAAAGGCGAAACCGGTCAGGCTGTCCACATCCACATCGTCACGCCCGGAGAAGCCGGCGGCCAAAACGCTGGGATGCACCAGGCCGCAGCCGCAGAACTCCACCCAGCCGCCCCCCTTGCAGACACGGCAGGCGCCCGCCTGCTCAGCGCAGAACGGGCAGGCCACATCCAGTTCAAAGCCCGGCTCCACGAAGGGGAAGTAGCCCGGGCGCAGGCGCACCTCGACCTCGCGCTGGAACAGCTCCCTCAAAAAGCCCTTTAGCGTTCCTGTCAGGTGCCCGACCTGAATCCCCGTCCCCACCACCAGCCCCTCCACCTGGTGGAAGGTGTGGTTGTGCGTGGCGTCCTGTTCCTCGTTGCGGAAGACGCGCCCGGGGGCGATCAGGCGGAAGGGTGGCCGGCGCTTTTCCATGGTGCGGATCTGCACCGGCGAAGTCTGGGTGCGCATCACCAGGTGATGCTCCTCATCGCAGTAGAAGGTGTCCTGCATTTCCCGACTGGGGTGATCCACCGGGATGTTGAGCGCCTGGAAGTTGTAGTAGTCGAGCTCCACTTCGGGCCCATCGGCGATGTCATAGCCCATGGAACTGAAGATGCCCTCCACCTCCCGACGCACCAGCGTCAGGGGATGCAGCGAGCCACGCTCGCCGCGGCGCGGCGGCAGGCTGGGGTCGAAATCGCCTGCGGCCCGCTGCGCGGCCACCCGGGCACTCTCGAGCTGCGCCCGGGCCTCGGCCAGGGCCAGCTCCAGCTCCTTCTTCAGCCGGTTGGCCGCCGCCCCCACCAGCGGCCGTTTTTCCTTGGGAAGGCTGGGAATCGAGGCCAAAAGGGCGCCGATGGCACCCTCCGGCCCCAGGTAGTCCTTCTCCACGGAACGCAGATCGCCGCTATCGGTACAGGCGGCGAGCCGGGCCAGGGCCTCGTCCCGCAGCTCAGCGTTGGCCTCCAAGGCGGACTCGCTAGCTCTCCGGCGAGATCAGTTGCGCGCCGTGCGGGCCGCGTCCAGCACGGCGTCGAAGGCCGCCGGGTCGTGGATGGCCAGCTCCGAGAGCTGTTTGCGGTTGAGGTCGATGCCCGCCTGCTTGAGACCGTCGATGAAGGTGGAGTAGTTCATCCCCCGGGCCCGGGCGGCGGCGTTGATCCGCACGATCCACAGGCGCCGGAACTGGCGTTTCTTGACACGCCGGTCGCGGTAGGCGTAGGCCCAGGAACGCAGCAGCGCCTCCTGCACCGTGCGCCAGAGCTTGGAGCGCCCGCCGCGGAAGCCGCGGGCCTGCTTGAAGTAGCGGACCTTCTTCTTGTGGCGCGGGGCGCCGTATTTCACGCGTACCATGGTTCAGGCTCCCATCATGCGGCGCAGGAGCTTGGCCCAGGCACCGTCGGTGACAATGCGGCGGCGCAGCTCGCGCTTCTGCTTGGCGTTCTTGGAAGCGTGCATGTGACCACGGGCCGGGCGGTCGCATTTCAGCTTGCCCTTCTTGGTCACCCGGTAGCGCTTGGTGACAGCGCTCTTTGATTTCAGCTTGGGCATCGGTCGTCCTTGGTTGAGGTTTACCCTGGTCGCTGACATGCCCGACCGCTCACAGGGGCCGGAGTGGCCGTATCACCGGCGACCCCGATCTTGGGGCGAGGATTCTAGCGCGTTCCGGCCGGGGAACAACCCCGCCCATGCCCCTGCAAGGGCCATTTCCGACAAAACAGGCCCTCCGGCCCACCCCCGCTGGTCCCACCGTCCCCCACCCTAACCTCCCTGCGTTTTTGTACTCGGACCACCCCAGGGCGTCCCGGGTCGCACCCCAAGCCAGAATAACCTGCCAAGCCGGCCCCAGTCCCTGGCCCACCAGTCGGCCGGCCCAGGACCCCAGACGGGCTAACTGCCAGGTCCAGCACCCGCGCGCCGCCCTCGCAGGCCTCGCCACTCTCGCAGCCCTCGCTGCCCCGCCCGCCTACGCGGGCTTACTTGTGGGCCAGCAGCATGGTCATGCGCCGCCCGTGCATCTTGGGTTGGGTCTCGACCTTGCTGATGTCCTCCAGGGCCACGGCCACCTTGCGCATGACCTCAGTGCCATGCTCGGGGTGAGCCATCTGGCGACCGCGGAAGATGCACACGACCTGGACCTTGTGGCCCGCCAGGAGGAAGCGCCGACCGTTCTCCAGACGGTAGCTGAGGTCATGGTCGTCAATGGCCGGGCGCACGCGCAGTTCCTTGAGGCCGCTCTTGTGCCCCTGGCTGCCCTTCTCCTTCTTGGCCTGGTTGTACTTGAACTTGCCGTAGTCGAGGATCCGGCACACGGGCGGGCGCGCTTGCGGGGAGACCTCGACCAGGTCCAGGCCCGCCGAAGCCGCCCGGCGGCGGGCATCATCCGATGACACAATGCCGACCTGGTTGCCCTCCTCGTCGATCAGGCGGACTTCCGGGACCCGGATGCGGCGGTTGGTTCGATAATCTTGCAGGGTCAGTAAGCTCCTTTCAGGGAGTCGTATTGGGCTGCCGGGCGTCCCGCCCGGCCTGGGTCTTGTCTAAGAGCATAGACGGGTCCGGTGAATGGTGCCATGGCGTATCTGCCCTGGGTGTGCTTGGCGGTCCTGTGCAGGAGGCCAGACGGGCGCCGGCGGCGGACCGCTAGCACGGTTTCTCGTCCTTGGCCGCGGGCTTGAGACTGGCCACGTGAACTTCCCGCAGCAACTGATCAGGCACCGGGGACGGTGCCTGGCACATGAGGTCGCTGGCCGAGGCGGTCTTGGGGAAGGCCACCACATCGCGGATGTTGTCGAGGCCGAGGGTCATGGCCACCAGGCGATCCAGGCCCACGGCAAAGCCGCCATGGGGCGGCGCCCCGTGTTCCAGGGCCTCGAGCAGGAAGCCGAACTTGGCCTGTTGGTCCCGCGGGCCGATGCCCAGGAGTTCGAAGACCTTGGCCTGCACAGCCTGTCGGTGGATTCGAATGCTGCCGGAACCGAGCTCCCATCCATTGAGCACCAGGTCATAGGCGCGGCTGGCGAGCTGCCCGGGATCACCGGACATCTCCCAGTCCTCCGGCGCCGTGAAGGGGTGGTGCAGGGCTGCCCAGTTGCCTTCTCCGTCGTCCTCGAACATGGGGAAATGCGTCACCCACAGGAAGTTCCAGGCACCCTCGGCGGCCAGGCCGCGTTCCCGGCCCAGGTGCACACGCAACTCGCCCAGGGCCCGGCGGGCCACGCCCTGGCTGTCGGCCACGAAGACGCACAGGTCGCCCTCTTCGGCGCTCAGGAGCTCCATCAGCCCGTCCGCCTGGCCCTCCACAAAACGCGCCAGGGGACCGGCGCCTCCGCCTTCGGCATCCGGCGCCGGTTTCCACCAGGCCAGGCCCTTGGCCCCGTAGGTCTTGACCACATCCTCAAGGGCCGTGATCTGCTTGCGCGAGAGCTCGGCCCCGCCCCTGACGGTCAGGCCCAGGACGCGCCCACCGCCGGCCACCACGGAATTGAAGACCTTGAACTCGCAGCCCGCGGCCCATTCATCCAGGGAAACCAGCTCCATGGAAAAGCGCGTGTCAGGCTTGTCGCTGCCGTAGCGCTCCATGGCCTCGGCGTAGCTCAGGCGCGGGAAGGAGAGCGGCAGTTCAAGCTGCATGACCTCTCGGAAGACATCACCCAGGACCGTTTCCCAGGCGGCGAAGACGTCCTCCTCCTCGACGAAGCTCATCTCCATGTCGAGCTGCGTGAACTCCGGTTGGCGATCCGCGCGCAGGTCCTCATCCCTGAAGCAGCGCGCCACCTGGAAGTACTTGTCGACCCCGGAGACCATCAGGATCTGCTTGAAGAGTTGGGGCGATTGGGGCAGGGCGTAGAACTCCCC
>DASCNH010000135.1:0-9810 GCA_036011365.1 Planctomycetota bacterium | reverse complement strand
CATTGAACGTCTGCAGGGCGGCCCCGGCGCACTGATCTACTGCCTCGGCATGTTGGCCCTGGGCCTGCACCTGTCCCACGCCGTGCGCAGCGCCTTCCAATCCCTGGGGCTGGCGGATCAGCGCTGCTATCCCTGCCTGTCCCGCTTGGGCCGCGCCCTGGCCGCCCTTATGGCCCTGGGTTTCGCCTCTTTCCCCATCTACTACTTCTTCATCCACAAGGGCTGACGCCGACCGACTCCCATGACTGCCCCCACCATCACGCGGCTCGCCGGCCAGGTTCCCGGCGGCCCCATGGCTGACAAGTGGACACGCCACAAGTTCGACCTGCAGCTGGTCAACCCCGCCAACCGACGCAAGTTCAAGGTGCTCGTGGTGGGTACCGGCCTGGCCGGGTCCTCAGCCGCGGCCACCCTGGCGGAGGCCGGCTATGCCGTTGAGGCCTTCTGCATCCAGGACAGTCCGCGCCGGGCCCACTCCATCGCAGCCCAGGGCGGCATCAACGCGGCCAAAAACTATCCCAATGACGGGGACAGCGTGCACCGTCTGTTCTACGACACGGTCAAGGGCGGCGACTTCCGCGCCCGGGAGGCCAATGTCCACCGGCTGGCGGAGGTCAGCAACCAGATCATCGACCAGTGCGTGGCCCAGGGCGTGCCCTTTGCCCGGGACTACGGCGGCCTGCTGGCCAACCGTTCCTTCGGCGGCGCCCAGGTGGCGCGCACCTTCTACGCCCGCGGACAGACGGGCCAACAGCTCCTGCTCGGCGCCTACGGCTCGTTGATGCGCCAGGTGGCCGCGGGACGCGTGCGCTTCCACGAGCGGCGCGAGATGCTCGATCTGGTCACGGTGGATGGCGTGGCCCGCGGCATCCTGTGCCGCAACCTGGTGAGCGGCGCCCTGGAGCGCTACGCCGGCGACGCGGTGCTGCTCTGCACCGGTGGCTACGGCAATGTCTTTTACCTCTCGACCAATGCCAAGGCCAGCAATGTCACCGCCGCCTGGCGCGCCCACAAGCGCGGCGCCCTGTTCGCCAATCCCTGCTATACCCAAATCCATCCCACCTGTATTCCGGTCTCCGGGCAGCACCAGTCCAAGCTGACTCTGATGAGCGAGAGCCTGCGCAATGACGGGCGCGTGTGGGTGCCGCGCCAGGCCGGCGATGCGCGCGCAGCAGGCGACATCCCCGAGGCGGAGCGCAACTACTACCTGGAGGAGAAATACCCGAGCTTCGGCAACCTGGTGCCCCGGGATGTGGCCTCGCGCAATGCCAAGCTGGTGTGCGATGCGGGCTTTGGTGTGGGAGCCTCGTCCACGGCTGTCTACCTGGACTTCCGAGACGCCATCGAGCGCGACGGCGAGCAGACCATCCGCGAGCTCTACGGCAACCTCTTTCAGATGTACGAGCGCATCACCTCAGAGGACCCCTACCAGGTGCCCATGCGCATCTATCCGGCCGTGCACTACACCATGGGAGGCCTGTGGGTGGACTACAACCTGGAGAGCACCGTGCCCGGGCTGTTCGTCCTGGGCGAGGCCAACTTCTCGGACCACGGTGCCAACCGACTGGGGGCCAGCGCCCTGATGCAGGGCCTGGCGGATGGCTACTTTGTAATCCCGGCCACCCTGGCCGGGCACCTGGCCGGGCGGCCGCTGCCGCCCGTCGAAACCAGCCACGAGGCCTTCGGCAGCGCCGAAGAAGAGGCCCGCGAGCGCACCCAGCGCTTGCTTTCCATCAACGGTTCGCGCTCCGTGGACAGCCTCCACCGGGAGCTCGGCCTGGTCATGTGGAACAACGTTGGCATGGGCCGAACGGCCGCCGGACTGGCCGAGGCCAAGGAGCGTATCGCCGCCATCCGCGAGACCTTCTGGCAGGATGTGCGCGTAACCGGCGCGGGGCAGGACCTGAACGCGACCCTCGAGCACGCCGGACGCCTGGCGGACTTTCTGGAGTTTGCCGAGGTGCTTGCCGCGGATGCCCTGCGGCGCAAGGAATCCTGTGGCGGACACTTCCGCGAGGAATACCAGACCCCGGAGGGCGAGGCCCTGCGGGACGATGAGAACTTCAGCCACGTGGCCGCCTGGGAATACAGCGGGCCCGGCCAGGACGAGCGTTGCCACCTTGAGCAGTTGACCTTCGAAGAGGTCCAGCTCGCCACGCGGAGCTACAAATGAGCCAGAGCAGTACAAACATGCGTCTCACCCTTCACATCTGGCGCCAGAGCGGGGCCGCCGGACGCATGGAGACCCACGCCCTTGACGAGGTATCACCGGACGTCTCCTTTCTCGAGATGCTCGACATGCTAAACGAGCAGCTGATTGCCCAGGGCAAGGATGTGCTGGCCTTCGACCACGACTGCCGCGAGGGGATCTGTGGCATGTGTTCCCTGGTGATCAACGGCAAGCCCCACGGGCCGGAGTCCGAGACCACGACCTGTCAACTGCACATGCGCAGCTTCAGCGACGGGGACACGATTACCGTCGAACCCTTCCGCGCCAGCGCCTTGCCGGTGATCAAGGATCTTGTCATTGACCGCGCCGCCCTGGACCGCATCGTGGCCGCCGGCGGCTACGTGTCGATCAACGCGGGCAATGCCCAGGACGCCAACGCCACGGTTGTGCCCCGCCACGACGCGGAAAAGGCCATGGATGCGGCGGCGTGTATCGGCTGCGCCGCCTGTGTGGCCAGCTGCAAAAACGCCTCGGCCATGCTGTTCGTATCCGCCAAGGTCTCCCAACTCGCCTTGCTCCCCCAGGGCAAGCCGGAGCGTGTCCAGCGCGTCCACGACATGGTCGATGCCATGGACGCGGAGGGCTTCGGCAACTGCACCAACGAAGGTGAGTGCGAGGCAGCCTGCCCCAAAGGCATCTCCATCGCGAACATCGCGCGCCTCAACCGCGAGTTCCTGCGCTCCCTAGTCAGCGCGGATTCCCAGGTCTCAGCGCACGGAACGCAGCACGGGGACCAGTCCCCGCCCGCTACAGGCCGCCAGTAACTCGGCCTGGCCCGGACCTGAGGTGCCCCGGGCAATCTCCACCCGGTGCACACCGCCGGCCGCGAGCACTGCGCTAGCCTGCGCCGGCTCGGCACAGGCAAACACGGCTCTCCCCCGGGTGCGCAGCGCCCGCGCCCGGCGGCGGCGGCGATCGGCGAGCTGGTCCACCAGCAGCAAGAGTTTCGCCTCCGGAGGCGGGGCTTCATCCAGGCGAAAACTCACCTTGGTGCCCCGCGTGGGCTGGGATGTGATGTGCAGGCGCGTGTTCAGGCGGCGGGCACAGGCGGCGGCGCTGCTCGTGCCGAATCCGGTTCCGCCGGGCTGCCCGCTTTGGCCCGGCCGCGCAAAGCGCTGTTGGGCGGCCCGGTCCATGCCGCGGCCCCGGTCCCGAACCAAGAGCTCTACCCGGGAGGAGTCGCCGGCGACCGCTTCCAGGTTGACCAGGTTCCCCCGTGGTGAGGCGGCCATGGCATTCAGCAGCAGGTTTTTGAGCAGGCGTCTGAGTGCCGTGGGGTCTGCCCAGGCACGCAGCCCCGGGGCGCATTCGACGCGGACCTCTCCGGGCCGCTGCGCCGCGCAGGCGAGGCGCTCCGCCTGGCGCGCCTGCTCTTCCAGAAAACTCGCCAGCAGGATGCGCTCCGGCGCGGAAGCAGGGCGACGGCCCTCGTCCAGCTCACCCTGGCAGAGCGTGCGCACTTGAGCGAGATGTTCACGGAGAGGAGCCAGGTCCGGACCGTCCCCGTCCAGCAGCAAGAGGCCGTAGGTCAGGTCGTTGCGCAAGTCGTGCAGCAGGGCGGCGCTTCTCTCCCCCACTTGGGCCAGGCGCTCCTGCTCCCGGGCGCCCAACCGTTCAGAGGCGGCGCGCTGGGCCCGCGCCAGGTCCCCGGCCAAGGCCAAGACCTCAGCGTCCGGGATGGGCGCTGGGCCACGGGTCTCGAGCCACAGCAAGCCCGCCGGCAAATCCTCTCGCGGGGAACTCCCATCCGAAAGCTCCGGGGGCCGGGCGAGGACCAGGTCGCGGCCTGCCAGGGCTTCCAGGCGGGCTAGTCCGTTGCGACCCAGGCGGCGCACCTCTCCGGGGGCCAGCTCAGCTCCCAACTGAAGAGACCAACTCCGGGGGCCGCCGGGGGTCCCCCCCTGCCAGAGGGTGCCGGGATGCTGGCCCCGGGGCGGAATCAGCCACAGGGCCCGGGCACAGGTTCTTTTCAGCCGGAAGCGGGCCAGGGGGCCTGGCATGGGGCTCGCAGTGTTCACGGCCCGAGTCTGCAACCTGGCGCAGGCCAAGCCAAGGCCGAGCACAGTTGCAGCCCCAGGTTACTCGGGCGAAACACAAATAGGCCGTTCGGTGCCAGATAGAAACGCAACCCCGACCCCTCTGGGGCTAGAATGAGCCCGGCCCTGGCATATTCCTTGCATATCCCTTGCAGAGCGTACTGGGCCGCTATCTTTCGGGCCGCCCCCATCCCAATCCAACAGATACCAAGATACTGACATGAAGAAGCTGCTTCTCACTGGCGCGTTCATCACGGCCGCCGGCATCGGGTTCCAGGACATTTCCCTCGGCCACGGGGGAACCTATCGCGGGCCCGGTGACACGGTCCCCCCCGGCGGCGGCGGCGGCGGTGGCGGCGGTGCCCCCAGCACCCCCGGCCCCGGTGGCCCCTCGTCCCCGGGCCCCTCTGGCCCGAGCACGCCGGCCCCGTCCACCCCTGGCGCACCCGCCGGTTCCCCCGGCGGTCGCAAGGGGCCGTCCACGTCCGGCGGCGCTCCCTCGGGACCGGATCTCACGGTCTGGCAGTTCTGGTGGGGCTTCAACAAGGAGCCGTACCTCAACCTGAAGTCACACATTCACGACGGCGGCACGCTGACCGGCAGCGATGACTGGTTCCTCGGCCAGGGTGAAAAGACCCAGGCCAAGGATGCCCTGCGCCCCTCCGAGGAGGTCATCCGCAACCGCGTGGTGCCGGCCCTCCTGAAGGCGCTCAAGACCGAAAGCAACAACGACATCCTGACCGGAGCCCTGATCGCCCTGGCCAAGATCGGCGATGCCCGGGACGAGACCGGCGCCTCGGCTTTCGAGCGTGAATTCGCCACCTTCCTGGATCACAGCAGCCAGGAAGTGGCCGAGACCGCTGCCGTGGCCATGGGCATTCTTGCCAATGACGCTTCGGTTCCCACCCTCCTGCACCTCTTGCGCGACGACGACACGGGCCGTCGCCTGGTCAAGGCCAACGAAGTGGATTACCGCTCGCGGGCCTTCGCCGCCTATGGTCTGGGCCTGATTGGCTACCGCACGGCGGACAACGGCGTGCGGCAGGAAATCGTCGCCGGTCTGATGGAGACCATGGAAGGCGAACGCCTTTCCACGCGGGATGTCAAAGTGGGCGCCCTGATCGCCCTGGGCCTGGTGCCCCTGGATGTGGCCGATGCCGAGCCCCTGGCCGGGAGTGAGTTTGGCCAGTGGACCGTCTCCCGGGCCAAGCAGATCGAATACTGCCTGAACTACTTCAAGGACACGGATAACCACTACATGATCCGGGCCCACGCGCCCACGGCCATGGCGCGGCTTCTGGGTGGCACTTCCGCCGAGCAGAAGGAACCCGTGGCCAGCGCCATGGTGGAGGCCCTGGGCAAGCACTCCAAGACGAAGCAGCAGGTGCAGCAGACCTGTGTGCTGGCCCTTGGTGCCATCGGTGATTCTGACGAGGACGCCATCGACAAGGAGATCCGCGACACCCTGCTGCGCTTCTCGGAAGACGGCGATGTGCAGTCGCGCAACTTCTGCATGGTGGCCCTGGCCCAGGTGGGCGGGACCCCCGGACGCGGCGCGGGTGATCCCCTGGCCGGCGAGGCCCAGGTGCGCAAGGCGCTCCTGAAAAAGCTATCCCGTGGCAAGAGCGCCGTGCGCCCCTGGGCGGGTATGGCCATCGGCGTCCTGGGTCGCAGGCTGATCGACAACGATCAATCCTACAGCTCGGATGCGGCCGCCGCCCTGCGTGGCAAGATCGCTGAAACCAAGCGGCCCGATGAAATCGGCGCCTACTGCATCGGCGCCGGCATCACCGGCGACGAAGAGTCCAAGCCCACTGTGCTGAAGAAGCTTGGCGAGATTTCCCAGGAGGATTCCCGCGGTTACATCGCCGTTTCCCTGGGCCTGATGAACGCCCGGGATTCCATCGAGCCCATCCAGGAGATCGTCAAGAAGTCCAAGTACAAGGCGGAGTTGCTCCAGCAGGCGGCCATCGCCCTGGGTCTGCTCGGCGACAAGGACCTGGTACCGGAGCTGGTGGACATGCTGACCGGAGCCAAGAGCTTGGCCTCCCAGGCGGCCATCTCATCGGCCCTGGGCTTCATCGGTGACGCGCGCTCCATCGATCCGCTGATCGCCATGTTGCAGGACACCCAGATCACCGACCGCGCCCGGGGCTTCGCCGCCGTGGCCCTGGGTTTGGTGGCCGACAAGGAGGACCTGCCCTGGAACGCGAAGATCGCCGTGGACATCAACTACCGGGCCAGCACCTCAACCCTGACCTCCGCTTCTCAGGGCACTGGCATCCTCGACATCCTGTAGCGGGGATTGCTCACAAGCCGGCGCTGCCCGGGGCCCGTGCCCCGGACAGCGCCGGCTTTTTTTTGTTTCAGAACCAGCGCCGGACTCCAGCTCCAATTGCCATCAGCAAGCGAGCGGCACGCGGGCCTAGGCCCTCGCGGGGAGGCGCTGCCGCGCACCCATGAGGCCGGCGCCCACCAGAGCCAGAACAGCGCCACAGGCCAGGCGCGCACGCAGCAGGGAGGAAGTCAGGAGGCGCGCCTCGCGCGCCAACCGTTCGGCATCGGCCTGCTGGCGCGCGATCTTTGTCGGCCAAGAGGCATCTCGTGTCTCCCGCGCAACCATGCGCCCGGCGATCTCGCTGGACGCCTCAGGGAATCCGAGGCTGGCGGCCAGCCAGCCGGCCTGATCAAGGAGATAGCCGTCGCTCGGGTGGGCGACCAGGCCAGCTCGCGCCTCCTCCAGGGCCAGGTCGAGCCAGCCGGCCTGGTGCAGTACGCGCAGGCGCCAGCGAGCGCGGTCCAAGGGAACTGGCAGGGCCTCCGCGGCCAACAGGGCGGGGCCTGGCCGCCCTTCAGCGAGGAGCTCCGCGGGCGCCTGGGCGGCCAGGGCCAAGCTGAGCAGCGCTGCCACTCCGCCGCTCACCGGCGCCAGCCCCTCTCCAGGGACCGGGCCTGGAGTGCCTCAACGGGATTCAGGTCGTCACTCAGAGGTGCCGTCTCAAGCGGCTCGAACAGGCGCCAGGTACCGGGGACTTCCAGGGGGCCGAGCTGTTCGGCCAGGACCGGGACGAACCAGTTGGGCGTGCCCGGCCGGGGCGGCGGCGTGCCCCGGCGGGCCACCAGGATGACATTGCGAGCGAAGGGCACACGCAGGGCCAGGATCTGTGCCCCGCTGGCCGTGGCCAGGGTCTCACCGATGGCTTCCACCAGCGGATCAGAGACCCCAAAGGCCCCCACATTGGCCAGCAGCCAGCCGGCGGGTTCCAGGCACTCCAGGGCCTCCCGGAAGAACTCCACGCTGCACAGGTGCGGCGGGATCTCGCTCTGGTTGGCGTAGGCGTCGAGCACGATCTCATGAAAACGGCGGCCCTCGGAACGCAGGGCGCGCAGGGCGGCTCGGGCGTCACCCGCCACGGCTTCCAGCTGCGCTGGTTCTGACTCCAACTCGAACCAGCGGCGGCCCAGGTCGAGCACCTCCGGATCCAACTCGACGCCTATGAAGTGAGCCGTGGCGCGCTCCGGCAGACAACCGGAGATGACCCGGGCGGCCGTGCCGGCCCCGGCGCCCAGCAGCAGCACCTGCCAGCGACCCTCAGCCCCGGCCCACCAGGCCGGAGCCGCGAAGAAGTTGTAGTAGTAGCCATTGGGCAGCAGGCCTGGCTCCGGTTGCCAGACGGATTGGAAGGAGTCCAAGCCCTCGTTGACTTGCAGCAGGCGCAGCTCATCCGATCCGGACTGAACGACGCGCAGGTTCTGGTGGGCTGAGAGGCGCTCGTCGAGCACGGTCCAGCCAGCTTGCGGCGCATTGGCCAGGTGCTCCGGCGCCAGGCCCACAAGGGGGACTAGAACCAGGAAACCCAGGCCCTGCCCGCGGGAGACGGGCCTGCGCAGGGCGAGCAGGAGGCCGGGCAAACCCAAGAGCGCGGCGGACAGCAAGAGCGTCAGGCGCAGGCCCAGCTCGGGCACGGCCCAATGGGTGGTGAGGAAGGTTCCCGCCAGGCCGCCCAGGGTGGAGCAGGCCAGGACCCGTCCCCCGGCGGTGCCGGCGTGGCATCCGCTATCCCGGCAGAGGATCTCCACCGCCAGGGGGCAGACACAGCCCAGGGCCAGTGCTGCGGGCAGGAATAGAATCAGGGAGGTGGCCAGGCTGCCCCAGTGGAGCAAGGGGTTGAGCTGCTCGAGGGTCAGTCCGGCGGGGATGAAGAAGTTGGCCACCGGGGCGGCCAGCATGGGTATCAGGCCGGCGCCAAGGGCCGCAAAAAGCAGCACGCGGGCCAGGAAGTGGCGTGGCTCCGCTGACCGGGCCAGGAGGCCTCCCAGGTAGTACCCGAGGGCCAGGGCCAGCAGCACGACTCCGATAACATTGGTCCAGACTCCGGCGGACGTGCCGAACCAGGGTGCGAGCACACGCACCGCGGAGAGCTCCATGGCCATGGTCCCGGCCCCGGCGCAGGCCACGAGCACCAAGATGGAAGCTGTTCCCCCGGACCGCTGCGCGCCCGGCGGCGTTGCTGCGGGCACGGGCATCAACTCCGGGCGAGGTTACCCGCGCAGGCGCGCGCGGGCCGCTGCCATGCCAGGGACCCCGGGACAGATCCGGGCCGACCGCCGAGCTCAGTCCCCATCCGAGTCCTGTCCTTGGGCGCTCGGGATGTCGTAGGTGCGCGTAGCCACATAGACCTTGCCAGGGTCAGAGCCGGATTTGTAGATCATCTCCAGGGTCGTGCGCAGGCTGCGGGGGATCAGGTCCCGGTGGGAGGTGCCGTTACAAATGACTGTGATCTCCCGGTCGAGGTCGAGCAGGACGTCGTTGAAGCGCAGCGTGACCTGGTTGATGCCCAGGGCCTCGATGTGAACCGTATTCGTCTCCTGGTCGATACGCGCCTCAATGCTGGCGGTGCCGGCTCCGTCCCAGGGCGGCACCTCCAGCCAATAGGCGGAGTTGGGAATGGGCGTGCCCGGCACAAGGGAAACCTCCAGCGGGTTGCTGGCTCTCCGGTTGGCCTTGATCCAGGGCAGCAGGTCGCCGTCGGTGCCACCCGGAACCACCGTGCAGTTATCGAAGCCCAGGTCGGCGATGGCCTCTTCGTAGGCCGTCACGCCGGATCCACCTCCGGCGAACCAAGTTGGCAGGTTGCGGAAGTTGCGGGCCTCCAGCTCCTCCAGATCCCCGGTGCGTCCGATCAGGCCCGCATAGCGGTGGGCCGAGCGGTTGACAATGGACGCCGCCGTGGCCACGCCCGGCCCGCGGCCGGCCAGGTAGATGGCGTCGAAATTCACGGCGTAGCGGGTGGTCACCTCCCGGAAAACCGTCAAGATGCTGCCCACGCCTCCCAGGTGTCCCGGAGACCCGATCTCGGTCCACAGGCCGGTTTCCTCCGGCATGGGGCAGGCGACAATAATGACCTCCTCGCGCAGGGCGTTGTCGGTCCACTGCTCAGTCAAGTGCTGCTTGGGAGTCTCCCCCTTGTCCGGGATGCAGAGGATGACCGGGTAGGGCCCCTTGGATGCGCGGTAGGAGGAAGGGGCGTGGATGGCGAACTC
>DASCNH010000134.1:0-9330 GCA_036011365.1 Planctomycetota bacterium | reverse complement strand
GGTCGGGCGCACCGGTGCCGGGTTGCTCGTCTTCCTGGGTGTGATGAAGGGGGATGGAGTACCCCAGGCCGAACGCCTGGCGGCGCGCCTGGCGGCACTGCGTTGCTTCCGCGATGACGCCGGACGCCTGAACCTCTCGGCGGTCGACCTCGGCCTCACGGCCCTGGTCGTCAGCCAGTTCACCCTGGCCGCGGACTGCCGGCGCGGTCGCCGCCCATCCTTCGAGAGGGCCGCCGAACCCGGGCTTGCCGAGGAACTCTACGGGAAGTTTGTGGAGCATCTGCGGGCCGCCGGAGTGCCGGCGGAGACCGGCGTATTCGGTGCCATGATGGAGGTGGAGCTGGTCAATGACGGGCCGGTGACCTTCACTGTCGAAGAGCCATCAGAAGCCGGATAGGCTCTGTAAGTTCTTGCGTGGCAGTGCCTTATGGCGGTTGTCCACTGCTGTTTATCGACCGCGGTGGACTTGATTGACCCAACTCCAGTGGTCGCAACAGGTTCGGTCATTTGTGCCCGGGCGCCGGGAGGCGCCGAAGATCACCGTCAGGGGCGGCCAGATGGTCACAAGTTCTTACTTGACGGGCACATAGTGCCATGTGATGCTCGCCGTGCCCCCGGAGGAAGTCCCTTTTCCGGAGCCCGATCACCACAGCCACCATGGAAGAGCAGCGGACCGTCACCAAAAAGCAACTCGTCAACCGTCTGGCGGAGAAGACCGGTCAGACCAAGGTTGTGGTGAAGGAGGTGGTGCAGAGCTTTCTGGACGAGATCATCGACGAACTCTCCCAGGGCAACCGGCTGGAGTTCCGCGAGTTCGGCGTCTTCGAAGTGCGGGCCCGGGCCGCGCGCCGGGCCCAGAACCCGCGCACCCTCGAGAAGGTCGAAGTACCCGAGAAGCGCGTCGTGCGGTTCAAGGTCGGGCGGCGCATGCGCGAGCGTATCGAAGATGGTCCGGCCCCGGCGGCCCCGGCGGCGCCGGAGGCTCCCGTCGAGCGCCCGCAGTCTCCGGAGCCCGCGCCCCCGGGCGCCGTGGCCCCGGAGCCCACACCTCCGCCGCCCAGTCCCCCGAGTACGAACTCGCCCTTCTAGGCTGAAGGCAGCGCCTGGCATTGTCCTGGCGCGCTGCCCCGCGACACGATCCGCGGCGGGCGCGGAGCCGCGTGCTCGCCTGGCACACTCCCGAGTCCTCTGACTCTCCCGAGGCCCGTGGCTCTCCCGAGTCCCAGGACGCTCCCGAGGCCCAGAGCGACTGCCGCCGCATTTGCCCGCGCGGCTTCGCAGTTCCGCAGTTGGCCGCGAACGGCGAGGAGTACACCCGTGTCAACGGAGCCGTGTTCCGTGCAAGCTCTGGTGCTGGGCTTTGATGCCATTGATGCCACGCCCCGTGGCGGCCAGGGGACAGCCCGCGCTACCCGGCCTGGGCCGCGCCGGCGGCGGCCAGGCCGCGGTCGATGTCGGCGCGCAGGTCTTCGATGTGTTCGATGCCCACGGAGAGTCGCACCAGTCCGTCTTCCAGGCCGGCGGCACGGCGCACTTCGGCGGGGATGCTGGCGTGGGTCATGGAAGGCGGCGTTTCCACCAGGGATTCGACGCCACCCAGGGATTCTGCGAGGGTGAAGACCTGGGTGGCGGTTGCGAAGGCGTCGCCGGCGGCCACGCCGCCGGTTAGCTCGAAGGAGACCATGCCGCCGAAGTCTGACATCTGGCGCCTGGCCAGCTCGTGCTGGGCATGGGAAGCGAGGCCCGGGTAGTGCACACGCTCGACCATCGGGTGTGCTTCGAGATAGCTGGCCAGTTCGGCGGCGTTTTGGCAGTGGCGCTCCATGCGCAGGGCCAGGGTCTTCGTGCCGCGCATGACCAGGAAGGCGTCCATGGGTCCGCCGGAGCCTCCGGCGGAGTTCTGGAGGAAGGCCAGCTCCTCGCGCAGGCTCTCGTCGTTTCCGATCAGGGCGCCACCGACCACGTCCGAGTGGCCGCCGAGGTACTTGGTCAGGGAATGCAGGACGATGTCCGCGCCCAGCTCCAGGGGGCGCTGGAGGAAGGGCGTCGCGAAGGTGTTGTCCACCGCCGTGATGACGCCGGCATCCCGGGCCACGGCGGAGATGGCGGCGATGTCAGCCAGGCGCAGGAGGGGGTTGGTGGGGGTCTCTAGGTAGACCAGGCGCGTCTCGTCTTCGAGGGCCGCGGCCACGGCGGCCGGGTCCCGCGTGTCGACGAAGGAGAAGCGCAGGCCCATGCGCTCGAAGACCTTGGTGAAAATGCGATAGGTGCCGCCGTAGAGATCGTTGCCGGCGACGATGTGGTCGCCGGGGGAGAGGCGCGCGAGCAGGGCGTTGGTGGCCCCGAGACCAGAGGCGAAGGCCAGCCCCCAGGCGGCTGATTCCAGAGAAGCGAGGTTCTGCTCCAGGGCCGTGCGCGTGGGGTTGGTGGTGCGCGAGTACTCATAGCCCTGGCGGGGGACCGCCGGGGCGTCCTGTTCGTAGGTGCTCGTCAAATAGACCGGTGTCATGACGGCGCCGTTGTTCGGGTCGGAGACCTGGCCGGCGTGGATGGCGCGCGTTTCAAAACGGCCGTGGTTGTTGCGGATGGTGTCCATGGCGTCTGGGGCGTGAGTGGGCGTGGTGTGGCGTGGGCGTGGACGGTTGGGGCTCGGGCGGAGTTGGCTCGTCGGTGGGCGGTTCGGTCCCAGGTGACAAGTGTAGGCGTGGCCTCCGGGGCCTACAATCGGCGGCCCATGGTTGGCGAACATACGGACGGAGATGAACAGGGGGGCACCCCCGGGAACGCCGGAGGTTCCCGCCCGCGCCGCTCATGCGGCCCGGACAGCACGGCCCGGGGGGCTTCCCTTGAGATGTTCGCGGCCCGGGCGGTGGGTTTCTCGGAGCTGTTGGAACTCCTGTCCGAGCAGGCCCTGAGTTCCCTCGGCCGGCGGGTCATCGAGGAGCTGCGCCCCCGGGAGCTGGAGGACTGCCTGGAGGCCCGCGAGCGCTGCCGGGAGGCCTTCATGTTGGGGCGGGCGGGAGACCTCCCGGGGCTGGCGGGCTTGACAGACCCGATGCCGGCCCTGGAGGGGGCGCGGGGGTCCGGGCGGGCACTGACCGCGGAGTGTCTGTTGGCCCTGCGCGGATTGTGTGAGGCCGCCCAGCGCCTGGGGGACTGGGGTGGTGAGCGGGCCCGGGACACGCCGGCCCTGGCGCGGCTCCTGGATGCCGGGGGCTCCCTGGGAGTCCTGGCCGGGCTGATGGGGGAGATCGATGGGGTGCTCGACGGGCGCGGGCGCGTGCACTCGGATGCCTCGCCCCTCTTGGCCCGCCTGGCACGGGAGGTGGCGGACCTGAATCGGAGCATCGACCAGCACTTGAAGCACCTGATGGCGGAGGGGCGCGTGCGCAGTGTGCTCATGGACGGGCAGGTGCATCGCCGGGGCGGGCGGCGAGTCCTGGCGGTCAAGGCCAAGAGCGCCGGTGCCGTGCGCGGCATCACCCATGACCGTTCCCAGAGCGAGGCCACAGTCTTCGTGGAACCCGAGGGGAGCGTCGAATCTGGCAATCGATTGGGGGAAGCCCAGGCGGAGCTGGCGCGGGAGGAGGAGCGCTTGCTGCTGGACCTGACGCGGCAGATCCTGGCGCGGGAGGGTGCTGTGGCGGAGGCCGCCGTGCGGCTGGGGGAACTGGAGCTGGCGGTGATCTGCGAATCCTGGGGCAAGCGCCACGGGGCGCGCGTGCCATTGCTGCCCGGGGAGAGCGGGGCCGCCGCCGGGCTGCTGCTGCGGGCGGCCCGTCACCCGGTGCTCTTGGATCAGGTGGCGCGCGGTCAGATTGCCGCGGTCGTGCCCATCGACCTGCGCCTCGGCGGCGACTTTCAGATGCTGATCATCACCGGGCCCAATACCGGGGGGAAGACGCTGGCCCTCAAGACCGCCGGGCTCTTCGCGCTCATGGTGCGTTGCGGGCTGCCGGTGCCCTGCGAGGAGGGCAGCACGGTTCCGCTCTATGAGGGCATCGTGGCAGACATTGGTGATGAGCAGGAGCTGCGCCAGAACCTGTCCACCTTCGCCTCGCACCTGGCGCGCATCCGGGCGGGATTGGAGCGCGTCACGCCGGACGTCTTGTGCCTGCTTGATGAACTAGGTGGCGGCACGGACCCGGATGAGGGTGCGGCCCTGGGGGAGGCGCTCATGGAGCACCTCCTGGCCCGCGAGGTGCCGACCCTCGTCAGTACGCACCTGGGCAAGCTGAAGGAGTTCGCCTTCCGCCACGGGCGGGCGGAGAACGCCTGCGTGGAATTCGATGTGGAGACCCTGGCGCCGTGCTATCGGATCATGGTCGGAACGCCCGGGGAGTCCGGGGCTCTGGTGATCGCCCGGCGCCTCGGCCTGCCGGAGGCGATCGTCGAGCGCGCCGGGGAGTGCACGGAGCGCCACGAGGACGAGGTGGCGCGGCTGCTGGTGGAGGTGGGGGAGGCCCGGGCGCAGACGGAGCAGGTGCGTGTGCGCGCCGAGGAGCACCTGGCCCAGGCCCGGCTAGCCGGGGCGCAGGTGGAGCAGGAGCGGGAGCAGGTCGAGCGGCGCTCGGAGCAGCTGGAGGCGGAGGCCCAGCGCAGCCTGGAGGAACGTGTGCGCGGTGCGCGGGATCGGCTGGGGGCCCTGCGGGCCCTGCTGCCCCAGGTGGGCGGGGCCGTGCGCGGGGAGCTGGAGGCGGGGCTTCTGGACGTCGATCGGGACCTGTCCGGGGCCTCCCTGACCGAGCGTCGGGGGGATTTCCTGGAAGGGCTGGCCAAGGGGCAGTTGGTCTATCTACCGCGCTACAAGAGGCGCGTGCTGATCAAGCGCGTGTATCGAGAGAAGCGGGAGGTCAGCGTGCAGCTGGGCAAGTTGAAGATCACTGTGCCCTTTGATGATGTGACCTGGTACGAACACCTGTGACGGAAAAGGGTTGGGCATCGTCCGCGCGCTCGCCCCGGGTGGCTGGATTTCCTAGTCTTGGCGGTATGAACGGGGCGGATGATGCAAGCGGTGCTGAGGCTGGGGCGGTGACAGGCGGTGAGCTGTTGTTGCTCGACAACGATCAGCGCATCGTTGAACTCCTGACC
The DNA here is from genome assembly GCA_036011365.1 of Planctomycetota bacterium. Taxonomy (GTDB): domain Bacteria; phylum Planctomycetota; class UBA1135; order UBA1135. The sequence continues at coordinate 4,239 of DASCNH010000134.1, read as the reverse complement.
ATGTTCCTGGAGGAGGCTGGTTATGGCGTACGCACGGCGGCGAGCTTTGGGGAGGCCCGCGCGGCGCTCCTGGAGCGGACTCCGGATCTGATGCTCTCGGACCTGGACTTGGGTACTGAGAGCGGGCGCGTGGAGTTGCCGCGCCTGGCGGCGGAGGGCCTCTTGCCGCCGACGCTGGTGGTTTCCGGTTATCTGGATGCGCAGTTGGAGGAGGAGCTCTCGCTCCTGGACGGCGTGCGCGGCACGCTTCCCAAGCCCTTTGACCTGCCGCAGCTCCTGGGGCGTGTGGAGGCCCTGCTGGCGGAGTTGGCGGAGTTGCGCGCCGAGCAGGAGGCTGCCCGCGCGGCCGGCGTCGAAGCTGGAGCGGGTGAGGCGGGGGAGGATGACGGCTGGCGGGAGGTCAAGCTCTGGAAACCGGAGGCCCTGCGCGAGACGGGCTCGGAGCCAGCGGCCTCCGACGGCGGGGAGCTTCTGTGACGCGTCTGCGTTGGACCACGGCCGGGGAATCCCACGGGCCCTGTCTGGTGGGCATCCTGGAGGGCATGCCGTCCGGCTTCCCCCTGGACCTGGAGCGCGTGGACAGTGAGCTGGCCCGGCGTCAGGCGGGCTACGGGCGCGGGGGACGCATGGCCATCGAGACGGACCGCATTGAGGTGCTGGGGGGTATGCGCGGGGGCGAGACACTCGGCTCTCCCCTGGCTTTCCGCATCGCAAACCGCGACGCGCGCCTGGAGAGCATGCCGGACCTGGACGCTCCGCGGCCGGGCCACGGGGATCTGACCGGGTGCCAGAAGCATGGGCATCGCAGTCCCCGGGCCATTCTGGAGCGTGCCAGCGCCCGGGAGACGGCGGCCAGGGTGGCGGCGGCGGGGCTGGCCCGGCAGGTGCTGGAGCACTTCGGGGGGGAGGTTTTTGGTCATGTGGTCTCCCTGGGCGGTGTCGAGCTGGAGGCCTGCGAGGCCTGGGAGCTGGGGCGGGCGGAGCGCGCTGCCCGGCGGGGGGCCAGCGAGTTTCAGAGCCTGGATACGGCCCGGGAGGGGGAGCTCAAGGCGGTCGTGGATCGGGCAGCCCAGGCCGGGGACACCCTCGGGGGTCGTTTCGAGGTGCGTGCTCTGGGCCTGCCGCCTGGCCTGGGGGGCTATGAGGACCCGGCCCAGCGCTTGACGGCGCGCCTGGGGGGGGCCGTGCTCTCCATCCCCGCTATTAAAGGTATAGAGTTTGGCACTGGCTGGGCCTCGGCGGACCTGCCCGGTTCCGAGGTGCACGATGAAATCGTGCTGCGGGGGGAGGGTGACTCCAGGGCTTCCGGGGGCCGTTTTGGGCGGCGTACGAACCGCTCCGGGGGCCTGGAGGGGGGCATGACCACGGGCGAACCCCTGGTCCTGCTGGCGGCCATGAAGCCGATTTCCACGCTCCGGGCGGGCCTCGCCAGCGTTGATTTCGCCAGTGGAGAGGCCGTCAAGGCCCCCTACGAGCGTTCGGACACCACCGCCGTGCCCGCCGCCAGCGTCGTGGGGGAGGCCCTGGTGGCCCTGGTCCTGACCTCGGCCCTGCTGGAGAAGCTGGGGGGCAACAGCCTCGGGGAGCTGGAGCGCTCCTTTGCTGCCCTCCTGGCCGGTCTGGCGGAGGTCTGAAAATCCGTGCCCGCGCTCGGAAAACGCTCCCGAGGCTTGACCGGGCGGCGCCGGCCGGTAATATGCCCGGCCCTTTCCCCGTCGGAGGCACTCAGTCGCCGGTCGAGGACCCGCCCTCGGTGCTGTCCAGGGCCGACGCTGAAAGCCAGCGTGGCTCAATTGGCAGAGCAGCTGATTTGTAATCAGCAGGTTGCGGGTTCGAGTCCCGCCGCTGGCTCCAGTTCCGGGCGCTGAACGCAGCGAGCGGGCGAGGGACTCCGCCGGGCCAGGTGCTCCGCGGAGTGCTCCATACCAACGAGAACACCTGAGGATGACACGGGAGGGCCCTCCCGCCGGTCGCCGCGGCTGCCGTCTTTTTGACGCTTGGCCCGGTGAGCGCGGCGCGCGTGGTCCCGTCCGAACCGGCCATCCCGGGAGCGCCCAGGGGAGATTCCCGAGTGGCCAAAGGGGTCAGACTGTAAATCTGATGGCTCAGCCTTCACAGGTTCGAATCCTGTTCTCCCCACCACCCCGACACCGCCCACGGCCACCGAGCGGTGCACGCTCCCAGGTTCCCGGTTTGGATCCACCTCGCCATTTCCCACACCCGGCCCACACTTGGCCCACGACCTGGCCTACGCCCCAGCGGGCGCAGTCAGTGCCCGGTACCGCGGGCGTAGTTCAATGGTAGAACGTCAGCCTTCCAAGCTGATCGCGTGGGTTCGATTCCCATCGCCCGCTCCAGGGACAGCTCACTCCTCAGGTCCATGCCGTACAGCGGAGCCTCACCCAGTTGACCTCCGCTCCCGCTGCTGTAGCTCAGTGGTAGAGCACTTCCTTGGTAAGGAAGAGGTCACGGGTTCAAGTCCCGTCAGCAGCTCCAGCACACGTCTCAACAACTATACATAACAGTTCACGCACCTCCGCCTCGCGGAGGTGCGCTCCAGCCGCCGCCAACTGGCGTCGGACCATCACCCCCCTCAACATCCCCGGGCACGTCCCGACACAAGCAGAACCTGAATCATGGCAAAGGAAGTCTTCGAGAGGACCAAGGACCACGTCAATGTCGGCACCATCGGTCACGTCGACCATGGCAAGACGACTCTGACATCCGCGATCTGCCGCCACCAGGCCAACCGTGGCCTGGCCAAGGCGATGGCATTTGATGACATCGACAAGGCTCCGGAGGAAAAAGCCCGGGGCATCACGATCTCCACGGCACACGTGGAGTACGAGTCCGAGAGTCGCCACTACGCCCACGTGGATTGCCCCGGTCACGCCGACTACGTCAAGAACATGATCACCGGTGCCGCCCAGATGGACGGCGCGATCCTGGTGGTCTCCGCCGCCGATGGCCCCATGCCCCAGACTCGCGAGCACATCCTGCTCGCCCGTCAGGTGAATGTGCCCGCCATTGTGGTTTTCATGAACAAGGTCGACCAGGTGGACGACCCGGAACTTCTCGACCTCGTAGAGATGGAGATCCGCGAACTGCTGGACAAGTACGATTTCCCGGGTGATGACACACCGATCATCCGCGGCTCGGCTCTGGGCTGCGAGAACGCGCTCAACTCCGAAACTCCCCCCGAAGACGAGGCGTTCAACTGCCTCAACGAACTGATGGATGCCGTTGACAGTTTCATTCCGATTCCGGAACGCGCCGTGGACAAGCCTTTCCTGATGCCCGTCGAGGATGTCTTCTCGATCAAGGGGCGTGGGACCGTGGGTACCGGTCGCGTGGAGCGCGGTGTTGTCAAGCAGGGCGAGGCCCTCGAGATCGTCGGCATGAACGATGAGATCAGCAAGACCACCTGCACCGGCGTCGAGATGTTCCAGAAGATCCTCGACGAAGGGCGCGCCGGCGAGAACGTTGGCGTTCTGCTGCGCGGTGTGGACAAGAAGGACCTGGTGCGCGGCATGTGCCTGTGCAAGCCCGGCTCCGTGACCCCGCACACCAAGTTCGAGGCCGAGGTCTATGTGCTTTCGAAGGACGAAGGCGGACGCCACACGCCCTTCTTCAACGGCTATCGCCCCCAGTTCTACTTCCGCACCACGGATGTGACCGGGACCGCCAACCTGATGGGTGGCGCCGAGATGTGCATGCCCGGTGACAATGTCAAGTTGGAGATCACTCTCTTGACCCCGGTGGCCATGGAAGACCAGCTGCGTTTCGCCATCCGCGAGGGTGGACGCACGGTTGGTGCCGGCGTCGTGACCAAGGTGATCGAGTAGTGAACCCGGCCGGGGAGCTCCGCAGGGGCTCCCCGGACAAAACCGAGCTGTCAGCATGAAGATCAAGGAACGCTATGTTTTCCTCGAGTGCACCGAGTGCAGAAACCGCAACTACACGACGCACAAGCGTCAGAAGGCGGCCTACAAGCTCGAGAAGAAGAAGTACTGCCGCTTCTGCAGGCAGCACACCTCACATAAGGAAAAGAAGCTCTAGCCTAAGCGGATAAGTCTCATGGCAGCTTATAAGAAGGATCAGGGAAGAATGGCGCGCATGGTGGCCTTTTGGTCATTGGCGGTGCTGATCTTCTACGGATGCACCTCGTTGCACACGGAGCTGGCATCGCGCTTCAGCTCCCTGGCTGTGCCCGTGGCGGGTATCCGCATTCCGATAATC
>DASCNH010000133.1:0-11220 GCA_036011365.1 Planctomycetota bacterium | reverse complement strand
CGCCAGCAACTGGCGTGGCAACCCGGCCCCGGCGACGGCGGAGAAGGCCGCCTTCGGAGCGACTGCCATGCGGCCCAAGGTGGTCAGCGCCCAGAAGGCTTCACCGCGCGGGTCCGTGACCCGGTCCGTGACCCGGTCCATGACCGCGTCCCAAGCTGCCCCGCGCTTCAGCGACGCGGCGCGCAGCAGCACAACCGGCGTTGCCACGGCAGCGCCGGCCGCTTTGGCGACAGGCGAGCAGAGCGCACCGCGCCCGGTTGCCCCGGCCGGTGCCGGCCAGCTGGTCTCAAGCGCCCCCGCCAACGCCCTCGGGGCCAGCCTGTCCGCCGACGAAATACGCACCATCCTCTCCCAGGCCGGGAGCGGCTGTCCCCTGGGCCCCTGCCAGGGCTGTCCCCACCAACAGGTCACCACCGGAGCCTGCACCGCCTGAGGCTCATTACAGAAAACGCGCACGGGCACTGCCCGGGCCGTGAACCGGGAGCCTCGGCTCCTCCAACCAAACACAGAATCAACAGATGGAAACAGAAATCGCATTGGGCCTGATCGAGACCCGTGGTCTAGTCGGTGCCGTGGAAGCTGCGGACGCCATGGTCAAGGCGGCGCGGGTTACCCTGCTACGCAAGGAAACGAGCGGTGCCGGGCTCGTCACCGTCATGGTGCGTGGGGAAGTCGGCGCCGTGAAGGCCGCCACGGAAGCGGGCGCCGCCGGCGCTCGCCGCGTGGGTGAGCTGGTCTCGGTGCACGTCATCCCGCGCCCGGCCATGGACCTCGAAGGCTACCTGCCCGAGAACCCGGGGACCTGATTCAGCTGCGGCACGGTGCTTGAGCGCGCCGTTGCCGTTCTGACTGGAGATCACCTTGTCCAAGCGCCAGAACCTGCCCCTGGAACTCCGGGGGGCGGTGCACATCGATCAGATGCAGCCGCAGTTTGCCGCCACCTGCGCGGCGAACTCTGACGGCTACTTCCCGGTTTCCGGGGAGGCCTCCTTCTGGTTTGAGGTGCGGCCGGGCATCGCCATCAATCGGTTGATGGACGCGGCTCTCAAGAGTTGCGAGGTGACGCCCGGCGCGCTGATCACCGAGCGCAGCTACGGCACTCTTGAGGTGCATGGCCCGGACCAGGGTCAGGTGCGCCAGGCCGGAGCCGCCATCATGGCCGCGGCGGGTGTATCAGTGGACGATCAACTCATGCCGCACGTTCTGACCGACGAGATCATCCACCGCATCGACGATCACCACGCCATGCTGATCAACCGCAACCGGGCGGGGATGCTGGTTCTGGGGGGCGACACGCTCTATACGCTGGAGGTCAACCCAGCCGTGCATGTGGTGCTGGCCGCCAACGAGGCCGAGAAGGCCGCTCCGGTGCGTCTGGTGGGACTGGGGGCCGAGGGCGCCGTGGGGCGCCTGCGCCTGGCCGGCGGTGACGCGGAGATCGAGGCCGCCGTGGGCGCCGTGCGTCGGGCGCTGTCAGGCGTGGGTGGCCGCGCCAATCGGGGGGTCGACTGATGTTCCTCGGCAAGGTCGTCGGGCAGGTCTGGGCCACGCGCCAGAGCCCGGACCTCAACGGGCGGCGGCTCCTGGTAGTAGAGGCCGTTGACGAGGCCCGCGACCCGGCGGCGCGCAAGGTCACGCCGGTGGTGGCCGCCGATCCCCTGGGGGCGAACCTGGGTGAGCATGTGGTGGTGGCCTTCGGCAAGGCGGCGCGCGTGGCCTGCGGCGGCGACGGTGACTTGGCCTTTGAAGCGGCCATCGTCGGCATCGTCGATGATGTGCACGCCCCGCAGATGCCCGCCTCCTGGCGCCCGCGGGACGTGGTGCAAGACGGGGGAGGCAGCTGATGCTCCTGGGAACCGTTGTCGGTAACCTGTGGGCCACGCAGAAGGACGACACATTGGAGGGATTGCGCCTGCTAATCGTGCGTCCCTTCACCACGGACGGCGACGCATCAGCGGAAACGATGGTGGCCGTCGATCCCCTGGGCGCGGGCATCGGCGAGCGTGTGTTGGTGGTTTTTGGACGCGCCGCACGCCACGTCATAGGGCGCGGCCACGACATTGGCTTCCAAACCGCCGTGGCGGCCATCATCGACGAAGCACAACTGGAAGGCGGCCGGCTGATCGGCCCCACCGCGGAACAGGACAAGTAAGGCCAAGAGCTGACGAACCCAATCCCAGCAGTACGGAGACCTCGAAACCATGAATGCAACTGACACCAACCCCGCCTTACGCGACGAAATGGGCCTGGGCCCCGCCATCGGCCTCTTGGAACTGTGTTCCGTGGCCCGGGGCATTGAAGTGGCCGATGCGGTCCTCTGGGAGGCGGACATCGAGCTTCTGGTCTCCACGGCCGTGCAGCCGGGCAAGTATGTGATGCTCTTCACGGGCGCCGTGGAAGATGTGCGCAGCAGCGTGCGGCGCGGAGCGGAACTGGCCGCCAATGACTTGGTGGATCAGCTGATGATTCCCAACGTGCATGAACAGGTGGAGCAGGGCCTACGCCGCCGCGGCGGCACCGTGGATGGTACCCTCGATGCCCTGGGTGTGATCGAAACGCACACGGTGGCGGCCTCCATCCTGGCGGCGGATCAGGCTCTCAAGACCGCTACGGTGGACATGCTTGAGCTGCGCATCGCCAATGGCTTGGGCGGCAAGAGTTACTTCACGCTCACCGGCGAGGTCAGCGACGTGCGTTCAGCGGTGACCGCCGGAGCCACGCTGGCCACCGAATGCGGCCAACTGGCCCGCGAGGTGATTATCCCGCGCCCCCATGTTGATCTGGTTCGCCACCTGTAGGACTGTCCCTTGGCCGCCAGGAAGCTGATCACCGAGAGTTGCGTGGGCAAGATGAGCGCCGGGGAGAGCGTGCGCCTGGAGCCCGGGACCATCGTGACGCCCGCGGCCCGGGATCTGGCCTTCACCCGTGGCGTGCGCCTGTTGGAAGGTGCAGCGGCTTCCGGGGAGTGCGGCTCACAGGGCGGTGAAAGCGACTGCATGTGGCACCGCGTGCTATCCACCGAGGGAGATTTCGTAGTTCAGGTGCGCGGCGGGCGCGCCGTGATCTCGCGCCTGACCGCCAGTGGTCCGGTGGCCTTTGGCACCGATCTCCTGGAGAACCACAAGTAATGGGACGCCGCTTTCTGACCGCAGAGGATGTGCGCCGGGCCAATGGTCCCGAGCTACTCATTGACGCAACTACCGTTGTCACACCCCAGGCCCTGGAGGCGGCCCGCGCGGCCGGCTTGCAACTGCGTACTGCGGCTGGTGATTGGAGTGCATCCCCGCCGGATCGCGGCCCGGATGCGGCGCGCCAGCATGAACTGCCCGAGCCAGAGGGTTCCACCGGTCCAGGGACGACAGTGGTCGTCACGGTGGTCGGTCGCAACCGCCCCGGCGTTCTGGCTGAGGTCACCGGTGCGCTGGGCGAGGCCGGGGCCAATATCGACAACATATCTCAGAAGATGGTCGACAGCTTCTTCCATCTGGTGCTGACAACGACCCTGGGTCCCGAGCCTTTTGCTGAACTCAAGGCGCGCCTCGAATGCCTGGGAGGCGAGGGCGAGTATGTGGTGCGCGTCATGCATGAGCGCGTCTTCCGCTTCATGCACCGCGTGTAGAGGCCGCCAGTTCCATGTCATTCACCGATCAGGAAATCCTCGAGACGATCCGCATGGTCGAGCTGGAGACGCTCGACATTCGCACCACGACCCTCGGTATCGACCTGGGAGATTGTGCCGACGCTGACCTGGAGAGCGCCTGCGAGAAGGTCTACGCCAAGATCGTGCACCAGGGGCGCAACCTGGTCAGCGTGGCGAATTCAATCGCCGCCGACTACGGCGTGCCCATCGTCAACCAGCGCATCGCGGTCTCGCCCATCTCCGGCGTTGCCGCCGCCTCGGGGGCTGCCGACCTGACGCCCTTCGCCCGCGCCCTGGACGCCGCCGCCAAGGAGGTCGGTGTCGATTTTATCGGCGGCTTTACGGCCTATGTGCACAAGGGCTTCACGCGATCTGACCGGGCTCTTGTGGATTCAATTCCCCGGGCCCTGGCGGAGACCGAACATGTGTGCTCATCCGTCTCCCTGGCCACCACGCGGGCCGGAATCAACATGGATGCGGTCAACCGCTTCGCCGAGGTGGTGCTGGAAACAGCCGAATTGACCAGGGACCAGGGTGCCCTGGGCTGCGCGAAGCTGGTCTGTTTCTGCAACCCGGTGGAGGACAATCCCTTTGTGGCCGGGGCTCACATCGGTGTGGGTGAGGGGGAGACTGTGCTCAATGTGGGCGTGTCCGGGCCCGGTGCTGTGCGTTCGGCCCTGGCCCGCCTGGGACCGGAGGCAGATCTCGTTTCCGTGGCGGAGACCATCAAGCGCACGGCCTTCAAGATCACCCGCGTAGGTGAACTCGTCGGGCGCGAGGCAGCGCGGCGCCTGGGTACGGTTTTCGGAATTGTCGATGTCAGCCTGGCGCCCACGCCGGCGGTGGGGGACTCGGTGGCTGACATCCTCGAGCTGATCGGAGTCGAGCGCGCCGGCGCGCCGGGCACCACCATGGCGCTGGCCCTCTTGACCGATGCGGTCAAGAAGGGTGGGGTCATGGCTTCCTCCAGCGTGGGAGGATTGTCCGGGGCCTTCATTCCGGTGTCAGAGGATCAGGGCATGATCGAAGCCGTGCGCGACGGGGCCCTTTCCCTGGCGAAGCTCGAGGCCATGACCACGGTCTGTTCCGTGGGCCTGGACATGGTGGCCGTGCCTGGCGACACGCCGCTGGCCACGCTTTCCGGGATCATCGCCGACGAGTTGGCCGTGGGCATGGTGAATGGCAAGACCACCGCCGTGCGCATTATCCCGGTGCCCGGCAAGGCGCCGGGGGAAACCCACGATTGGGGCGGCCTGCTCGGCACAGCGATCATTCAGGATCCCGGTGCCTTCTCGGCGGAAGGCCTGCGCCGCCGTGGGGGCCGCGTTCCTGCGCCCCTGCAGAGCTACCGAAACTGACTGGGAAGGTGGGGGGAGCATGCTAGGCCTGCCGCTGACCGCCACCTGCGCGCCGCCTGCATATCAAATGCAACATTGAAGGCGGGTGCGCGACATAGGAGGGTGCAAGAAGGTGTGAATGGCATGATCTCCGTGTGAAGGGCACAATAGGGCGCTCTAGCGGTTGTATTGGGACAACCCGCAAGGTGTGATCACAATAAACAAGAACGTCGCATATCATTCAGGCTGGCAGCCTCTCCTATTGATGTGATGTCGCTGGATGCGCCGGAAGAAGGACATGGGTCCCAGGCGGGGAGTTGCGGCAATCCGCCTATTGCCCCACATGGAACCCGCCGCAGGTGAGTATGGTCGCGGAGCTATCATGCCCCGATCCCGCGAAAAACCAGAATCCACCACCGTGAGCACCGCCGTCGTCATCGCTGAAGCCGCCCAGGCTATCCGGGAGCAGCTGGGCCGCTGCCTGGGTCCGGAGCAGCGGGTACTCACCTGTTACCACGGGGAAGAGGCCCTCGATCTTATCGGTGGCGATGAATCGGTGGCCCTGGTGCTGGTTGACGCAAACCTACCTGACATGGGTGGGCATGATTTTTTGTGTGAGTTGTACAACCGGCACCCGCGGGTCATGGGTATTTTGTTGACCGACTCCAGCACATTGCCCGCCCGAGGTCCTGGCGCTCCGGCTGTTGCTCGCGAGTGCAACCTCTTTCAGTCCTTGGCCAAGCCTGTGGTGGAGGAGGAATTGCGCGCCGCCGTGGACGGGGCCCTGGCCGCCCAGCGTGCAGCCGAGGACGAACGCGAACCGTCTGGTCGCCTGCGTTGTGCTCGGGCGTCCCTTGAGGGAATCACGGATGTGCTCGAGAATAGTATTGCTGTCCAGACCACCGCCATGCGTCGCCTGCACGATCTGGCCCTGGAGCTCAACAGTGCCAACACACTTCAGGAAATAGCCGAGGCATCAGCCCGAGCAGCTATGGAGCTGTTGCAGGTTTCCGCGGCCTTGGTCCGGGTAAGAGATCCCCGTCACCCGCAGCGTGCCGCCGAGGTGTTGATAGGCCAGTGGCCGCGCCGCGCGGGGGATGGCAGTGATGTTTCCAGCCAGGCTTCCGCAGAGGAGAAAGTACACCGGGAGGAGCTCTGCTCCAGTGACGGTAATCTTGGAGAGATTCTACTCAGGGCCACGTCGGGCTCTGGTAATCACGCCGGTGCCTTGCCTCCCCGGGAGCGCGAAAGCCTAAACTTGTTGGCTTCCTCCACCGCCATTGCCGTGCGCAACGAACTGCGCCGCCACGAGCGTGACGCAGCCCAGCAGGCCACTATCCTGGCCTTGGCTGGCATTTCAGAGCGGCGGGATAACGAGACCGGATTACATCTGAAACGATTGGCAGCCTACTGCCGTCAACTGGCTGAGGGCCTGGTCGAGGCGGGCCACTACGGTGACTACATCACCTCAGAGTTCATTGACCACCTGGCCCGCTCCAGCCCCCTGCACGATATTGGCAAGGTCGCCATTCCGGATTCAATTCTTCTCAAGCCTGGCAAGCTCACGCGTGAGGAGGAAGCGGTCATGCACACGCATACAACCATCGGAGCCGAAACCCTGGAGAGCGCCATGCAACAGGGTGATGCCTACGACTTCCTGGCCATGGGCCGCGACATCGCCCTATGTCATCACGAACGTTGGGACGGCAGCGGCTACCCCCGCGGCCTCTCCGGAGGGGCCATCCCGCTCTCCGCTCGTATTCTCTCCCTGGCTGATGTCTACGACGCCCTGACCACAGAGCGCCGCTACAAGCCGGCCTGGGATCACGAACGCGTTGTGTCCTGGATTGGCGCGCTCTCAGGCCGCCAGTTTGATCCCGATATCGTGGCCGTGTTTCTAGCCCGGCAAGACGAGTTCGATGCCAGCAGAGCACAGCTGGCGGATGTGTTCGTGCCTCGTCGGGAGACCGGCGCGGGCACCAGCCTGCCGCCGGACTCCTCTCTCGGCGTGGTGTAGAGGTTCTGGGGACCGTGGTGGCCGGCCATGCCGGATCATCCACTCTTGTGATTTCACAGGACGAGAACTTTGCAGCACGAGGTGGCGGTGGTGTCGTCGCTGCAATGGCCATGGGGATTGTGGGGTGCAGGGACTCGACTCGGCGGGATGTGAATGCTCTTGTGGGACCGACCTGCGAGTGGCTGTGGGGCAGAATGTCACTTGTACTAGTCGCCGGGAGTAGATCGTGCATTCAACAACTCAGGGCAGTGCGTCAGAGCGCGGCGATTGCTTCGAGGGCCTTGGTCGTCCTGAGGGACGGGGCTCCTCAAAGACAGAATCCTCCAAGGATCGGATATCCGCATCTGGCCGGTTCACTCTCGATTCGGGTGAGCGAATAAGTGCCAATCTGTAGAGCGGTCCCGGAGACAGTCCCGCTGTGGATGCGGCTCAGGAAGAGAGTCGCTTGGCTGTCCTCGAATACGAAGAACAGATTCGCCTCTACCTAGCTGCCCTCCCCGATAGGTAGGCACAGCCTGCGGGCCGGCAGGCGCCGGCCCGTTTTATTTCGCCCTTCACCCGGGCATTGACACTCCCCGGACCCGATGCTGGGGGCGTGGATTCCTGGAAGAGAACATGGTGGGTAGTGTGGGTGGCCAATCTACTGGCCGGGATTGGGATGATGAGCTTCCTGCCCTTCTTTCCCAGCCTGTTGGAAGAATTGGGGCTTTCGGGACGGGACGAGGTGGCGCTATGGAGCGGCCTGATTTTCGGTGCAGCGCCCCTGGCGGCCACGGTGGCCTCACCCCTGTGGGGCGCGCTGGGCGATCGCTTCGGCCGCAAGCTGATGCTCGTGCGTTCACTCCTGGGCATCGTGGTTTTTGTCGGGGCCATGGCATTTGCGAAGACGCCGCTACAGCTGTTCCTGTTGCGCCTGTGCCAGGGCACCTTCTCGGGTTTTATGGCGCCCAGCATCACGCTGGTCAGCGTCCAGGCACCACCCGGTCGTCAGGGGAGCGTGGCCGGCACACTGCAGACAGCCCTGGCCCTGGGGGCTGTTATCGGGCCGCTGCTCGGCGGTCTGGTGGGGGAGAGCGTGGGGCACCGGGCGGTCTTCGGTTGGGTGGCGGCCAGCGCCGGTCTGGCCGCGTTCTTGGTCGTGCTTCTGGCCCGCGAGGATGTTTCCACCCGGCGTGCACCGGAGCGCGGGCGGCGGGAAGGTTTGGTTTCCCTGGCCCGTGCCGTCCTGGGTGGCACGCTGCGGGATATCAGGGCAGTGTGGGGGAATCGCACGCTACGCAGCGGCATCGTTCTGCTCTTCTGGATTCAGTTCGGCCTGGGCGCCACCAATCCGCAGCTGGAGTTCTTCGTGCGGGATCTCCGGGGGCCGGGCGCGGCCGGGGGCGAGGTCAGCGCCCACTACACCAGCCTGCTATTCGCTGCCCTGGCCCTGGCCAACCTGATCGCCCTACCCCGCTGGGGAAAGCGGGCTGATCGCCGCGGGCACCGTACCACACTGCTCCTGTGCGCGAGCCTCACGGCAGCCTGCCTCTGGTGCCACGCCCTGGCGCCTGTCTATGCGGTGGTGCTCGTGGCGCGCCTGGCCCTGGGCGTTTCCACGGCTGGTGCGGGGCCCAGCGCCTTCGGCCTGGCGGCGGCGGAGATCAGCGCCGATCGGCGCGGTGGCGCCTTCGGCATTGTCTTCGGCGCCCGCACGCTGGCGGTGGCTCTGGCGGGACCCGTGGGTGGCGCGCTGCTCCCGCTGCTCGGTGTGCGTGGCCTCTTCGCCGCCTCCGGTACGCTGGTCGTTCTGTGCTTGGTCGTTCTGAGGCCGGACCGGGGCTCAGTTTCCGAGCACGCCTAGGACACGCCGCGCGTTGTCCAGGTCCTGGCGGCGGCGGCCGCCGATGTCGCGGCCCCGGCGCACTCCCATGCGCTTGGCGGCCCGGCGCACGGCGCTTTCACGATCCCGCCCGCAGGCCAGTTCGCTGGCCACAACTTCGCGCAGCACGGCGAAGTACTCCAGATCCTCCAAGATGGCGGCGCGCAGGCGCTCGCCCTGGAGTATCTCGTTGTGGGCGGGGACGATGCGCTCCACTCCCCACTCACCACACCAGCGCAGGAGCGTGCGCAGGGCATCTTCATGGGATTCCACTTCCCAGCGGCAGTAGGGCAGGCCCGGCATGACCAGATAATCGGCGGTGAGCAGGGTCTTGCAACTCGGCAGGTGGACGACGCTGGTGCAGTTCGAATGTCCGGGCAGGAAGTGCACCTCGACCGGGCAACGGCCGAGGTCGAAGGCGAGCATCTCATCGAAGGCCTCGTCCACCAGAGGGTAGGTGAACTCCGGTGCAGTCACAGCGAGGTGCTCGTCGATGGCGCGTACGGCTGCCAGAATGCGCTGGCGGGCCTGGGCAGGCTTCTCTGCGGCCACCTGCGGCATGCTGATCCGCGCTCCGGGGAAAGCCTGCCAGCCGCGGATGTGGTCATGGTGGGAATGGGTCAGGACGACATTGGAAACGAGCCGTTGTCCGCGCCGTGTTTCGAGGCTGCGGCGCAGACGTGTGAGCTCCCCCGGGCGCACGCCGGGATCCACGGCGCAGGCGGAGTCCTCCCCGATGATGCCGATGGAGTTGTAACCCCAGAAGTCGGAGCGCAGGACGATCAAGGGATCGTCCGCGGGGCCCGCGGTCAGCCAGGCGCCGGAGTTGCTCATGCGCGGGGCCTCAGCCGTTACGGCGCTCGCCCTTGTCCAACTTCTTGAGGTTGTTCTTGCCGTCGTGCAGGGCCGTCTCGTAGAGGTCCCGGTCCTCGGCGCTGAGCCCGTCACGACCCAGGCGCACTTCGGCGAACTTGATGGCCTGGCGGTAGAGTTCAGCCGCGCGCTCGTCCTCCCGAGCCAGGCCGTAGTGCAAGATGACTGCCGTGTCGTTCAGCAGGTTCGGATGCTCGGGATCCAGGGCCAGGGCCGCCTCGTACTGCACCAGGGCCTTCTCGAAGAACTCGGCGGCCTTGGCCTTGGTCTTGGCGCTGCGGCCCAGGGCGCGCAACAGGACCTCTGCCTGGTTGCGCCAGAATAGGCCGGCGTTGTTGGGGAAACGCCAGTCATCCGGCTGGGAGCCGGCCAGGGCTTCGGAGAGCTTGGCGGCGTAGACGAACTTCTGCTTGGCCGCCAACTGTCCGATCACGTATTGGAAGATGGCCGTGTGCGTCTCCCGGTTGCCGTCGATGGAGGCCACCAGGTCATTGGGATCCGCATCCCAGTTCTGCGCAAAAGCCTCACCGGCCTCCAGGTATTTCGTCTGGTGATAGCGGCTGAGGCCCATGTAGAACCAGCTGTTGGCGTAGTCCGGCCACTTTGCCACACAGCTTGCAAAGGCCTTCTCCGCGCCCGCATAGTCGACTGCCGTGAAGCGCGCGTAGCCCAGCCACCAGAGCAGCGTGGCGTCGGCGTTGTTCTCCGTGCCGTGGTTCTCAGTGAAGGCCTTGGCGCCAACCTCCAGGGAAGCCAGCAGGCCCTCCGCGCCCAGACTGCTCCACAGCTGTCCGTAGTCCACGGCCGTGGGATCCCAGCCCATGGCGTCGCCGTAGGCCTGGCCAGCAGCCTCGGTTTTCTGTTTCCAGAGCAGCGTATCTCCCAGGCGCGCCTGGAGCTTGGCCAGCAGCGCCTTGGCGGCAGCCTCCTTCGGCTTGCGCAGGATGGAGATGCCGGACTCGAATGCCCGGCGCGCCTGCTTGTGATGCTCCTCGGCATCCGCCGTGCGGCCGCTGTCGTCCTTGACGGCCACGAACTGGGAGAGCGCCACGCGCCCCAGCACATAGGCGGCATTCGCATCGCGCTTGTCCAGGGCGACGGCCTTCTCCGCCGCGTCCCGGGCCACGAGCAGGTCCTGGCCATACCAGGCCGCTTCCGCCAGTGGGGACCAGGCATCCGGGAACTCAGCGGGTGCCGCTTCCGTGGCGCTCAGCAGATAGCCGAGGGCATCGTTGAAGGCCATGCCCACGGAGCTGTCGCGCACGCCCTGGGCCAGGTAGCTGGCGCCCTTGCCGTGGAAGGCCATGCCGAACAGGTAGTCGATGCGTTCACCGCCCAGGCCGCTGGCCACCAGGCGTTCTACGGCGTCCAGCGTGTCGTTGAAGCGCCCGAGGGCGATCCAGGCGCGCAGTACCCAGAAGCGCGTCGAGAAGTCGCCACCGCTGGCGGCGTCGGCTTGCTCGAAGTTGGCCAGGGCCTTGGTGGCGTTGCC
>DASCNH010000132.1:0-25194 GCA_036011365.1 Planctomycetota bacterium | reverse complement strand
CCGCCCATGCCCATGTCGTCCATGCCTTCCATGCCCTCGGGGGGGCCGGCGGGCTCCGGGTTGTTGGCGATCAGGGCGTCGGTGGTCAAGAGCAGGGAAGCCACGCTGACGGCGTTCTCCAGGGCCGTGCGGGTGACCTTGGTGGGATCGAGGATGCCCATCTCGAGCATGTCCCCGTACTCGCCGCTGAGGGCGTTGAAGCCGTAGGTCGCGCTGTCCTGGCGCAGGGTGCGGTGGGCCACCACGGCGCCATCGTGCCCGGCGTTGGAGGCAATCGTCGAGAGGGGCAGGGCCAGGGCTTCGTGCAGGATCATGAGGCCCATGTTGAACTCGTGATCATCCTCGGTGGCCAGGCCGTCGAGGGCCGCGCGGGCGCGCAGGAAGGCCACGCCACCGCCGGGCAGGACGCCCTCTTCGACGGCCGCGCGCGTGGCGTGCAGGGCGTCTTCGATGAGTGCCTTGCGCTCCTTGACCTCCGTATCCGTGGCCCCGCCCACATTGATCTGGGCGATGCCGCCGGTCAGACGCGCCAGGCGTTCCTGGAGCTTCTCGCGGTCGTAGTCGGAGCTGGTGTTCTCGATCTGCATGCGGATCTGGTCCACGCGGGCCTGGACCGCCTCGCGCTGGCCGGCGCCGTCGACGATGGTGGTGTTATCGCCGTCGATGACAATGCGCTTGGCCGTGCCGAGGTCGGCCAGGGTGACCTCGTCCAGCTCCGTGCCCAGGTCCTTCATGACCGCGTTGGCGCCCGTGTGGGCGGCGATGTCCTGGAGCATGGCCTTGCGCCGATCGCCGTAGCCCGGGGCCTTCACGGCGCAGCACTGGACGATGCCGCGGATGCGGTTGACGACCAGGGTGGCCAGGGCCTCGGATTCCACATCCTCGGCGATGATCAGGAGCTGGCCGTTGGCTTCCTTGATGGACTCCAAGAGCGGCAGGAGCTTCTGGACCGAGGAGATCTTGCCCTCGTGAATCAGCACCAGAGGCTTGTCGAAAACCACCTCCATCTTGCTGGTGTCGGTGACGAAGTGGGGCGACAGGTAGCCGCGATCGAACTGCATGCCTTCGACGATGGAAACGTCCGTCTCCATGGTCTTGCCGTCTTCCACGGTGATCACACCGTCCTTGCCCACCTTCTCCATGGCTTCGGCGATCAGGGCTCCGATGTCCGTGTCGTTGTTGGCGGAGATAGTGGCCACCTGGGCGATCTCGGCGGAGCCGCTGACGGGCTTTGACGACGTCACCAGGGCCTCGGTTACGGCGGCGCGTCCGGCGCGCAGGGCGGCGGTCACCCGGGCCGGGGCGGCGCCGGCGGTGATGGCCTTGAGGCCCGCATCGAGGATCGAACGGGTCAGGAGCGTGGCCGTGGTGGTGCCGTCACCGGCCACATCACTGGTCTTGCTGGCCACTTCCTTGACGAGCTGGGCACCCATCTGCTCGTAGGGATCGGCGAGTTGGATCTCCTCGGCGACGGAGACGCCGTCCTTGGTGACCGTGGGCGCACCCCAACCCTTGTCGAGGATTGCGTTGCGGCCGCGGGGACCCAGGGTGGTGACAACGGCGCGGGCTAGCTTCTCGACACCCCGTTGAATGGACTCGCGGGCGTCGGATTCGAAAACCATCTGCTTGGACATGGGATGCTCTGTGATCTCGGTGCTGTGGTGAAGTGGCGGGACCGGCTCGCTGCCTGTCCTCCGCCCGGTAGTTTATGGCTCCAGGGGAGCTGATGCCGTGGCCGGAGCACCGGCGAACCGGGGCCCGACGGGCGTTGGTGGGGGCGCCAAAGCAAGAACGGTGCCGCTGGCGAGCGGGGCCGCAAGCGTGCCACAGGGACCTCTCCCGGGGCTCCAGGGCCGGGGCTGACCCGGTCCGGGGCGGCGTCGGGCTGCCGGTATGGCAGGGCGCCCGGGGGTCAGTCAGGCACTCTGCCAGGTTGGCAGTAGGAGCCGCCCGGGAGCCTGTCGGGGGGGGCGGGGGGGCTGGCCCGCAGCGGAGGTCGGGGCAGCCGGGGCGGGAAACCCGGAGGAAGCTCTGCCCGGGAGGGTCGGCGGCGGGAGGCGCCGGTTGCCTGGGGCCCGGGGAGAGCTATTCTCCTCCCATGTTGCCGCGTCTCAGAGAAGCCTTCGTCATGACCGCCGTGGCCCTCGTCCAGTCAGCGGCCTCCGCCGCCGATGGGCCTCGGGTCATCTTGGAGGCGGCGGACGGTGCGCTTGAAGTTCGCCGGGGAGCCTCCTTCACAGTTCTCACGGGCGCTGAGCTGCGGCAGCTGGTCACCGGCGCCGGCCGCCTGATCCGTTTTATTGACAGCCAGGCCCAGAGGCCAGAGGCGGGGCCCATGCTGGTGCAGCTCACCGATGGGGGACGCCTTTCCGGGCGACCCACCGGGGGCGACGAGGAGCTGCTCGCCATCTCCATGGGTTGCGCGGGGCCGGGGGCCGGGGAGGTGGCTCTGTCCCTGCCCGTGGAGCGCCTGGTGGCCCTGGAGTTTCCAGAGCGGCGCGCCGCCGGGGGAACGGACTGGGGACCGGCGGCGGAAGGCGATCGCCTCTATCACACCCGGGCGGCTTCCGGGGGCGGTGGGGCGCCGGCTGGCGGTCTCGCCTTGGATCGAGTGGATGGTTTCCTGGAGGAGTTCACCTGGGACGGACTGCTATTCACGAGCGACCTCGGTACCCGGGCCTACGCCTGGGACGAAGTGGGCGGGCTCTTCCTCGAGGTGCTCGCCGGAGAGGAAGCCGGAGCTGGTGACGAGGTTGGGGCCGGGCCCGGGACGGGCGCGGATGCCTGGGTCACGGTGGATCTCACAGATGGGGGAAGGTTGTCTGGCGCTCTGACTGCCTTGGGCGGCAGCGGTTGCCTGATGAAGATTCCCGGTTGCGGCGACCTGGCGCTGCCGGCGGCTGCCATCGACACCATTCTGATCGAGGACGGCAGCCTGGCCTTTCTCTCTGACCTGACTCCCACGGACCTCGGTCCCCTTTCCCCCTTCGGCGATGAACTGGGCATGACCTGGCCCGCGCGCGTGGACCTGTCCGTGACCGGCACGCCGCTCATGGCAGGAGGCCGGCGCCATGCCCGGGGTCTGGGCGTGCATGCCCCCAGCGCGCTGACCTTCGCCGTTCCGGGTTGGTCCGGCCTACGCGGCAGCGTTGCCCTGGATGATTCGGCGCGCCTCCTGGGGACCGGCGGGGTGGCGGTTTTCAGCGTTCTCCTGGATGGAAAGCGCCTGTGGCAGAGCCCACCCCTGCGCGCCGCCGACGGTCCCCTCGACCTGCCGAGCCTGGACCTCAGCGGCGGGCGGGAGCTGGTGTTGGTCGTGGACGCCACCGACGATGGTTTTGCCGGCGATCGGGCCGATTGGCTCGGTTTGCTGCTGGTGCGCTAGGGGCGGACCAAAGCCGGCGGGAACACGGCCCTCCAGGGCGCAGGGCCTAGGGGCTCCGACCTCAGTCCAGATGCCCGGGCAGGGGCTGGCGCGGGGCGTCCTCCTGCGGGCCACGGTAGTAGGTGCCGCAGTTGCCGCCGGAATGCTTGGAACGGTTCATGGCGGCTTCCGCATGGCGCCGCAGGACCTCCGGTGACTCCAGGTCGCTGCCGCTGAAGGTCTCAAAGCCCAGGCTGGCGGTGATATGCAGCTCGCGCTCGAACCCGGGGATGGGACCGGAGAGCTCGCTGATGGCGCGGGTCAGATGCTGTACCACCTGGGCCGCGGCCACGCGGCCGGTCTCCGGCAGCAGCAGGCCGAACTCGTCGCCGCCCAGGCGCCCGGGGCGGTCGGCAGAGCGCCGGGCCATCAGCAGCTCCCCCACGCGGCGCAGCACGAGGTTGCCGGTGGAGAGGTCGAAGTCCTTGTTGACCTGGCCGAAGGCGTCGAGGTCGAGGACGACCAGGGACAGGGGGCGGCCGTAGCGCCGGCTGCGCCCGAACTCGCGCCCGAGTTCGTCCATGAATGCGTTGTGTCGCAGGAGGCCGGTGACATCGTCGGTGATGGCCCGACGCGTGACGGTCTGGAGCTCCTCCATCTGGGAGCGCACCGCCAGGAGTTGTTCCAGGCGGACTCGCAGGTATTCCAGGTCGAAGTCGCGTAGGGCGAAGTCCCAGGGGGCGCGCAGGTGGCGCGAGAGGTTGGCCCCGCGCCGGGGGTGGGCCGGATCGCCGATGACCAGCAGGGGAACCGGGAGGGGCAGGCCGCGCTGGCGGTCGAGGACGGCAAGCTCGGTCTCCCCGGCACCCGAGAGGGGGTCGATGACCACCAGATCCGGAGGGCTGGCCGCCAGGGCCGCCAGGCTCTGGCGCAGGTTGCCGGTGAACTCCAGGCTGTGGTCGGTATCCCGGAGGGGTCCCAGGGCGGCGGCGAGGCCGTCGTCTCGGTGGTCGCAGATCAGAATGCGGGTGAGGGAGCTCATGGGGCCTGGGCAGGGCTGCTGCCCGCTGCAGGATCCTATTCAATCTCCCACGGGACAGGCGCTTCTCGTTACAGTATCAAGGAAGTTGGAATGCCTGGCGCGCCTCCGGCGTTTTCCGGGATGGGGGCCTGCGGGGCCCGTCTGGAACAGGGTCGGGGACCGCCTGGTCGCAGATGTCGCGCCCGGGGACCTATTTTGGATGCCCGGTCGATTGACAGGGGAGGCGCGGTCCTTAGAATCTGTGCCCCCTTTTCATACCGGGAGCTGGCCCGGCGAGGGTGTCCCTATGGACGCCCGGCGCCGGGTGGCTGGCTATCCGCACCTCCTCCCCCTGCCCCAAGGGCCTCGGGAGAGCGAAATGGCAGGCCGCGGCCCCGGACAACTTCAGATGCTCCGCCCGGGACGGGCGACCAGGCGCCGGTGAAGGCGCCAGATAAACAAATCCTCGATGGGAAACCTGACCGTAAAAGAACTGATTGAATCCGGCGTCCATTTTGGCTGCCGGGCAGCGCGCTGGAACCCGCAGATGGCGCCCTACATTCACGGGCGTCGCAACCAGCTGCATGTCATCAACCTGAAGGAGACCATGCGCGGCATCCTGCGCGCGCAGAACCTGCTGCAGCAGCTGGCCGCCGGGGGCTCCTCGGTGCTCTGGGTGGGTACCAAGCGCCAGGTCAAGGGTGTCATCCAGGACGCCGGTCTGGGTACGGGTATGCCGATCGTCACCGAGCGTTGGATCGGCGGCACGCTGACCAACTTCTCAGTGATTCGCAGTCGCCTGCGGAGGCTGGAGGAGCTGGAGAAGATGGAGGAAGACGGCAGTATCGAGGCCTTCTCCAAGAAGATGATCTCCAAGCTGCGCCGCGAGCGCCGCAAGATCACGCGCAACCTGGGCGGCATTCGCGAGATGTCCAACATCCCGGGCGCCATGGTCGTGGTGGATCCCGGGCGTGAGTACAACGCCGTGCGCGAAGCGCGCAAGATGGGCGTGATCGTCATCGGCCTGCTGGACACGGATTGCGACCCCGCCAGCGTGGACATCGTG
This sequence comes from Planctomycetota bacterium, assembly GCA_036011365.1. Lineage (GTDB taxonomy): Bacteria > Planctomycetota > UBA1135 > UBA1135. The sequence goes on along the minus strand of DASCNH010000132.1, from coordinate 19,743 downwards.
ATCCCTGGTAATGACGACTCGCTCAAGTCCGTGCGCCTGGTTATTTCCCAGCTGGTCGAGGCCGTGGAGGCCGGATGCACCCTGCAACGGGAGCAGCTAGCCGCCGTGGGCTCCGCCGAGAAGCATGAAGACGAGCACGCCGGCGACGAGCCGCGCCCGACACGCACCGTGCGTGATCTGCCCGGGTCGTTGGAGAGCCGTCAAGAAGCCGCCGCGGCTGCGCCGGAGGGCGAGACAGCAGCTCCGGTGGCGGAGGCTACCGTTCCGGCTGCTCCGGCTGCTCCGGCCGCTCCGGCGGCTCCGGTGGCAGAAGATGCCGTTGCGCAGGAGTCGGTTGCGGCCGAGCCGGCCCCCGAGGCACCGGTCGAAGTTGCCGCCGAGACTGCGGCAGAGCCCTCTGACCAGTAACTTTCCCGCAGTAGCTTTCCCGCGGCGCCGCAGGGCGCAACGGGTTCAAGGAACATGTGCCGGTCTGGCCCTCTCCCGGGCGAGTTTCGGTTTCACCTCAGATTGGCCGCGAGGGCGGCCGCATGAACACAGGAAAACAGCGATGACGATCACAGCGAAAATGGTCCGGGAACTGCGCGAGCGCACCGGCGCCGGAATGATGGACTGCAAGAAGGCCCTGGGTGCCACCGACGGCGACTTTGAGTCGGCCGTTGACCACCTGCGCAAGACCGGACTCAAGTCGGCGGAGAAGAAGGCCGGGCGCTCCACGGGCGAGGGCCGTGTGTTTGCCGTGGTCTCTGATACGGGGCACCTGGGCAGCGTCGTTTCAGTGGCCTGCGAGACGGACTTCGTCGCCCGCACGCCGGACTTCGAGGGCTTCCTCACAGACTTGTGTGCGCACGTGGCTTCGGAAAACCCCGCTGACGCGAGCGTGGCCCTGGGCCAGTCCTGGCAGGGCGGCGACGAGACCGTGGAGGATGCTGTCAAGCGCACCATTAGCAAGCTCGGAGAGAACATTCAGGTGTCCGAGGTCTGCCGCATGGAGAACGCCGGCGGCCTGATCGCCACCTACGTCCACCACAATCAGAAGGTGGGTGTCATGGTATCCGTGACCACTGATGTGGAGCGGGCCAATGCGGAGGGTGCCCTGCGCACGCTCTGTATGCACATCGCCGCCACGCGCCCCGCAGTGCTCGATCGCGCTGATATGGATGCGGCTACTGTCGAGCGCGAGAAGGACATCTACCGCGCCGAGATCGAGGGCAAGCCGGCGGAAATCCAGGAGAGGATCCTGGAAGGCAAGATGTCCCGTTTCTACGGCGAGTCAGTACTGCGTGAGCAGGCCTGGGTCATGGACGATTCCAAGACCGTGCAACAGGCCCTCGATGGCGAGCTCGGCGGTGCCTGCACAATCGAGGCCTTTGTGCGCTTCGAGATCGGCTCCTGAGGTAGTCGGCGACGGGGACACGGGCGGTGGCCACCGCCCGTGTCAGCTCCAGGGAGTACTGCGGGGTGGGGTTGGGCGGCTTGGAACGCTATTCTAGGCGCCATGACCCACAGACGCATTCTGCTCAAGCTGTCCGGGGAGGCCCTGGGCGATCCGGAGACTGGCCAGGGCCTGGCCCCCCTGGCCCTGGAGACAATCGCCGCCCAGATCGCCGCCGTGGCCAATGCGGGGGTGGAGGTGGGCGTGGTTTGCGGCGGGGGCAACATCCTGCGCGGCAACCTCTTCAGTCAGGCGGGCACCGTGCGGGCCGAGGCGGATGCCATGGGCATGCTGGCCACGGTCATCAATGGCCTGGCCCTGGCGGACGCCTTGGAGCGGGCCGGTGTGGGGGCGCGCGTCCTGACCGCCATGGAGATCGAACGCATGGCGGAGCCCTTCGTACGCCGCCGGGCCCTGGCCCACCTGGACAAGGGGCGCGTGGTGGTCATGGCCGGGGGCACGGGCAACCCCTTCTTTACCACGGACACCGCGGCGGCCCTGCGCGCCGTGGAGCTCGACTGCGAGATTCTGCTCAAGGCCACCAAGGTGGATGGCGTCTACACCGCCGATCCCATGGTGGACCCGCAGGCGCGCCGCATCCCGGAGCTCACCCACATGGATGTGCTGCGAGACGGACTCAAGGTGATGGATGGAACCGCTATCACCCTTTGTATGGACAACAACCTCCCCGTGACCGTGTTCAACCTCTTCGAAGAGGGCAACCTGGAGCGGGTTGTGCGGGGGGAAGACCTGGGCACCACTATCAGGAGCTAAGCCATGACCTACGACTCACTACTGACGGACGCGCGCGGGCGCATGGACAAGGCCCTCGGCCATGTGGGAGATCTCCTGCGTACGATTCGTACCTCCCGAGCCTCCTCGGCCCTGGTGGACAACATCCGCGTGGATTACTACGGCACTCCGACGCCGGTCTCCCAGTTGGCTGGCATCTCGATCCCCGAGGCGCGCCAGATTGTGATCAAGCCCTTTGATGCCAGCGCCCTGGGGGAGGTGGTCAAGGCCATCCAGAAGTCAGACCTGGGTATCACGCCGGAGAACGACGGCAAGCTCGTGCGCCTGACGATTCCGCCGCTCTCCGGCGAGCAGCGCAACAAGTACGTGGCCAAGGTCAAGGACCTCTGCGAAGAAGGTCGCATCGCCCTGCGCAACACGCGGCGGGACCTGAACAAGCAGGCGGACATCCTGAAGAAGGGCGGCGATATCACCGAGGACGACAACCGCAAGCTGCACGGCGAGATCCAGGGCATGCTCAAGGAGTTCGAGGGCAAGGTGGACGGACTCCAGGAGAAGAAGTCAGCGGAGATCCTCGAGGTCTGAGCCGGAGCGCCAGGCGGAGTGCGGCGAGCCACGAAAAGAAAGGGCGGAAGCGTTTCCCGGTGTTTGGCGGGCCGGGCTCATTGTGTATGCTCCCCGCCGGATTGTGGGCCACGGCCCGCAGATCGTGGCTTGACCAACGGAATGGGCGCGTAGCTCAGTCGGTAGAGCAACTGGCTTTTAACCAGTAGGTCCCAGGTTCGATCCCTGGCGCGCTCACCATTCCGCGGAGGCCTGCTTCCCGGCGGCGGCCGGGCTCATTCCCGGTATGCCATCGGCGGCGGTGATGCCGCCCAGCGCCCGATATGCCCGGGCCCAGAAGGCGCAGCGGGTCGTGCCCAAAAAACCCATGAGGGCCACCGAGGCCACGGGCATGAGGGGGATGCCCACGCAAGTGATGGCCAAAAAGAGGCCGACGATCCAGGTCATGGCGACGCCCACCAGCTGCATCAGGACATCCACCAGGACGGCGATCAGCGTGGCCTTGGGGTTGTGGCGCGCCAGGCGCCAGGCGTGTTGGAAGGCGGAGCCTGAGCCGCGGGCGTTGTGGGATAGGCTCTGCAGGGCGAGTTGGAAGAGAACCGAGAGCAGGAAGCCGTAGGCCAGAAGGAAGGCGGCCGCCGGGGCAAAGAGCACACTCAGGTTCAGGTTGCCGGGCAGGTCCTGGGCGAGCTGGTCCAGGAAAACCACGGGGCCGAGCATGAAGGCGCCGCAGACGAGGAGCATGAACCAGGTCAGGAAGTTCAGCCCCACGACTGACAGGGTAATGCCCCGGCCGGCGCGCCAGGCCTGGCGCAGGCGGGGCGAGCGGCCGCCACTCCCGGCCGCCAGGGCGGCTCGCCAGCTAGCGGGCGGCGAGAGGCGCGCCAGGCCCGCTTGCAGGCGGAAGCCGACCAGCAGGACAGGCAGCAGCAGCACGAGGAGACCCTGGCCGCTCAGGGCGAGTACCGAACCGGCCTCGCTGGGGATGTTCAGAAGCTGGCCCGGGCCCGACATGCCGATGGCGGGGAAGTTTCCCGTGAGACCCGCCGAGGGGGTCAACCGCGCGGCCACTACGTTTTCCATGAGGGCCGTGCTCAGGGACCAGCCCTGGTGCCAACCCGGTGCCAGGAACATGTAGACACAGCCGGCCAGCCAGAGAAAGCTCGGTCGGCCCGCCTGGCGCGCGGAGGCCACCAGGGCATCGATGGCCCGGGAGAAGGTCCAGCACCCGCTGAATGCGCCGCTCGCTGTCCCGGAAGAGCTGTCCCGCGTGTCGCTGGTCATGGCTTGCTTGCGTCAGGCCCTGGCCAACATTGCCTCAGGAGTTGACCGTGGCGAGTTCGCCGCCCACGGCTGCTTCGATGGCTGCCACGGACTTGGGAATGGCGGCGGTCAGGACCTCGTGGCCATCCTCGGTCACCAGCACGTTGTCTTCGATACGAATGCCGATGCCGCGCCAGCGCTGTTCCACGCTCTCGTCATCGGCGCTCACATACAGGCCGGGTTCCACGGTGAAGACCATGCCCGGCTCCAGCGTGCGCATCTCGCCATCGATGGCATAGGCGCCGCAGTCGTGCACATCCAGGCCGAGCCAATGGCTGGTCTTGTGCATGAAGAAGCGCTTGTAATCCTCGCTGGCAAGGGCCTCGTCGATGTTGCCGGAGAGCAGGCCGAGGTCCAGGAGTCCCTGGACCAGGACCGCCAGGGCCGCCTCGTGGATCGTTGAGAAGGAGACGCCCGGGAGTGCGGCATCGATGGCCGTTTCCTCCGCCGCCAGGACCACCTCGTAGAGGGCGCGCTGCTCGTCATTGAAAGCGCCGTTCACGGGCCAGGTGCGCGTCACATCGCAGGCGTAGTAGTCCCATTCGGCGCCGGCGTCCACCAGCACCAACTCGCCATCCTTGAGCGGCGCGTCGTTCTCCACGTAGTGCAGGATGCAGGCCGCCTCCCCGCCGGCCACGATGTTCGTGTAGGCGCATCCAGTGGAGCCCCGGCGCCGGAAGGTGTACTCGATGAGGGCATCGAGCTCCGCCTCGCTGACACCGGGGGCCGTGGCCCCCATGGCGGCGGCGTGTCCCTGGGCGGTCAGCTCCGCCGCCCGCCGCATGAGCGCCAGCTCGGCCTCGCCCTTGAACAGACGCAGTTCGTGGAAGAGCGGCGCCGGATCGATCCACTCCAGGGGCGCTTCGACGCCGCCCCGGGCCTGGGCGCGCAGGGCGCGGGCCACGCCGCCCATGCGTCGATCTCGGTCCGCGTCTTCGCCGAAGCGGTAGACGATGCGGGCCAGGCCCTTGAGCATCTTCGGAAGCAGCGTCCACAGCTCATCGACGCTGTGGGCTTCATCCACGCCGAGGGCCTGGGGCGCCGCCTCCAGGCCCAGCCGGCGACCGGTCCAGGTCTCCTTCTCGCGGTCCTTGGGTCGCAGGAAGAGCACGCTGCGCGGGCCTGTGTTCTCGGCGTCGCCGTCGTCAGGGGCGCCAGCTCCCGCCGGCTGCGGGCCAGGCCCGGGCAGCAGCACCAGCACGCTGTCGGGTTCCGCGAAGCCGGTTTGGTGCCAGAAGGTGCTCTCCGGCCGGAAGCGGAAGTCGCAATCGTGATTGCGCGTCTGCAAGGAATGGGTGAAGAGCACAGCTGCGGCCCGCTCCTCAATCAGGATCTCCAGGGCCTGGGCGCGGTGTTGCGTGTACATGGACATGGCCGCAGCCTAGCGCGGCGGGAGCCTTCCGGCAATCTGCGGGCCGGCTCCGGCGCTCCCGCCGGCCGTCGAAGGGTCAGGGCAAGAGGCGTGCCTCTATGGCGGCGGCGATGCTCGCCAGAACCCGCCGGCCGGCGGATCCCGGGGGGATGCGCACGGTGGTGCAGCTCCAGGGCCGGGCCGCGCTGGAGGGCTGGGCCGGGGCTTCGGAGCTGGCCGTGACCACAATGCCGAGCAGGTGGCCGATGGCCCTGGCCGCCGCGTCGAGCTCGGACAGCGCGGCGGCCACCTGTTCGTCAGGTCCGGCGCTCAGTACCAGGCGCAGACCACCCTGCAGGAGGCCCGCGGGCATGTGCCCGGGCAGGGGGACGGGCTGGTCGGAACGCCGGGCCAGGAAGCGCCCGAAGAAGGTGTGGACGCGGTCTCCGGGCTCGATCTTGAGGTCCAGGGGCTCGCGCAGGGTGTCCTGGCGAAACCAGTCCACGTACTCGACGCGGATCTCGTAGCCGGGAGGTTCGGGGATCCTGAGGCGCAGCCTGGCCGGGCCCCCGGAGAGGTGCTGCACATCGACCTGGACACCGGTGGACTCCACGGCCACGCGCAGGGCCAGGCTGGCCTCGCCCACGCGCAGTCCGAAGAGGGATGCGGAGCGCCATTCCAGAACGCCCGGGCGGGCGGCGGGCGTGCGCGGCGGCAGGGCCGGGGTCAGGAGGGCGCCGTCGGGCAGGGGCCGCGGGAGGCCGCCGGGACCGGCGGGGGCGGCGGTGCCCGGTAGGAAGCGCGGCATGAGGTCGGCCAGCATGGCGGCGTCAGCCCCGCAGGCGGCCAGGTGGCCCCAGGCATCCAGGGCGCGGCCCTGGTCGAGGGCGAAGAGGGCCAGGGCCCGGCGGGTTTGCGGGGAGGCGGGTTGGCCCGCAGCTTGGGCGGCGCTCTCCGTGGCCAGTCCCTCGCCCCACAGGCGCCAGGTTTCGGCAGGCCCCGGTGCGGCGGGTTGCGGGCTGCGCCGGGCAGGCACAGTGGCGGGCCCCACGGACGCCCAGGCGCGCTGGGCCGGGCCCTCGGGCAGGTAGACGCCCGGGGCGGTGTCCGCGTCCATGGGCTTGGCGATGCCCTGGGGAGCGGGCGCCCGGGGGGGGGCGCCGGAGGGGACCGGGGCCAGGAGAAGCAGGGCTTGTAGGAACATGGTCAGGGCTGGGAAACGGAACCCTACGCCACGGGGTTCAACGGCGCCACGCAGTATCCGCTCCCTATTGCCCCCGCCGCCGCCATTTTGCATCAGGCCTTGGTGGAGGCCGTGCCGGTTGCGTACCGTTAGGTGGTACCCGGCCCCCACGAGCCCCGTTGCCGCCACTGCGCTGACCCCAGATTGATCATGTTGGACAAGGACCTGCTAGCCATTCTCGCCTGCCCCAAGACACACCAGAGCCTTTCCGAGGCCGGGGAGGAGGTCCTGGAGAAGCTCAACGGGGCCGTCGCCCGGGGCGGCCTGCTGAACCAGGGCGGAGACCCGGTGGATGAAGCGGTGAAGGCCGGCCTGCTGCGCGAGGACGGGCAAGTCCTCTATCCGATCCGCGACGGCATTCCGATCCTGCTCGTGGACGAGGGCATTCCCCTCTAGCCTTCTCCGGGACGTCAACCAGGGCCCCGACCGAGCAAGCCGTGCGCTGGACCCACCCCGAGCACCCCGGGCGTCGCGTGCGCCTGGCCTACTGCATGAACCTGCATGCGGCCCGCGACCTGGCCGGGCTGTTGGAGGGCCTGCGAGCCGTGACCCTGCCCCTGCGGGAACGCCTCTGCTGGTCCGGTTCCTTCGGCGTGGGTACCTACCTGCCGGCGGACCTGGCCGCGCGCCTGGCGTCGCCGGCGGGAGCGGCAGAGCTGGCTACCCTGCGTTGCTTCTACCTGGACGAGGGCCTGGACCCCTTCACCTTCAACGCCTTCCCCGCCGGCGGCTTCCAGCGGGACGGCCTCAAGCAACGCGTCTTCGAGCCCACCTGGGATGCTCCCGCGCGCCTTGAATACACGCTGGATGTGGCGCGCGTGGCCGCTGACCTGGCCCGCACCTGCGGCCTCTCGGAAGAGGGAGCCCACATCTCCATCAGCACCCACGGCGGGCGCTTCGGGCCCTGGCCCCCTGACGGTGCCCAGCGCCGGGCGGCGGCGGAGGCCTATACCACCTGCGCCCACGCCCTGCGCTCGATTGCCGCCGGGGGGCCGCCCATCCTGCTGGGACTGGAGGCCGAGCCCCGCTCAAGCGCCGGCGATACGCGGCAGCTGGCCGCCTTCCTGGGGAGCCTGCGCGCCCCGGGCCTGACGGACATCCTGGGCGTCTGCCTGGATACCTGTCACGCGGCGGTGGAGTTTGAGGAAGCGCAGGACGCCCTGGCCCGGGCCGGGGCCCACGGTCCCCTGGCCAAGCTGCAGTTTTCCAGCGCCCTGGCCCTGCGGGGGCCAGGGGCCAGACCGGAATCCAGGCAGCTGTTCCTGGAGATGGCCGAAGAGCGCTTCCTGCACCAGGTCACCGGCCGGGCGCGGGACGACTCCCTCCTGCGCGCCACCGATCTCCCGCAGCTGGCCGGGCTGCTTTCCGATGTCGGGGATCCCGAGGCCGCCGCCTGGCTGGCCTGCGACGAGTGGCGCTGCCACTTCCATGTGCCCGTGGACCTCGAAAACGTCGGCGAGCTCGGCACCACCCGGCGCGGGGCGGACGAGCTGTTGTGCGCCCTGCTCGAAGCCCCGGAGGCCTGGAGCACCGAGGAGCTGCACCTGGAGATCGAGACCTACACCTGGAGCGTATTGCCCGGGGAGGCCCGGGGCCCCGGCGACCTGGTGGACGGCCTGGAACGCGAGTACGAGCATGTCATGGCCCAACTCAGGGCCGCCGGCTGGCACACGTCCGACGACGCTCCGGGGGCCGCCTGAGGCCCGGATGGGGCGGCCCGCCAGCGGCGGGCCGGAATGGGGGACCGGCCGCGGCGCCGTCTCGCAAAAGCACCCACCGTTGTCGTTGACATGCCCCTCCACGCCCCGTATCTTTCCGCCCCAATCAGTCGCCCAAGGGCGCTGTCGCTGAGCCTAGGCCTCGGCATGCGGCACCCGGATCCAGGCGGCCCCTTCGTCTAGTCAGGCCTAGGACACCAGGTTTTCATCCTGGCGACAGGGGTTCAAATCCCCTAGGGGTCACCATCCGAGGGCGGGGCCGGTCATTGACTGGCCCCGCCCTTTTTCGTTTTGCGGCCGACAGCCGGCGGCAGCGCTGGTTGGGATCAGAGGAAGGTCACAGACACGGCATCCGTGAAGTTGGTGGTCGCGGAGGGATTCACATCCCGGTACCAGAACTGGAAGTTCCAGGTTTCACCGGCCAGCACCGTGCTGGCGGGGCTGGTGGGCATGGCGGTGGTGTCCACGGTGATGGCGTATTCGCCCCAGGGGCCGGAGCTGCCCACCAGGGACCAGAAGCGGGCGATGTTGCCGAGCACGCACAGGTTGCCCTGGCTGCCGCCGGGGCCGGGGACGAAGCCCTGGGTGGTGCTGGCGATGAAGGCGCCGAACTGGTGGATGGGCAGGCGGTCGGTGATCAGGCGCAGGGGCTGGCCGGCTTCACCGCTGCCGGCGGCCAGGATGCGGCCGGACTGGCCGGTGGAGTTGGGCACGGCCGGGGAGCAGTAGTTGCTGCCCAGGGGACCGACTTCCAGGGCAAAGGTCTGCTGGGGGATGTCGAGGGTCGTGCCGCTTGCGTCCTTGCCGAAGAGGTTGACGGTGCCCGAGACAGTCTCGCCGGAGGTCACGCTGAGCTGGGCCACCAGGACGCGCCCGTCTTCCGGATAGCAGGGGGCCGTGAAGGGCAGCTCCAGCCACGTTCCGTTGTCCGTGGCCAGATCGCCGGCGCTGTTGAAGGGCGTGTAGTCGATGCCCACATCGAGCATGCCGTTGCCGTTCATGTCTTCGGAGCCGAGGGCCACCCAGGAGTCGAAGCGCAGGTCGCTGTCCACCTGGTAGATGGCCGGGTTGATCTGCAGGGAGATGTTGCCGCCGAGCATGTTCTGGTAGAAGCCCAGGCCGTCGCTGGTCTGAATCAGGAGCGGGAAGTCGTCGTTGCCGTAGACCGCATTGAGCTGGGCCAGGGGATCGGAGATGGCGGCGTAGATGCGCACGGTGCTGAGCGTGCGGCCCCCGACGGTGCGGTCGAGGGCGGTTATTTCCGCCGTCAGGCCGTCGATCTGGGCCGGGGCAGGTGCTGCCAGGAGGGCGATGCAGAGGGGCATGGAGATGGATAGGCGTAGGGGTAGTTCAGTGAGCATGGCGATGTGTCTTGGGGTTGTGGTTGCGAGCTCCACCGCAGCGGGATTCCAGGTAACCCACCTCCACGGCGTACTGCTGATAAAACCTTATCTGCAGTTTGGAGCCCGCGGAAGGGGGGTATTTTCCCTACCGTGGACCGGTCACAGGTCGCCCCCGCGCAGGCCCCTCCGGCGCCGGTCAGGCCCCGCCCTGGCCCCGTCACGGGGAAGTTCAGAAAACAGAGAGAAGGGCCGAGCCGGAGGTCTACTTCAGCGGGGAACTCCCCGCGAGCCCGCGTCCAGCACCAGCCTTCAGTGCCGGGATCCAAGCTGTCGGCTGTAGCGGGCGCAGGCAGCTTCCGGGGCAAGGCGTTTCACCTAGGCCCGCGGGTGCGCCCGCTCGTAGATCTCGCGCAGGCGTTCGATGGAGACGTGCGTGTAGATCTGGGTGGTGACCAGGTGGGCGTGGCCGAGCAGCTCCTGGACCGCCCGCAGGTCCGCACCGCCGTCGAGCAGGTGGGTGGCGAAGGAATGGCGCAGGGTATGGGGCGTCACATGGCGCAGGATGGCGGCCCGGGTGGCGCAGCGTTCGATGACGCGCCCCAGGGAGCGGGTGGAGAGGCGCGTGCCCCGGGCGTTCCTGAAGACGGCGTCCCCGGTCGCGGCGCTCTGCCTGTCCCCGGTCGCGGCTCGGGCCCGGAGCGTGCGGCCGGGATCGGCCAGGTAGGCCTGCAGCGCTTCCACGGCCTGCGGGCCCAGGGGCACCAGGCGCTCCTTCTTGCCCTTGCCCAGGACGCGCGCCATGCCCCGGGCCAGATCCAGATCGTGGCGCTCAAGGCCCACGGTTTCCGCCGCCCGGGTACCCGCGGAGTAGAGGAACTCGAGCAGGGCGCGGTCGCGCAGGCCAAGGGTGGTGGTGGTGTCCGGAGCTGCCAGCAGGGCCTCGACCTCTTCGTAGGAGAGGCAGCTGGGCAGGGGGCGCACCCGCCGCCGCTGGCGCAGGCCAGCCGCCGGATGCGCATCAAGGGTCCCCTCGTCCACCAGGAAAGTGAACAGGGAGCGCACGGCGGAGAGCTTGCGCTGGGTTGTGGCCGGGGCCAGGCCGCGTTCGTCCAGGCAGCCGAGGTAGGCGCGCAGGAGCGCCGGTGTGACTGCGGTCGGACCCGCCGCCGAGCGCTCTTCGCAGAAGGCGTAGAACTCGCCCAGGTCCCGCCCATAGGCTCGCAGGGTGTGCGGGGATGCGCCGCGGGCGGCGGCCAGCTGCCTGAGGTAACGGTCGATGTGGGACTGCACAACTGAGAGCATACCCGTGCAAAGAGTGTGCTCCCAGGCCAGGGACCGGTGGCAGCAGGGGGTGGTTGGCGTTGACGCCGACCGGGACCTTGTTTGTATCAGCGATCTACTGGCGCGAGACACCTGACGGCTCGATGCGCAGGCGGCGCAGGCCGAGTGAGGGAGCGCCCAAGGGGGATTGGGAGGAGTTGGCCGTGGGCCAGCCATCGGTGGCCTCCAGGTACCAGCGTACGTGGGCACCCCAATCCTGGGCTGGGAACTGTCCGCTGAATTGGTCTGCGCCCACGGGCGTCAGGGCCTGGGACTGCCAGGCTCCACGATCGACTGAGAGAACGAGATTGACGGAGACCACATCATGGGCGTCGCTGACCTCGGCTGTGATGGGGAAGGGGCCGCGCCGGTGGCGCACGCCCTCGGGGCCGGCTACCGCGCCGAAGAGCGGCGGTTCGTTGTCCACGGGTGTTGAGATCACAATGTCGTCCACCCACCAGCGTGCATGGTTGTTATAGGCGGGGTCCGCCTTGTAGCGCAAGCGCAGCAGGAGTTGATCGCTCTCGTAGTCGGCCAGGGGCACGGTAAAGCGCGTGAAGTTGGTCAACGGGTTTTGACCGGAGAGCGGGTTCTGGATGGTCTGCCAGCTGCCACCGCCAGTGGTGGAGGCCTGCACCTGGGCTGTGCTCGTCAGGCTGTCATCGAAGTTGTAGCGTTGCCAGAATTCCAGGGTGGTGTCGGGGTAGCCGAGGAAGTCCACCGTGTCGAGCATGACCAGGCGTTCGAAGGAGGAGCTGGGCTGGCCGCCGTTTTCGGCCGAGTGCATGGGGGAGTTGAAAACGGCGGCGTCCTCGCCCCAGCCTCCGGTGACCAGCCAGTGGGCGGCGAAGCTGTCTCCGGAGTCGTACTCGAAGTCCTCTTCGTAGAACACGATGGGGGCAGGCGTTTCACCGAGCAGGAGCTCCACGCGCCGAGTGCCGCTGAAGCCGGCGCTGCCGCCGCCGCAGTTCAGGGTCAGCGTGAAGCCCACCGCGTGCCCGGAGGGCGTCAGGTCGTGGGCCTCGGCGGGGAACAGGGCGCCGTTGTTGTCGCCGCTCTGGCCGGGTGCCAGATCGTTGAGTTGGTACAGGCCGCCGGCTGCCGTGAGGTAGGGGTCCGCGTCGGCGCTGAGTTCCAGCGTGGGGCCGAGGGCCGGCACGCCGCCGATGTTCTCGACCCGTATGAGGAAACCTGCGCTCTCGCCGGCTTCGAGCAGACCGTCGCCGTCACCCCCGGCGCTGTCGTCCACCAGCAGCGTGGCGCTGAGCCAGGGCTCCGCCGGTGGCGGTGTGGCGAGCAGTGAGTTGAAGGAGTTAAGGCGTCCCCAGCCGTAGTCGCTGTTTGGATAGGGCAGGCCCAGGGGAACCTCGTCCACGCCGTCACGCAGCAGGCCGTAGAGCTCGGTGGGGGAGAGCGCCGGGTTGCGGTGCAGGAGCAGCGCCGCCGTGCCGGCCACATGGGGCGTTGCCATGGAGGTGCCACTGTTCTCACCGTAGCCGCCCCCGGGTGTGGCGGAACGCACCGAGACACCCGGTGCGCACAGGTCCGGCTGGATCAGGTTCCAGTCCGGGCGATACCAGTAGCCGCTGTTGTTCCAGGGGCTTTGGGAAGGGGCCGGGCCGCGACTGGAGAAGCCGGCGATGCGGTCGTTTTCGTTGCTGGCCCCCACGGCCAGGCACAGGGGGAAGTTGCCCGGGGTTGAGGTGGTGCCGCTGGCCGGGCCGGAGTTGCCGATGGCCATGACGGGCAGGACATCGAGGGCCACCAGGTTGTCGAAAGAGGCCCAGAAAGTCAGGTCCGTGGCATTGGCGACACCCCAGGAGCCCGAGACAACTTGGAAGTCCACCGTGGCGCGCAGGGCGGCCAGCCACTGGAGGCCGTTCAGGGCCTGGCTGAAGTTGCCGATGCCCTGGGCGTTGAGTATCTTCACCACGATCAGGCGCGCCGCCGGGGCCACGCCGATGTCGTCCGTGCCCGGGCCGTGGCCGTCGCCGCCGACGATGGATCCGGCCACATGGGTGCCATGGCCGTTGTCGTCGTAGGGCTGGCTCTGGCCCGCAACGGCGTCATACCAGTACTCGGAAAGCGGACCGGAGAGGTTGCCGGCGAAGGCCGGGTGGGCCGGATCGATGCCCGTGTCGGTCACGGCCACGGTAGCTCCTGATCCGTCGAAGCCCATGTCCCAGCAGAGGCCGGCGTCGATGCGTTCGATGTTCCAGGGCAGGGAGGTGGAACCGCCGGCTGCGGGGCGCACCGCCGCCAGGGCGCTGGCCGTGCCGTTGTGGGAGAGGCGGCGCACCTCCGGTAGCCGGGCCAGGCGCCCCAGGGCCGCGGGGGTGGCTTCCAGATGGACGACGTTGCCGAGCCAGAAGGCCTCGTGCAGGACGACCGCGTCGGCCTGGGCCGCGCACCACTCCATGAGCGGCGCCTGGGTGCGCGCGGCGTGGGCGCGCAGCAGCTCCAGGCGTTCGCCCAGGGGCCGACGGCCGCTTGTGAGGTGGGAGCTGCTCAGGTGCTCGAGTTGCACCAGGCATTCGACGCGCGCATCTGGGCCGGCGGCCTGCAGCTCCTCGGTCAGGGCGTCGGTCTGGGGAGCGGGAAGCAGGGGGAGCTGGGCCAGGAGGCAGAGGAGGACAGGCATCGGTCTATCCTATCACCGCCTGGCCAGGGGGGTGGAAGGCAGTCTCCGGGCGCCTCGCTTGGGGCCAGGCCATGACAATCACCGGACCTATCCCCGGAGCTGGCGAAAACTGGCGTGGTCGGCTTTTGTGGCGCGCCCGGGGCTGCGAGTTAGCGCCGGAGGTCGCCTATTCTCGGTCAGTGGCCGGCACGGCCGGTAGGCCCCAGACGATGGCCAGGGGCAGGAGCATAAACAGGGCACCGCCGAGATAGGGGGCGGCGCTGCCCAGGCGCCACCAGATTATGCCGCCCAGGAGTGGGCCGCCGGCCCGGGCCAGGGCACCCATGGAACGGAAGGTACCGAGGGCCAGGCCCTGGCGGTCCGCCGGTGTGTAGCGCGAGACGAGGGCCGAGAGACAGGGCATGAGCAAGGCGCTGCCCGTGGCCATCAGGAACAGGGCGCCGTAGATCTGCGGTGTCGTGGAGACGCGCGCCAGCAGGGCGAAGGCCGGCAGGTGCAGCAGCAAGCCGACGATGACCAGGCGGCGCTCGCCGTAGCGCGGGGCCAGACGGCGCACCAGGCCGCCCTGGACGGCGGCGATCGTGAGGCCGATGAAGACGAACAGGAGGGCGATGTCCCCGGGACCGTACCGCAGGCGTTCCGCCGCCAGGAAGGTCAGCGTGAACTCCATGGCGCTGAAGGCCAGGAGGTAGAGGAACCAGGCGCTGTTCGTGCGCAGGAGACCGGGGAAGCGCAGGCGTCCCAGGGCTCGGAAGGGGTTCAGGGGCCGGCGGCTCGTCTGGGCTTCGGAGCTGGCGGCGGAGGACCCCTGGGGGAGGGTCTCCGGCAGACGGGCGAAGGCCCAAATGGCATTCAAACTGGAGAGCGCGAGGGCGATGGCGGCGGCACCGCTGAATGGATTGAGGCCGTAGGCAGCCGCCGCCGGGAAGCTCTCGATGGGATTCCAGAGGGAGGCCAGGCCGCCCAGGGCGGGGCCTATGACGAAGCCCAGGCCGATGCCCATGCCGAGCAGGCCCATGCCCTTGGCGCGCTCCTCCGGGGAGCTGGTGTCGGCCACCACGGCGGAGGCCGTGGAGACGTTGCCGGCCATCAGGCCGCCCACAAGGCGTGCGGCGATCAGCCATCGGAAACTGCCGGCGAAGACCCACATCAAATATGAAAGCGCCGTGCCGGTGAGCGTGAAGAGCAGCGTGGGCCTGCGTCCGATGCGGTCCGACAGGGATCCCCAGATTGGGGCGAAGAGGAACTGCAGCACGGAATAAACCGAGCCCAACAGCCCACCGAAGAGCGTTACTACGGCGAAGTGGCCGCCGGAGAGGTCCGCCAGGAATGACACCAGGCGGCCGATGGCGCTCTGCTGGCCCTCCAAAGCCAGGTAGTGTTCCAGGAGGGCCGGGAAGAGGGGGAAGATGATCGAGAATCCGACCATGTCGATGAAGACGGTCAGGACCACCAGGCCCAGGGCCGCGTGCCCGGGGCGCCTACTGCTCGTTGGGGCGGGATTCACGCAAGGGGTTGTACGGTCTGTGCTGGGCCTGGCCAATCCCGCTGCTTGAAGCCCGGTGCGGAACCCGGCCTTGGGAGGGCCGTTTTCGTGGCCCCAAGAGCGGAGGATTTCGCGCCTTGCGGACCTCCAGGTTGCCTGCCCCGGCCTCCGTCAATAATCTGCAGGGTGCGTAAACAGACCCGCCGATTCAGCCTGGGCCACCCGGGCCACCCGGGAACAGATGTCCACCCGGCAGCCTCCCCGCCGAGCGCCGCCCGAGCACGATGAAAGCCACCGCCGACCGCAACTCCCACCGCGCCCTGGCCCTCAACACCCTGGCCTTCACGGTCTGCTTTGCCGTCTGGATGATGAATGGCGTGCTGGTCACCTTCCTGGCCACCAACCAGGTCTTCGACTGGAGTCCGGTGGAGATCGGCTGGCTGATGGGCATCCCGGTCCTGACCGGCTCGCTCCTCCGCCTGCCCGCCGGCATTCTGACGGATCGTTTTGGAGGCAAGCCGGTCTTCGGCCTGTTGCTGCTGCTGTGCGCAGTACCGCTCTACCTGCTCTCCCACGCCACGACCTTCGCACACTTCGCCCTGTGCAGCTTCGGCTTCGGTCTGGCCGGGGCGAGCTTCTCCGTCGGCATCGCCTTCACCTCGGTCTGGTATCCCAAGCAGAACCAGGGCGTGGCCCTGGGCATCTTCGGCGCCGGCAACGCCGGGGCCGCGGCCACCACCCTGCTGGCCCCGACCTTGCTGGAGCGTCTGACGGAAAGCGGCGCGCGCATCGAGGGCTGGCGCGAGCTGCCGATCTACTACGCCGGCCTGATGGTGGTCATGGCCGGGGTCTTTCTCCTGCTGTCCACCAACAAAAGGCCGACGGCCCAGGCGCGCACCCTGGCGGAGATGCTGCGTCCCCTGGGCAACATCCGCGTCTGGCGCTTCGGCCTCTACTACTTCCTGGTCTTCGGCCTCTTCGTGGCATTCTCCCAGTGGCTCGTGCCCTACTTCGTCAACGTCTACTCGATGCCGCTCGTGACCGCGGGCATACTCGCCGCCCTCTTCAGCTTTCCCTCCGGCGTCATCCGTGCCCTGGGCGGCTGGCTCTCGGATCGCATCGGCGCCCGGCGTGTCATGTACTGGGTGCTCGGATCGTCCTTGATCATCAGTGCCATGCTGGTCGTGCCCCAAATGGAACTCTCGTCCCCGGGGCGCGGCATCATGTGCAAGGCCGACGGAAAGGTGACCGCAGTGGACGTGAACTCCATCACCGTGCAGGGCTCCAGCACCGCGGCGGAGCGCGTCTACACCCTGCGCGCCAAGCCGGCGGACAGCGGCTTCAGGGACAACTCGGCGCTGGTCCTGCCCACGAAGTCCACCTGGCAGGAGAGCGTCGTCCAGGTCGGCGACCAGGTCAGGCGCAAGGGTCTCCTGGCCAAGGGCATCACGCGCATCTACTTCCAGGCCAACGTCTGGATCCTGGCCGTGCTGGCAGTTCTGCTCGGCTCCGTCTGGGGCATTGGCATGGCCGCCGTCTACAAGCATATACCGGACTACTTCCCGGACCAGGTCGGCGTGGTGGGCGGCATGGTGGGAGTGCTCGGTGGCCTGGGCGGCTTCTGCTGTCCGATTATCTTCGGCTACCTGCTCGAATGGACCGGTCTGTGGACCAGCTGCTGGATGTTCTCCGTGGCCATCTCCGCCCTGTGCCTGTTCTGGATGCACTCGGTCGTGCGCGGTATCACAGCCCGCCACGCCCCCCATGTGGCCCACATACTTGAAGATCCGGAAGCCTAGTCGGGCGGGCGGACCTGCGGGAGGAGCGGGTAGGATAGCCCCGTGATTTTCCGCCCGCGTGTTTTTGAGTTGGCCGGCGATGGCGCCGCCCAGGGCTGTGCCAGTTTGGACGCTGTCCATTTGGACGCTGCCCATTGGGACGCTGCCCATTGGCTGCGCGCCCTGGGCCAGCGGCGGCAGCCGGTGTTGCTGGACAGCGCCACAGCCGCGAGCACGACAGCCGCGAGCACCACGGGCGCGAGCGCCATTGACCGGCAGCAGCGCTACAGCCTGCTCGGATTCGATCCCTTGGAGGGTGTGGGGGTAATGCCCGCCACGCTGGCCGAGTTGGGACCGTGGCTCGAACAGCTGCAGGCGGAACCCGGGGCGCAGACGCCCGGACCTTTTCACGGGGGGTTCCTGGGCGCCCTTTCCTATGACCTGGGGGTGGCCGGGGAAGATCCGGGTGCGGAGGCGGCGCCCTGCCCGCCCAGCGGCGGGCCCGGGGGAGCACCCATCATCGGCGGCCTCTACACGGACTTCCTGATCCGCGACCACCGGGCGCGGCGCAGCTTTCTGGTGCTGGGGGATGAGCCCGGTGATGGGCGGGCAGGGGTGGAGCTGCGGCGACGCGAGGTGGAACACCTCTTGGCCACCGCAGGGCAGCGGAGGGCGGTGTCACCGCGCGGCCCCCTGGTTCGTCATACCGGCCCGGCGGAACACCGGCGGCGCGTGGAGCAGGCCCGGGATTTGATCCGGCGCGGGGAGATCTACCAGGCCAACCTGGCACACCGTTTCACCCGGGAGATGGAGGGGCGGCCGGAGGATCTGTACGCGGTCCTGCGCGCGGTCAATCCGGCGCCCTATGGGGCCTTCGTATCCTGGGGAGAGGGACCCGGCGGCTCGTCGTCGGGGGCGCTGCTCTCCGCCTCGCCTGAGCTGTTGCTCGAGTACGACGGGAAACTGGCGCGCACGCGCCCGATCAAGGGCACGGCGCCGCGGGGCAGGACGCCGCGGGAGGATGCCCGGCTGGCCCGGGAACTGCTCGCCAGCCGCAAGGACCTGGCGGAGCTGACTATGATCGTCGACCTGGAGCGCAACGATCTCGGACGCGTGGCGCAGACGGGCAGCGTGGCCGTCACCGGTCTGCCCACGCTGCAGTCCCTGGCTTCGGTGCACCACCTGGTGGCCGATGTCACGGCCCGGCCGCGGGCGGGCCAGGGGGCCCTGGATCTGTTGGCGGCGCTCTTCCCCGGAGGCTCGATCACCGGAGCGCCCAAGCTGCGCGCCATGGAGGTCATCGCGGAACTGGAGGGCGAGGGCCGCGGCTTCTTCACGGGCTCCGCGGGCTTCATCGATACCCGTGGTCATTGTTGCTTCAACATCCTGATTCGCACGCTGGTGTGGCGGGCACTGGAAGAGGAGGACGCCGGTGCCGGAGAGGTCAGCTACCACGTGGGAGGCGGCATCACCTGGGCCTCGGAGGCTGCGGCGGAGGATGCTGAAACGCTGGACAAGGGCGCGGCTCTGGCGGCGGCCCTGGAGGGTGACGGAGGGCGGGCTGCCGGGGGACTCGGCCATGTTCCCAGGGGAACGGCGCAGGTGTGCCCATGAGCGACAGGGCGAGCGACGGCCGCGGCTCCTGGCCGAGTTGGGTGGACGGTAGCGTGCGCGCCCCGGGGACGGGGTGCGTCTCCGTGGAGGACGTGGGCTTCCAGCTCGGTTGTGCGGTGTTCGAGACGCTGCTCCTGCGGGACGGGCGCGTGCCCTTCCTCGCTGAGCACCTGGAGCGCCTGGCCCGGGGAGCCGCCGGAGCTGGTATCCCCTGGCCTCCGCCCTGGCAGCCCGGGCAGGCCCTGGCCGAGTTCATGGCAGTCCTCGGGGACCAGCCGGATCTGCCCGGGCGCCTGGTGCTGCGCGTGACGCTCACCCGGGGCGTGCCCGGGGGGCTGCCCAGCCTGGTGCTGACGGCCCGGGAAGTGGCGGCGGTTCCCGCCGGTGGCGTCAGCGCCGTCCTGGCGCCACGGGCCAAGGTGGCGGCGGACAGCCTGGAGGGCCTCAAGAGCACCAGCCGCCTGCGCAATGTGCTGGCCCGGGAGGCGGCGGCGGCGGCCGGGGCCTGGGAGGCGCTCATGTGCACGGAGGAGGGGGATGTGGTGGAGGGGACGATCTCGAACCTCTTCGCCGTGCTGCCGGCGGAGTCCGGGGGGCAGTGCCTGGTGACGCCGGAGCTCGGGCGCGGTTGCCTGGGGGGCATCGTGCGTGGGAGGTTGCTGGCGGCTCTGGCCGGGGAGCAGGCGGGCCCAGGGGGGGGGGTGGCCGAGCTGCCGGAGATCCTGCGGGGCCTGGCGGTCAGGGAGGGCCGGATCGAGCCCGGGGAGCTGGCCCGGGCCAGCGAGATCATGCTGACGAACACCACGGGAGGCGTGATCCCCGTGCGGGAGATTCAGCATCTCTGGACGGCGGACTCTCTTGGTCTGCCCCGGGCGGGAGGCGTGACGGCGGCCCTGGCAAGCCTGCTGGAGAGCCTTGAGGGGGCCGCCGAGGGAGGGCTCAGGGCCTAGCCGGGGGCGGCGCTTGAGACCGGACCCGCTGGTGTCGTAATAAGGAAGTGTCATAGTAATGAGACCCGGCAGCTCCGGCGGGTTACTCGAAGACCGGCCCGGGCGGGAAGGACTCCCCCAAACCGGCGTCACAGACAAGCTACATGCCCATGAAAACCTCCAAGCACTTCATCATCACCTGCGCCCTGATCATCCCGTTAGCGGTCGCTGCCATGTCTCCTCCT
>DASCNH010000131.1:0-2183 GCA_036011365.1 Planctomycetota bacterium | reverse complement strand
GATGACGAGGCGCGAAAAGTTGTCGGGCGACGAGCCGAGGAGGTGAGCCGGGCCCTCTCTGGCTATCGCTCCAGCGGCTCGTTCCCCGCTCTGGAGAATGCCCTGGCAACGCTTGCCGAGCAGCATCCGGGGCGTTTGACCCTGCGCGAGTTGGGGCGCAGTCCCGGGGGGCGGCCCGTGTTGTTGGCGGTCCTGGACGAGGGAGCAGCGGACCCTGCGGCGCCGGCTGCCGGGAAGGCAGCCGGGATTCCCGGAGTGCTGGTCATTCCAGAACTTCAGCGGGGCTCCCGGGCCGGTCCCGAGGCGGCCCTTTCCACCTTGCTTGAGCTCTTGGAAACGCCCGCTGGCGTGGTGGGGGAGATAGCCGGACCCACGCGCTGGTTCATCATTCCCGCGCCCTGGCCGGATCGCCTGCCGGGGGGCGGTCAGCTGACGGGGAGCCCAGAGGGTGCTGACCAGCTGCGGGAGGACCTGGATAGGAACTTCCCCGGCGGCTGGGACCCGGCCTATGACAGCGGCGGTGCGGCGGGGCCCTATCCTCTTTCGCGGCCCGAGTGCGCGGCCCTGGCTCGCCTCCTGGTCGAGACTCCGGAAATGGCCGCCATCCTGATCCACCGCGGGGGCGCCGCCCCGGACACGGCTGAGCAGCCCGCAGCGGGGGACGAACTCTCCGCCCTGGCCCGCGCCCTGGCACCCCTCGGCGGGAGCTGCCTCTCGGGCGGGGAGCAGGGCGCCGGCAGCCTGGCGCTCTTCGCCTGTGACAACCGCGGCCTCTACGGCGCGTCCGCTTGGCCCTGGTCCGGTTTGGATCCGGGGGCGGCGGACAATGATGCCGCACACCTCGGAGAGCTGCGCTGGCGTCTCAAGACCGCCGGCGAGGTGGCCCGCACGCTGGCGTCCCAGCTGCCCCGCCTGGGCTTTGGTGCGGCGCAGGTCAGCCCCCTGGGCCCCGACCTCTGGCAGGTGGATTGCGCCCTGGCGAACCGCGGAGGCCTGGCGACGCTCTCCCGGGCCGGCCGCCGCCGCGAGCTCCCCGCCGGCCTGGCCATCAACCTGGAGGGAGGCGCTGTGGTGGCCGCCGCCTGCCGGGCGGGGACGGATTCCCATCACCGTGTGCTGACCGCGGCCGGGGCGCGCGTGTCCCTGCCTAATCTGGGGGCCGGGGAACGGCTCTCCCTGCGCCTGGTGGTCAGGGCCCCGGCCGGGGCGGAGCTGGAGCTCAAGGCTGTGGCGCCGCGCGCCGCCGGAGCGCGCCTGGTGCTCAACCTGTAGCGGTCCGCGTCCCGTTCAGCGCCAGCGCTCTTCCAGGCGACTCAGACCGGCCAGGACGATGCGGCCGGTGATACCGAGGCTGCGGGCCGAGCAGTGTTCGGCGTTGTCATCTGCCGTGTGCCAGTAGGAGTTCTGCGGGCCGTAGTTGAAGTCGATCAGGTCCACGCTCGGGATGTTGAGGGCCATGAAGGACTGGTGGTCGTCGTAGACTTCCTGGGATGGTCCACCCACATGGGCGCCCAGTCCAAGCTCCCGGGCGGCGTCGAAGAAGGTCGCCAGGAGGCGCGGATCGGAGATCTGTTCCCGGAACAGGCGCAGCTTTTTGTCGCCCACCATGTCCAGGATGATGGCGGCGCGGATCCGGGGCAGCAGCGTCGACTGGCGCAGGAGCCGGGCGTGTTCCCGGGAACCGTAGGTGTTGTCCGGATCCAGCCAGTACTCGCGCAGGGCCTCTTCCCCGTCCAGGAAGAGAAAGCGGTAGGTCAGGCCGTGGGGGGCGGTTTGCGTCAGGCCGTGGGCTAGCTCGAGCAGGACGGCGACGCCGGATGCTCCGTCGTTTGCACCGAGGAATTCGATGGGCAGGCGTTTGGTGTCGAAGTGTGCGGCGAGGATTACCATGGGCGCCGGTTCGCCGTTTGCGCGTTGGCCGTCCAGGTCCGCGTAGATGTTGGCCATCTCGATAGGGCCGGCGGGGGTGCGGGCGGTGAATGGCTCGGTGATCGGGGTCAGGTCCAGGGCTGTGAGTTCTTCGGTCAGCCAGGCGCGCAGTTTTTCGTTGGCCGGGGAGCCGGAGGGGCGTGGGCCGAAGGCTAGCTGGGTTTCCAGGTGGGACCAGGCGCGGGTTTCATCGAAGGGGGGGAGGGGGGTGCTGAGGGGGCTGCTCTCGCAGGCGGCGAGGGTTAGGAGGAGGG
>DASCNH010000130.1:0-14882 GCA_036011365.1 Planctomycetota bacterium | reverse complement strand
GTATTTGGGGTGGGCCAGAAAGCTCACCTGATCAGGCCCGGCCTCACCCAGGGCTGCCGGCCCGCTGATCTCCACGGAGCCGTCGCCTTCCAGTACGGCACCGCACAGGGCGGCCAAATCTGCAAGTGTCTTGCGTGTCATCGTCTTGGGACCCGAGCAATGGGTCCTACCGGCGTCCTACGGAGCGAACAGCCGTCCCCGGGGGGGGGCAGTGGTTTATCCAGAATGCGGCGTCCTGTCAAACCCCCACCACAGGAAGGAGTACTCCTGGGCTGACATCCGTCCTGGCTGCCCGTCCGGGGCACATTCTCCCCTAATCCAGAGGATTAGCGGTCCTGACTAGTAGAACGAGATGTTGAAGGAGAACTGCTCCAGGTCGTCGCCTGGGCCGGACTCAAGTGGCCAGCCAAAGGTGAAGATCAGCGGGATTGGGTTGGTCAAGCCAAAGCCCACGCCGTAGGAGGCTCGCATCTCAGAGAAGTCCAGGTCCCAGGCATCTGGATCGAGAATGCCCGCATCCACGAAGAAAACCATGCGAAACATTTCGACCTCCCGAAAGGTGCGCGCCTGGGTCGTGGTGTAGAGCGGAATGCGGTACTCGAGGCTGGCCCTCAGCATTGTCTCGCCACCGACCGCGCTGCCCTCTTCGTTTGGCCCAACACCGCGGTAATCAAAGCCCCGCAGCGTCTTGGAACCGCCGATGAAGAAACGCTCCGTATAGGGGATTTCGTCGCTTGTGCCAAAGGGCGCCGCCACTCCACCCGCCAGGGCACAATGCACGCCCGGACGCACACTGCCATCCGTTCCGCCCAGGGGCCTGAACCAATCAATGCTGAACTCGCTGCGCACAAACTCGTGGTTGCCGCCCATGAACGAACCATTCAGACTGTTGTTCCAGTTGGCCAGCAGCCCCTCGCGGGGGTTCATGCGGCTGTCCACATCCCGATGGGACAGGCCAAAGAGCAGGCCCTGTACGCGCGATTCATCCGGCTGGCGCTCAAGGGTGCCGGGCGCGTCCTCCGCGCGATCATCAATCACGACATTCTGTTTGGAGATGCCCAGGTAGGCACGCAGGTTATGGCCAAAGGCCCGCCCGAACTTGACCTGATAACGCGTGCGATCTTCGTCGAAAGCGGGGTAGATGCGATCGCGACGCATGAACTCGGTGTCCAGGCTCCAGGCATCGAAGTGGGATGCGAGGATATCTGGGTGCATGAAGCGCACCTGCCAGGACTTGATCTCAGATCCCGGTGAGAGGTTCATTTCCAGCAACTGGCCGGCGCCGTGGAAGGCCTCCTTGTGATAGACCTCACTGAAAGCGGCGCCGAAGGAGCTCGGCAAGTCGGTGGCGTCGAAATTGCGCATGCGCAAGGAGACCATGGCGAAGGCGCCCGAATCACTCTGCACGCCTCCGGAGAGCTGCATATCCACCACCTGCCCCTCATCGACGATGTACTCCACATCGACCATCTCCGGATCATCCGTCTCATGGAAGCGCATCATCGGGTCCGGATGCCCGATCTGATCGCGGGGGTCAGAGAAGAAGCCGGTGGAGGTGATCCGGGAAAGCGAGCGGCTCAGCTCATACATGTCAGCGCGCTCCCCTGGGAGTACACTCACATGCCGCCGCAGAACAGAATCGCGCGTGTGGTGGTTGCCGGTGAAGAGCACCTCGCGGATGAAACGTTCACGGCCTTGCAACAGGCGATAGGTCACATTCGCCCTGTGGTGTTCGACATCGATAATCAGCTCTGGCTCAAGGAACTCCCAGCCGCCCTTGCCCCGCAACGAGGGATGGGACAAGTGGCCAAGCTCCCCGTAGCGATTCTTGAGGACTGTGCTATCCGCCATCAGTAGATGAAGCTCATAGGGGTTGCCAGGCTTCAGCTGACAGAGTCCCTTCAATTCCTCCTCATCCAAAATCAGCGGGGCGGGCACTAGCTCCGCTTTGCCGTTTGCGCTTGGCTCCACCTGCCGCTCCAGGGCCACAATACTCAGGGATCCGACCGTGTAGCGCGGCCCCTCATCCACCAGGATCGTCACGCTCACCGTGTCCCGATCCTCGTTGAAGTCCAGCTCCCCCAACTCAACCACCGCGTCCAGCCAGCCGCGCTGGCGATAGGTCTGGCGCATGGCGAGCAAATCCGCCTCCAGGACGTCCCCCACGAGCAAGCCACCCCACCAGCTCAGGGGACCGCGGCCTGCGATTTCGTTCCTGGAGAGGCTGCGCAGACCGCCCTTCCACCACCACATGCCCGTATCCGGCATGGAGTCGCTGCCGACAACGTCCACGGCGATGACGCGCACCTTGGGACCTTCCTTGATTTCAAATATCAGGTCCGCGGGCGAGCTCTCTCCATCAACCGCCTCGCGCGCCACAAACTCCACTTCAGCGAAGTAGTAGCCCTCGGCCAGATAGCCATCCAGGATACGTTGGCGCACGCGCGGTGCCTGATACAGGAAGAGCTCCTGCCGCTCGACGAGCTGGGCCCATTCGAGAACCTTGTCCAGGCCAATCTCTTCATTGCCCACGAAACGGGGCTCCAGGTCGGCCGGCAGCTCGTATACGCGCAGGAGCAGCTCCACACCCGTGGCGGTCTCCCGCACATCTACCTGGGCGCGCACATGGAAGGCCTTCCAGAGCGTGTGCACGCCGCGCTCAATGGCATCGGGATCGAGCGGCGCTCCGATGACTTGGCCCAGGGCAGCCACGAGCTGCTCATGGGTGTAGCGCTCGGCCCCCTCCACCTGGATCGACAGCACATCCGGATTCTGCCGTTGAGACGGCGCCAGGCCACCGAGTTCATCGCTCCCGCCCGGGGGAGCGCCGGACTCCTGGGCGCCACCGGGAACAAGTCCCGCCCAGGCGATGAGCAGAGCACAAAGCACCAGGCGCGCGCAGGGGCGCGTGTACTTCACAATGGGGAGCGCAGTCAAGGTACAGGGTGTTGCGGAGGGGCCCAGGGCAACTCGATCGTCAGGGCAGAATCGGCTCAGCCATGGACGGTTCGCGGTTTTCGAAGCGCATGGTGCTGGCCCGGAACTGGAGCTTCACGCGCCCGGTTGGTCCGTTTCGCTGCTTGCCACAGATGGCTTCGGCCAGGCCCTTGTTCTCGTCCGTGGGGTTGTAGTACTCCGCCCGGTAGAGCATCAGCACCACATCCGCATCCTGCTCGATCGAGCCCGATTCGCGCAGGTCGGAGAGTTGCGGGCGCTTGTCCTCCCGGGATTCAACCGCGCGTGAAAGCTGAGAGAGGGCGATGACAGGAATCTCGAGCTCCCGTGCCAACCCCTTCAGGGCCCGAGAAATGGCACTGATCTCCTGCTGGCGGCTCTCTGCCTTGGGATGGCTCATTAGCTGCAGATAGTCAATCACGACCATGTCGAGGCCATGCTGGTGCTTGATCTTGCGCGCCCGGCTACGCAAGGCCATGACCGACAGCCCCGGTGTGTCGTCGATGAAGAGCCGCGTCCCCTGCAGCTCGCCGGCGGCCTCCACCAGATCCGCGTAATCCTCCTTGGGAATGCGCCCGGTGCGTAGCTTGTGGCCATCGACGCGGGCCCGCGAGCACAACATGCGGCTGGCGATTGACTGGCGCCCCATCTCAAGGCTGAAGAAAAGTATCGCCGGCTCGCGGTCAAGCCACTCGGGCTTGTGCAAGGCAGCGTACTCCATAAGGTTCAGAGCGAAGGCCGTCTTGCCCATGGAAGGACGCGCGGCGATGATCGTCAACTCGCCCTTGTTGAAGCCGCAGAGCATCTCGTCCAGGTCGAAAAAGCCGCTGCCGATACCGGTCAAGCCCGAGCGGTGCGACATGGAATCGATACGCTTGAAGGTGGCTTCGATGGCCGCACCGATTCCCTCCGTGCTGCCCGCATCGCGGCCCTCGGAGATCTGGAAGATGCGATGTTCGCTGGCATCCAACAAGGTGGCCACGCTATCCCCCTGGGGAGCGGTCGAATAGGCCTCGGTGACAATTTCAGTCGCCTCTGCGATGAGTCGGCGCAGGGTAGCGGTCTCCTGGACCAGGCGCGCGTGGTGCAGGAGGTGCGCGGAGGTGGTCACGGCGTTGGCCAACTCCAACAGGTAGCCGTTCCCCCCCACCGAACCCAGGGTGCCGTTAGCCTTGAGGATCTCACCCAGGGTGACCATGTCCACGCCCAGGTTGCGCTCGGTCATATCCCAGAGCGTCTCGTAGATGACGCCATTGCGGCGTGTGAAGAAATCCTGGGCGTTCAGGAATTCGGCCACATCCACCATGCGCCCACTGTCCAGCAGCAAGGCCCCCAGCACGGAGCGCTCAGCCACCTCGTTGTGGGGCGGAACACGCCCACCGCCACCGCGCTCGTCTTCTCCTTGCCAGATGTCTTCAGTCACGGTTGGGGGGGGGCTTCCGCGAGACAGCATAACCGGGCCGGGCTGCCACAGGAAACGGAATCGCCCGGGAGCCGACAAAAGCACGGCGCCCCGGCAATCCGAGGATCGCCGGGGCGCCGTGCGTATCAGGGGGTACGGGTCAGACCTCGGCGTTCGGTGCCGTCTCGGGCACTACTGCCTCGGGCACCTCGTCCGGAGCCGCCTCGCGAGCCTCCGCATCCGCCGCCGTTTCACCGGCAAACTCGCCGACCACGATCACGGAGATCTCCGCATAGTGCTCGCCGTGGACATGGAGACGCACGCTGTGCTCGCCTGACTGGCGAATGGGGCCTTCCGGGAGGCGCACATTCTTCTCTTCCAGCTCATAGCCGGATTCGGCGGCCAGGGCGCAGATGGTGGCCGCGTTCACGGAACCGTAGAGGTGTCCGTTCTCGTCCACGTTTTCCACGGTGCGCACGGAGATGGACGAAAGGGCCGCCACCCGGGCTTCAATCTCCGCCAGGTGTGCAGCTTCCTCCGCATCAAGACGCACACGTCGGCGCTCCATCAACTTCTTGTTGTCCTCCGTCGCCGGCACGGCCAGCTTCGAGGGCAGGAGGTAGTTGCGGGCATAGCCCGCGGCCACCTGGACGACATCCCCGCAACGGCCGAGGTTTTCCACATAATCGCGGAGCAGTACTTCAACGTTTTTCATGGCAGCCTTCGCTCAGCCCACATGGGGGACAAGGGCCAGGTACCGGGCGCGCTTGATGGCACGCTTCAGGTTCCGTTGACAACGAGAACACAAGGCCGTCTTGCGCCGCGAGACGATCTGTCCCTGGGCGGAGATGTGCTTTCGCAAGTACTCGAGATCCTTGTAGTCGATCTCCGGGTGCCGACAGCTCTTGGTGGGTTTCATGCGGGGCAGCCCGCGCTTCATGCCTCTTCTGATTGCCATGTCTAGGCCTCCTCGGAGGCGCTGGCCTCCTCTTTGGTTGTGGCTTCGGCGGTCTCTGCCTGCGTCGTGACCTCGGTCGCGCTGCTCGTCTCGGCCTCAGCCGTTTCCGGAGCCGCTTCGGCCTCAGCCTCGGTATCGGCGCTGGCCTCGGCCTCGGAGGACTTGGGCGGTTCGCTCTGGGACCGGCTTTCCCGGCCCTGGGAGTCACGCCGGCGGCTGCGCCCGCCGTCTTCATCCTCATCATCGTCCCGGAGCTCCTCTTCCGGCTCGGGGGCGTCGTCCTCCGGCGGAGTCGGGATGCTGAAATCATCAGCTTGCTCGGCAGCGCTCAACTCGGTCTCGGCCTCGGGTACGGACTCCACGCGCAGGCTCTGCACACGCAGAACATTCTCGCTGAGCTCGAAATCCCGCAGCATGGTCGGAATGCCAGCACCCGGAATCTCGAAGTGCGACAGAACATAGGTCGCCCGTTGGCGGCCCTTCACAGGATAGGCCAAGCGGCGCTCGTCCCAGCGGCGCGAGGTGTGCACGGTGCCTCCGTGCTTCTCGATGATGCCGCTGACGAGGCTCTTGGCGGCCTGGTAGTCCTCACGGACAAGTTCGTTGTCCATCAGGAACATGGTCTCATAGATAGTAGTCAAGTGATGGCCTCCTAGGGGGGCGGTGTTGTGGACGGGTCGCTCTGGGCGGTGTCCTGGTTCCAGCGGCTGTGGTACCGCGACATGCACTCCGCCAGATCTCCGGTGCCGAGCCAGTGGAGCAGCGCCTCGGAGGCTTGTGCCACCGAGATCTCGATCTCCGCCTGCTCGACAGCGCTGAACCTGGACAGCACATGGCGCGCCGCGTCGGGTCCGGCTTTTCCGATCCCCACGCGCAGGCGCGGGAAGCGGTCAGTGCCGAGTGAATCAATGAGGGACCGCATGCCATTGTGCCCGCCTGCTCCCCCCTGGGGCCGAATGCGCAGGCGCCCGAGGTCCAGGTCGAGGTCGTCATAGACAACCATGACCTGAGCCGGGTCCAGCTCGGCCGCGGCCCCTTGTTCGGCGGCCAGCCAGCGCGCCACGGCGGCGACCGGCGGCCCGGAACGGTTCATGAAGGCCTGGGGTTTGATCAGGAGGGCGGGCGGGTCTTCCAGGCACGCCCAGCTGAAATCGCGGGGTCCACCGTAGTCGTCCAACCTGCCTGCGGTCTGAAAGAGCACCCCCTCGTGCAGGGCCAGGTGCTCGAGCACCTGGAAACCGACGTTGTGTCGCGTCCAGTCGTACTCGGGTCCTGGGTTGCCCAGTCCGACGATAAGCCTGTTCACCGGGACAATCCTGAGGGGGGTTGAGTTCTGCTCCCCGCCCGGCAGAGCGCCGAGCGAGGGGCGAACATGATACGGGCCTGCGCGGCGGGGGCAACCCCCCGCCGGCAGTGACGGGCCCTGCTAGCCTTCGGCGTCCGAGGAATCTCCCTCGGCAGCCGAATCGGGGGTAGAGGAGGCATCCGGGGCCCCTGCGTCGCCATCCGCGGCAGCTTCGTCCTCGGCGTCCTCGGCGGGCTCCTCGACCTCGACCCTGTGGGCGGAGATCGTGATCAGGACAGTTTCCCCGTCCATGGCCAGGCTGATGCCCTCCGGGAGCTCCAACTGCTGGGCAGTCAGGTTGTCGCCGGCGGTCAAGCCACTCACACTAACCTCGATTGAGTTGGGGATCAGGGACGGGATACAACTGATCTGAACCTCGTTCACGAGCACGTTCAGGTCACCCTCGGTGGCCGCGCCGATCACATCCAGGGTAACCGAGGACTCGGTCTTGACGCCGCGCTGGACACGCTTGAACTCGATGTGGTTCAAGCGATCGCCAAAGGCGTCCCACTGCAGCTCGCGCACGATGGCGGTCTCGGTACTGCCCTCCACATCGATGTCGTAGAGGTGCACGTGGTGACGCCGGGAGGCGAAGAACTCGCGCTCCTCGACGGAGATGTCGAGGTGCGGGGCCTTGCCGTCGGCTTGAATGGATGCGGGGATACGGCCGACCTTGCGCAGGCGCCGGGCGAAGCGGCTACCGACGCGAGCGCGCCTTTCCGCCTTGAGAATATCGCTGGAACTCATGGTTTACCCTGGGTGGTTCGTTGCCCGCGTCTAAACGACGGGCGCAACAGGGAGGCGGTCAAAAAGAGAGCTGACCGACTGGGACGAATGGATGTTGTGAATGGCACGCGCCAGAAGCGGAGCCACGGAAACCACCTCGATCTTGGCCGGTGCGGCGGGATCGAGGGGGATCGTATCGGTGACCAAGAGGCGGTCCACCGGAGCGTTTTCAATGCGCTCGAAGGCGGGGCCGGCGAAGACACCATGGGAGACGGCGATGACCACCTGGCGGGCGCCCTGGTCGCGCACGATGCGCGCCGCCTCGGTGATCGACCCGCCGGTGGAGATCATGTCATCTACAATGATGATGTTGCGGTCCTTGACATCGCCGATGATGTGCTCGACGACGATTTCAGAACCGGAGACGCGGCGTTTGTCGACGATGGCCAGGTCAGCGTGCAGTTCCTTGGCGTAGGCGCGCGCCATCTTGATGCCACCCACATCCGGTGTAACCACCAGCGGGTTCTCCAGGCCACTCTGCTTTACCGCTTCGAGCAAGATCGGCTTGGAGTAGAGGTGGTCGACGGGAATATCGAAGAAGCCCTGAATCTGGGCCGCGTGCATGTCGATGGTGACCACGCGGTCGGCGCCGGAACAGGAGAGGGTGTTGGCCACGACCTTGGCGCTGATGGGCACGCGCCCCTCGTCCTTGCGGTCCTTGCGGGCGTAGCCAAAGTAGGGCATGACCGCAGTGATGCGCCCGGCGCTGGCCCGGCGCAGGGTGTCGAGCAGGAGCAGGAGCTCGGCCCAGTTTTCGTTGACCGGTGGGTTGGTGGGCTGCAGCACGAAAACATCCGTGCCGCGCAGGTCCTCCTCCACTTTGATGTCGATTTCGCCGTCCGGAAACCGACCCACATGGGCATTGGCCAGCGGCAGGCGCAGCTCGGCGGAGATGGCCTCCGCCAAGGCGGGATTGGCGTTGCCGGCGATCAGGGTGATCTTGTCGCTGTAGCTGGTCACGGTTTGCTGCCTCGCGGGCCTAGGCCCTGTTTTCTTGGTCGTCGGAATCGTCGCTGGTTTCCAGAGCGGCGGCCCCGGGGGCGGGCAGGGGGCGAGCCGGCACGCCGACCCAGGTCTCACCCGCGCCCACGGTGGTGCGGCCGGTAACCACGGCGCCCGCGCCCGTGGTCGCTCCGGCGCCAATGGTACCCGGAGCCACCAGGATCGTGCCACTCCCAATGAAGGCCCGCTGGCCCACCTCCGTGCGGTGCTTCAGCTTGCCGTCGTAGTTGGCGAAGATCGTCCCGGCTCCCACATTCGTGCCCGCGCCAATGGTGGCATCGCCCAGGTAGGAGAGGTGCTTGGCCTTGACCCCGGGACCCAGGGTGGAATTCTTGGCTTCGGTGAAGTTGCCCACTTCCGCCCCATCAGCCAGCACCGTGCCAGCCCGCAGGTGCGTGAAGGGTCCCACCTCACAGCCCTCCCCCACCACGACTCCGCCGCGGATCACCGTATAGGGCAGGATATGCGTGCCTGATCCGATCTTTACGCCGGCGTCGATGGTCGTGCTGGCGGGATCCTCGATGTAGACGCCGGCGGCCATGTGCTCCTCCAGGATGCGCACCTGCATGGCCCAGCGCACCTCCGCCAGGTGCGCGATGGTGTTGACGCCCAGGGCCTCGTCCGGATTCTCCAAGGTGCCGGTGGTCACCGGGCGACCCGCTGTAACCGCCAGGCCGACGAGGTCCGTCAGGTAGAACTCGCCCTGGTCATTGTCGTTTGTCAGGCGCGGCAGGTCGGCCAGGAGCTGCGCGCCGTCGAAGCAGTAGACGCCCAGGTTGCACTCGTCAATGGCCCGTTCCTCCGGGCTGGCATCGCGTTCCTCCACGATGCCGACCACCGCCCCCTCGCGGCGCAGGATGCGCCCGTAACCCCGGGGCTCGTCCATCTCCGAGGTCAGGAGCGAAAGGCCACCCTCCTCTTGGACTTCGACAAGGCCGCGCAAGGTCGCCGGATCGAGCAAGGCCATGTCACCGTAGAGGACGACCACGCGCCCCGGGTTCGCCCCCAGGGCCTGTGTCGTCACCTGAACAGCATGGCCCGTGCCGAGTTGGGGCTCCTGGGTGACGAAGGTCACCGGAGTCTCGCCGGCAGCGGCACCCACGGCCTCGACCACGGCCTCGCCGCCGTGGCCCACGACCACAATCAGCTTCTCCGGCGCCAGGGACAGGGCCTGGTCCACGACCCAGGCCACCAAAGGACGACCGCAGACCGGGTGCAGCACCTTGGGGGTGGTGCTCTTCATGCGCGTGCCCTGGCCGGCGGCCAGGATCACGACGGTGCCTACCTTATTAACGGAATCGGGCACGGGTGCGGTCGGTGTGGGGTGGGGCAGCGCCCATGGCGCAGGTGGGAGCCGCGGGGCGGAAAAGAGGCAGAGGTTCTATCCGCCCGCCGGTGAACCTGTCAACCGGAGGCGGGCGATCCGCCATGGAAAGGCCCCTGTTGGCCAGCGCGGACCCCCGGGAGGGGGTGCCGTTGATACCACCGGCCGCGCCGGGCACAGGCCGGGCGCGGGCCGCTCAACCGTTTTTCAGCACATCCCGGGCCAGCACCAGGCGCTGGATCTCGCTGGTGCCCTCGTAGATGCGCGTCACCCGCGCGTCCCGATAGAGGCGTTCGATGGCGCACTCGGCGGAGTAGCCCATGCCCCCGTGGATCTGGACACCGCGGTCCACGATGCGATCGAGGGCCTCGCTGGCGAAGAGCTTGGTGGCCGCCGACTCGCGACTAAACGGGCGGCCCGTGTCGCACATCCAAGCGGCGCGGTAGATCATGGACTCCATGGCGTAGAGCTCCGTGGCGGAGTCAGCCAGCATCCACTGGATGGCCTGCTGGGAAGCGATGGGCTTGCCAAAGGCCTCGCGCTCCTGGGAAAAGGCGCGGGAGAGGGCCAGGGCCTCGCGGCCACAGCCCAGGCAATTGGCGCCGATGGCCAGCCGCCCGCGGTCGAGGGTCTTCATGGCCACGGAGAAGCCGCTGCCGGGCGTCCCGAGCAAGTGATCAGCTGGCACGCGCACATCCTCCAGTACCAAGGTCACCGTGGACGAACCGCGCTGGCCCATCTTCTCCTCGCGCTTGCCAACGGTGAAGCCCGGCGTGCCCGCCGGCACCATGATGGCCGAGAGGCCCTTGACACCCGCCTCCCTGTCGGTCACCGCGAAGACCGTGGTCAGACCGGCGATATCCCCGGCCGTGATCCAGATCTTCTCTCCGTTGATAACCCATTCGTCGCCGTCGCGCACGGCCGTGGTGGCCATGGCCGCGGGGTCTGAACCGGCGTTGGACTCGGTGAGGGCAAAGGCGCCGAGAACCTCCCCGGCGGCCATGGGCGGTAGAAAGCGAGCCTTCTGTTCCTCGCTACCGCCGACCTCCACCGAGGTAGCCCCGATACTCGTGTGGGCACCGTAGGTGGCCGCCGTGGAGAAGCAGCCACGGGTCAGCTCCTCCATGACGATGCACAGGCCCGTCTCACCCAGGCCCGCACCGCCATAGGCCTCCGGGATGGCAATCCCCATCAGACCCAGCTCCGCCATCTGCTCGAGCAGCTCCCGCGGCACCTGGTGGTTTTCCTCGATGGACTCCACCAGGGGACGCACGGCCTCGTCGGTGAACTCGCGCGCCATGGCGCGCACCATTTCCTGCTCTTCTGAGAACTCGAAGTCCATTGCTCGATACTGGGCCTGGTGTGGGCGTTTGCTGCTCTGCGGAGCGCCGCTGTGAGGAAATACGAGGGGATTGTGGGGCAGGCGCCGGCGCACCTGCTTCCTGGGAGCGGCAGGCTACCCGCCCACAGAGCCAACAGGAAAGCCTTCAGGCCCATTAAGGAGCGCTTTCTCCCCTGGCCAGAAATGACACAGAAACTTGTCTCCGCACCGCGGTTTTCATGATTCTATCGAGAGGACGGGCGAGGGAGATCCCCCCCCCGTTGTCAGCCCCCATGTGATCCAGCCCCAGCCCACCCATGAACAAGTCCATCCTAGGCGTCATCGCCGCCTGCCTCGTCAGCTTCCTGATCCTCCTCGCCGGAGGTATCTACTTCCTGTCCAGCTCCCTGGCTGAATCCCATGCGCAGCAGTCCATGGCCGTTCTTGAGTACGATGCCGCCAAGGCAGAAGCCCTCGAGGCCCTGGGGAGCAATGGAGCTGCTGACCACCTGGCAGATGTGCAGTTCGCCCCTGACCAGGTTGACGGCCTGCTGGCCCGCATCGCCCACCTGGAGGATCAGGTGGCCGCCCTGCGCTCTGATCTGGAACGGACTCCCCTGGCTGCCGGAGCCGGGGCCGCGGACACCACCGCCGGCCAGATTGCCGCCGTGGAGCGGGACGCCATCCTGACCGTCCTGGCCGAGGAGCGCGAGCGCCAGGCCGCGGAGCGCCAGACCGAAAGGGAGCAGCGCGGACTCCAGGCCCTGCTCGGACGTGCCTCGCGGGTGGCCGAAACCCTGGGACTGGGTGCCGACGACGAGAAGGTGCTGGCTGATCTGATGCTCAGCGACCAGGAAAAGCGCCGCGGCCTGATGGACGACATGCGCGGATTGCGCAACGAACCCAATGGCCAGGAACTGATCAGAGATGGCTGGCAGGCCTACCAGGAAGAACGCCGCAGCGAGTTGTCATCGGCCTTCGGCACGGATCTGGCCGAGCAGATCCTCAAGCTTGAAGGGCCCGGCGGCGACCGCCGCGGTGGAGGCTTCGGCAGTGATCGCAGCCCCGGCGACAACGGCCCAAACGGCAACTCCAGTCGCGGCCGGGCCGGACGCGGGCGCGGCCAGTAACAGAGGTTTTGCCAAAATACCCGGCGACCCTACCGGCCCCGCCGGGTCTCACTCCATGTCCCCTTGGGAGGGTGGGGGTTTGGGATGGGCACGGCGGGTGGGGGTTGGGATCTGCACGGCGGGTAGGGTTTGGGATCTGCCCGGCGGCGCGGCCGGATTGCAGCAGCCCCCTCCCCACTCTCCCCGGAGTTTCGACCTCCGCCTGCCTCGGCCCCCGTGTAACCTGCGCCCATGGCCACCCCCCTGCGCCGTGCCCTCTCCCTCGCCGTCGGCTGGCTGGCGGACCGGCGTATCCCGCGCCCCCTGCGCGGGCCCCTGTTCCGCGCCTACGCCCACTTCTACTCCGTGGACCTGGATGAAGTGCTCCTGCCCCTCGCGGAACATCCGAGCCTGACGGCCTTTTTCATTCGCCGCCTGAAACGAGGCGCCCGGCCCCTGGACGAATCCCCCGCGGCCCTGCTCTCCCCGGCCGATGGCCGCGTCCTCACCGCAGGCCCCATCTCCGCCGCCGACCGCATCACCGCCAAGGGCCGTTCCTTCTCCCTGTCAGAGCTGACCGGCGGCCTATCCGATTCCATCGCCAAAAAAGGCGGCAGCGCCTGGATCGTTTACCTCTCGCCCCGGGACTATCACCGCGTCCACGCGCCGACTGCCTGCCGCCTGGATGAGATTCGCTGGCTTCGGGGAGCCCGCCGCAGCGTGGCACCGGCCGTCGTCGCCCGCCGCCCGGTTCTGGCGGAAAACGAGCGCTGCGCCCTGCGCCTGAGGACCGACCACGGCCCACTCATCATGGTCCTCGTGGGCGCCCTGAATGTCGGCCGCCTGCGCATCGTCGGCCAGGAGAACGGCCGCGACGGCCCCCCGGCCAGCCCGCGCTCCTTCGCCCGG
Source organism: Planctomycetota bacterium (assembly GCA_036011365.1). GTDB lineage: Bacteria > Planctomycetota > UBA1135 > UBA1135. The sequence continues at coordinate 1,771 of DASCNH010000130.1, read as the reverse complement.
GGCGAGGAACTCGGTCGCTTCGAGCTGGGCTCCACCGTAGTCCTCTTCGCCCCGGCCGGCGGGCCCACGGCCCTGCCCTTCGGCGAGGGCCAGCCGATTCTCCAGGGGGCGCAGATCGGCCACTGCCAGCCCTCCCCCACATCATGACGCTGGACACGAGCGAAAAGCGCCTGGTGCGCTTCTTCACGGCCTGCGTCCTCGGCAACTGGACCGTGGTGGAGGGCGAACTCACTTCCGGCCCGGTGGATTCATCCTGGCGCGAGGCCCTGCTGCAGGTGCACGTCTTCGCCGGCTTCCCCCGCCTGGTCCAGGCCTTCAGGATCGTAAACGAGATCCGCCCCCTGCCCTGCGCCGGCGCCCCGGAAGCGCCGGCCTCTCAGCGCTCCGAAGCCGGCCAGGCCCTTTTCGAGACCATCTACGGCGATCTCGCCCCTTCCGTGCGCCGGGAGCTGTCCGCCTGCGACCCGGCCTTCGCCGCCTGGATAGCCGAGCACGCCTACGCCCGCGTCCTGGCGCGCCCCGGTCTCAGCCCGCGCCTGCGCGAGTTGCTGGCCATCGGTGCCCTGGCCGCCCTGGCCCAGGACCGCCAGCTCGCGAGCCATACCCGGGGAGCCCTGCGCTGCGGCGCCGGCCCCGAGGAACCGGGCCAGGTCCTGGCTGCCTTGACCGACCTGGCGGCAGCGGAGACCCTGGCCGCCGCCCACGGTGTCGTGGCGCGCTTCGCGCAGGCCTAACCCACCAAGCTCCCGATCAGCACCGGAACTCCCGCGCCCTGGGGTGCAACCTGGTGACGATTGCGCCTAGAACCCGCCGATCACTGTCGCGGCAATGAGCCGCACGGGCTCCCAGGCGCGCAGGGAAACCGAGGCGCTGCCACTGCGATCGCTGGGCGAGCTGAGCACCGAGCGGCGGGCGACTTCCTCGCCGTCCACGAAGACGCTGGCCCAGCCGTTGGCCTGGTGAACGAGGAGGCGCAGGCGGTGGACCTCTCCCGAACGCAACCCGGCGAACGCTTCCCCTTCACCGGAACGGGCCCGGGCCCGGGCCAACACATCCTCCGCCGATGAGCTTCCCACCAGACACAGTGGCTCGCCCGTGCGGGAACCCAGGAGTACCGCGTGGAAGCCGGCGGCGGAGATGACCAGTGAGTCCGGTGGACCGGAGGTTCGTAGCTGCTCCACGGTCAACTCCACATCCAGCGCTCCCGCTGAGAGGTCCAGGCTTTCACCGAATGCCAGGCGCGGTGCCGTGCGCCGCAGGAATTCCAGATCGCTGCCCGGACGCGACGGGCCCACCCAACCCAGACCGTCGCCGGTCCAGGTGCCCGGCTTCCAGGCGCCCGCCTGCGCCTTCTCGAAGGAGAAGCTCAAGCGCACGCGATCGCCGGGCAGGCTCTCAAGGCTGTCGGGACCCAGGAGGTCAGCCAGCGACTCCAGGCGGTTGCGGTCCGCCCGCTGCAAGCGCCGATCACGCATTTCGCGCAGCTCCTCCAGTTCCGCGCGGCTGAAGGCATCCCGTGACTCGTCCAACAGGCGTCCAATCAGGGCCAGCTCCCCACTGCGCGCTTCGCCGATCTCCGTCCCGTGCAGGCGCTCGCGCTTCAGGCGCAGGTACTGGGCCCGGGCCCAGGCATCGCGCTCGGCCTGTTGCTCCTCGGCATTGCGCAGCGCTGCCCGCAGACGTAGCTCCAAATCCTTGCCCAAGTCCGTGGCCGCCGCGGCCGGGGTATCCTCCAAGAGGCGGCGCGCCGCGGGCAGGTCGCCTTCGCGAT
>DASCNH010000129.1:0-3301 GCA_036011365.1 Planctomycetota bacterium | reverse complement strand
CTCGGATGTGGACGGGGATGGGGTGATCACACAGATGCGTGTCGAGGATCCGGCTGGAACCTGGATCAAGGATCCCGCCGATGCGCGGGCGCTGATCACAGCCGATCCGGAACACGGCGAGCTCGGTCGCTACAAGCTGCTGGTAGAGGGGCGCGACGGGGACGGTGACGGGGAAGTGGGTGAGGATCCCCCGCACGATGCCCGCGTGAATGAAAACTTCCCGCAAGATTGGCGCGAGCACACACCCTCGGCCGGCCTCTTCCCCACCGATGAACCGGAAGCGCGTTCCCTGGCGGAGTTCGTCCTGCACCACAAGGACATCGGCCTGGTGCTGGTCTTGGGCGCCGCGGACAACCTGGCCGAGCCGGCACCCGCCGTTTCCGACGATGCACCGTCCAAGAACCGCATTCCCCCTTCGGGAACGCTGAAGTCGGATGCCGTGCTGCTCAAGGAATTGGCCCGACGCCTGGATGAGGCGGGCCTGGCACCGGCTCCCGGCACGGCCCCGGGGGCGGGCTCGTTCCAGGCCTGGTGCGAAGCGCAACGGGGCCTGCCGACGTTGAGCCTCAGGCCCTGGCGGCCGCCTCTGGATGAAGCGGCCCAGGGAGACGCGGCACAGGAGGAATCCGCCGGGCCAGATTCGCCCACCAAAGCACAGGCCGTCCGGAAAAAGCCAAGCAAGAAGGACAAGGATGCTGCGGATGACAAACCGTCCGAAGCGGTCCGGGCCCTGGCCTGGATTGATCGCAGCGGCGCGTCCAAGCGCTTCCTACCCTGGACCTCCTTTGACCATCCGGAACTCGGCCCGCTGGAGATCGGCGGCCTGGCGCCCTACGCCCTGATTGAGCCGCCTGCGGAGGAACTGCCCGCCCTGGTCGCTGGGCTGGCCGCCGCCCTGCCTGTCATGGCCGCGGCCCTGCCGCGGGTCACGGTGAGCTCCTTCACGGCCCATGACCTGGGTGGTGACATCTACGAGCTGGAGGCAGCCGTTGCGAACAACGCCCTGTTGCCCCTGCGCAGTGCCGCGGCCCTGCGCGCCCGCACACCACGCCCCCTGAGCCTGCACCTCAATCTCCCCGCCGGCGGAGACCTGCTGGCCGGCGAAGCAATCCAATCGATCAAGAACCTGGCCGGCTCCGGCGGCCGCCAGGAGTTGCGCTGGCTGGTGCGTCACCCTGACCCGACTGCCATATCCATTGTGGTCCAGGGGGACCATGTGGGCCAGGCCCAGGCGCAGCCGGAGATCACCCAATGAGGTCACGAGCCATGAATACAGTATGCACGCTGCTGCTCTGCTGCCTGGCGGCCAACGCCCAAGACACGGCGGACGCCACCCGGGGCACGGGTTTCCCTGGCACGCCCATCGGCCACCAGCCACAGGTCGAAATCCCCTGGAATAGGTTCTACGACCTGCCGGAGCTGTACGACCACTTCGATGCCCTGGTGGCGACCTGGCCCGAGCTGGTTTCCATGCAGATCATCGGCCACAGCGTCGAGAGCCGCGAGCTGCGGGTTTACACCCTGAATAACGCCGCCACTGGTGCTCCCGAAGAGAAGCCCGCCATGTGGGTGGACGCCAACGTACACGGCAATGAAGTTCAGGGCGGCGAGGCTGGCCTCTACCTGGCCTGGTACCTGCTGGAAAACCACGGCACGAACCGGGAGTTGACTGAACTTCTCGACGACAGCGCCTTCTACATTCTGCCGACCGTGAACCCGGATGGCCGCGCCCATTGGTTCCGCAAGGCCCACAGCCCCCATTCCTCGCGCACGGGCGTCTTCCCCACGGACAACGACCGCGACGGCCGCAGCGACGAGGACGGGCCGGACGATCTCGACGGTGACGGACACATCGTCCAGATGCGCAAGTTCACTCCCGGTGAGGGCACGCATCGGCTGAACGCCGACGATCCACGCATCATGGAGCGGGTGCCCGAGAACACACGGGGAGCGCGGGGAGATTGGACCCTGCTCGGCTCCGAGGGTATCGACAATGATGGTGATGGCCGCATCAACGAAGACGGAGTGGGTGGCTACGACATGAACCGTGCCTGGCCCGCCCTGTGGATGCCCGAGCACATCCAGTACGGCGCCGGTCCCTATCCGCTCTACTGGCCGGAAACGCGCTGCATTGCCCGCTTCCTCTACGAGCACCCCAATGTGGCCGCGGTCCAATCCTTCCACAACAGCGGCGGCATGATGCTGCGCGGCCCCGGGGCCAAGAGCTTCGGCGCTTACCCGGCCCGCGACCTGCGGGCCTTCGACGAGCTGGGGCGCGACGGCGAAAAGATGCTGCCCTTCTACCGCTACATGGTCATCTGGAAGGATCTCTACACGGTCTTTGGTGGCTTTGCCACCTGGACCTACGAGGGCTTGGGCATCATCTCCTTCACGAATGAGCTCTGGACGCCGGATCGCATGTACCCGGACGAAGGCGAGCGCCAGGAGGATGGCTGGGGTTGGATGGGCAATACTCGCCGGTCAGAGAAGCGTTGGTTCGATGACCACCTGCTGATGGGTGCCGGCCACATCCCCTGGCACGCGGCCCAGCACCCACTCTACGGCGAGATTGAGCTCGGCGGATTCCGCAAGGATGTGGGCCGCGTGCCGCCCACCTTTCTGATCGAGGAGATGCTGCACCGCAACGCCCTGTTCTGCATAGAACACGCGCGTGCCATGCCACTTGTCAAACTGACCTCCCTCACAGCTGAGGACCTCGGCGACGGGCTCTTCGCCGTGGACGCTGTCTTCCGTAATGACCACATCATCCCCACGCGCACCCAACGCGCCGCCGAGCGGCAGATCGGGACACCCGACGTATTTGAACTAAGCGGAGATTCTGTCGTCGTCCTGGCCAGCGGGCAGCGCACTGATCGCTGGCGCCCCCACCAGCTTACGCTCGAAGAGCACGAACCCGAGCGCATCCTCATGGAAGAGGGCATTGATGGCCGCCGTGAACAGCGCCTGCGCTGGTTTCTGCGCGGCAGTGGCAGCCTCACCGTCAGCTGGAGCGGCGAAAAGGGACGCAGTGTCTCGGGCTCCCTGGAGCTACCCTGACAGGCGTTCGATCCTGGAGTCAGTTCCCGCGCGACCAGCCGAACATGAAGCCGAAGTCGCCGCCGGCGGCGGCCACCAGGTCTTCGTGTAAGGAACAGAACAGGCGGCTGCCGTCGCTGAGATCCCAGGCAGCGCCCAGGCCCAGGTCGATGATCTCCGCATCTATCTCCTCAAGATCGTAGCCCGTGACTGGCGGCGAGGCCCAGATCAGTTGCCCCAAGAGCGACACTCGATCATTCCAACG
>DASCNH010000128.1:0-5575 GCA_036011365.1 Planctomycetota bacterium | reverse complement strand
ATACAGGCAGGTCAGCTGGGCGGCGGGATCCAGCAGCCAGCACAGGGGCAGGGGCAGCTCGTCGTAGGGCCCCAGCACCTCCAGTGTGAGCAGCTCCAACAGGCGTTGCAGGCGGCGGTCCACAGCGCAGGCCTCGCCGGCCAGGCCGAGCTCCTCGAGGCGCGCCAAGGCCTGCCCCCGCAGGCGAGGTCCGTCGAGTACCAGGGGGACGATCCGCAGGCCGAGCGCGTCCGTGCGCGCCTGCTCGGCGGACAAGAAGCTGAGCAGCTCGTCGCTGGGCCCGTCGCCGGAGGCGCAGGCCACCAGAAGAAGTGGTCCGAGGCTTGCGGCTTGCATGGCCCCCCAGGTGGTCGCGGTGTTTCCTGAGGCGGCGAGGGCCTGGCGCGGCAGAGGCCCCATGGGCAGGCGCTCCGCCAACAGCACTCGGGCCTGGGGGGCATTTGTGCGTAGCGCGCCGCTGTCCGCAGCAGCGGAGCCGTGCGCGGGGACAGCCTGGCCCGAGGTGAGCTCCGGGCCGGGGCGGGCTTCGGCACCCGGCGAGAGGATCCAGATGCGTCCCGGATCCAGGTTGCTGTGCACCTGCTGCCGCCCGCCGGGCCAGTTGACGCTGACTTCTTCAGCCACGGTCTGCTCTCCCAGGCCGAAGCGCAAAAGGTGCGAGGAGCTGGCCAGGTAACCCTCGCCTGCCCGGCGACGTACTTCGAGGCGCGTCCCTGCGGAGGAAACGCTGACGCGTGTGCCGACGGTTGTGCGCCGGAGACCCTGTGCGCCTCCCGGCGCGGCCTCCAGCCTGATGTTCAGCACATGGTTGCCGAGCAGGGAGGCGTTGTTGTGCAAGACACGCAGGCCGGACCCGGTGCGGCTGCGCAGGGCCAGCTCCAGCAGGCCATCCCCATCCCAATCGATGGCCGCCACGGCCCGGGAATCCGAGTCGTAGTCGACACCGCTGGCAGCGGAGACATCGCTGAATACGCCGCCTCCACCATTCCAGTAGATGTAGTTGTGCTCGCCCCCGTTCCAGGAATAGCCCCGCTGGAGGCTCAGGGTCTGGATCGTATTCCAGGCCCGCCGATAGGCCTGGTCGGGTGGGAAGGCCTCCGGCGTGGCGTTGACCACCCGGCGCCAGAAGAAGCTCGCCAGATCGCGGGGGGCCCGATTCGTAATGAAACCATTGGGCACATAGAGGTCGGTCCAGCCGTCGCCATCAAAGTCCCGCAGCAGGGCGCCCCAGGCCCAGCCGCCGGGTCCCACGCCCGAGGCTTCAGTGGCATCCTCAAAGGTCCCCGAGCCCCGGCCCAGGAGCAGCGTATTGCCATCCGTGTGGCCGACGTACTCCTCTCCAGCCCCCAAGGACCGTTGGGAGCGGAAGGCAGGTTGGGCTGTAATGCGCAAGCCGGCGTCCGTGAACATGTTGCTGATGTAGATGTCGAGCTCGCCATCGCGGTTCACGTCGGCACAGGTGATGCCCATGCCGGCGGCCATGTCGCTGGTGCCCGTGCTACCCGCCACATCCGTAAACTGGCCCGCGTCGTTGCGGTAGAAGTTGTTGAGGCCGAAGTCGTTGGTGACATACAGATCCGCGTCCCCATCGCCATCCAGGTCCTCGAAGACAGCCGCGAGGCTGAAACGCCTGTTGTTGATGTCCAGACCCGCGGCGGCGGTGTGGTCCGCGAAAACGCGCGGCGTCTTCTGGCGCCACAGGTGGTTGGAGGCTCCGTTGTTCGCGTCGCAGTAGGGAGTGGGCACGCCACCGTTGATACCCCCGGCCACGTAGCGCGTGGCATAGAGATCGAGATCCCCATCTCCATCCGGATCCCCGGCGCACAGGGAGTAGACCTCTGCCTGGCCGTCACCCTTGAGGATGGTGCGCGCGCCGAAGCGCCCGTCGCCGGAGTTCCAGGCGAGCAGGATGTCGGAGCCCATGGCCAGGGCCAGGTCAACGGCACCGTCCCCGTCCAGATCCTCGGCCAGGACACCGGAGGTGTTGTCCAGGAAGTCAACGCCGCAGCGGGCCGAGACCTCGGTCGCCTCCCCGGCGGCGGAAGCTCTGGGCCGGTAGAGGCGATTGGGCAGGCCACCGGCCTGGGCCACATAGAGCTCCTCGCGGCCGTCGCCGTCGAAGTCCCCCACCGCCAGGCCGTGCATGCCGAGAAAAGCATCCGGGTGCATGCGGTCGCGGCGCCCGGCGGCGTGCAGGCTGCCAGGCCCCAGATCCCGGACGAACTGGCGTCCGGCGCCGAACTCCCGCGGCGCCAGGGGACTGAAGGGCGGCTGCCGGAAGAGGGCCTCATCGAAGGCGACGGGCACCAGGGACAGGAGCTTCGGGTCGGGCTTTCCGGCGGGTCCCGCCCAGGTGAGATCCCACTGGCCTAAACGCTGGAGGCGCGCGCCGGGGGGCGCGGGCGCGGCGTCATTAGCCGGGGCTCCGGAGAAACGATAGCGCACCCGCGTGCGCCAGGAGCGGGGCGCGAGCTTCTCGACCGCCAGGACCTCAAGCGCCACGGTCGGGTGGTTTGCAAAGGGTGCTAGGAAGGCGCGCAGTTGCTGGGGCAGGGGCGCCTCTGAGGTGTCCGGAGTGGCCCCGGCCACGCGCACCAGGCGCAACAGCGCATCATCCCGCAGCACGATCGACTCCCCCCCCCGCAGATCCGGGCTGTGGAGCGCTGCTGCCCCCCGGGGCGGGGGGCCGGAGGCTTCGGTCAGCCAGGCCGCTAGGATCCGTTCCGTGCGTTCGGCGACCACTTCGCTGGGCCAGCCGTCACGTTCGGGATCGATGAAGGTCGCCAGGGTCTCCATCCAGGGTGCCAGCGGCGGGCGTCGGTCTTGGAAGTGGCCCACCACGCGCTGGGGTCCGGGCACCGGGGGCACGTCCCCGAGTGCCTGCGATGCGCCGGGCGATCTGGCGGCAGGTCTGGAGGCGGATTCCGCCGGGGGGGCCTGCCCCCCACCGCAGGCGGAGAGCAGGCAGCCAGCGGCCAACCCCAGGGCCGGGGCTGAAAGGAGCCTCACCCGTACCACCTCCACAGGAGGCACTGCAGGGCCCTGCGCGCCCGGCCGTCGTGGAAGGACTGGGGCAGGCGCTTGAGGAGTGGGGCCACGCTGGCCGAGGGCCCGAGCATGATCAGGCGTTCGGCGGCGAAAAGGCGTTCGAGCTCCGGGCGCTCCGGGCGCAGACCCTCGTCCCGCAGGGCCTCGCGCGCGAGGTCCGTGCGTTGGAAGGCGAGGGCCCAGATAAGGTCCACGCGGCGCAGGGAGTCGGTCTCCTCGGCCAGGCGTTCTGCCAGCAGGGCCTGGGCCTCTCGGCCGCCGTTGCTCGCTTGCAGGACGCACCAGCGGTGCGCGCTCAGTCCGCGCAGCTCACCGGTTGCCGTCTGAGCCTCGGCGAGCAGCAAGCGGGCGCTGTCGCCACCGGGAATCTGCCCCAGAACCTGCAGCAAGATGGCGCGCTCCGAGAGGGGCCTCCCGGCCAACTCCGTCAGACGTCGGGAGAGGATGCTGCGGGCCTCGGCGGCGCTCTCCGCGTCCTCCCGGAAGGCGTCACGGGTCAACTCGGCCGCCAGGGCCAGTTCCCGCCGGCCCCCGCTGAAGAGGGCCAGGGCCTCGGCGCGGGCCCGGGGGTGGCGGCGCTCCAAAAGGAGCTTGTGCGCCAGCTTGCGCACCTCCTCCGCACCGTCGGAGAGGCCCAGGGCCAGCCAACCGTTGACCTGCTCAGCGGGCGGCCAGCTTCCCAGGGCACCCACGGCGGCGCTGCGCAGGGTCACGGATGGATCAGCCTGCAGGATCTTGACCAGCTCCGGGGCAAGTTCGACGAGGGGCGCGGCGAGGGCGCCCAGGGCCCGCACGGCGGCCAGGCGCAGCTCGTCTTCCGGGGCCTGGAGTGCCTTCCGCAGTAGCTGCTGGGCATCACCTTGGCCCAGACCAGCCGCCGGAGTGGTGAACCAGACAGCGAGGATGGGATCCAAATTGTGTGCGGCGGCCAGGTACTCCGCCGCCAGGTAGCCGTCGGTCACCTCCGGTGCGAAGGGCGCCACGAAGCGCAGCAGTGGCGCCCGCTCGGGATCCCGAAGCCACTCCGCCACGAGCTGTTGGAAGCGCTCGCGGTCCACGCCGTGCAGGGCCAGGGCAACCTCCGCCGCCGACTCCAGGTGCGGCGCCAGATCGATCCAAGGCAGCAGCAGATCGAAGTCGGCTGGCCGACCGTGGCGGGCCAGGCCGCGCACGGCGGTGGTGCGCAGGATCTCCTGGGGGTGATCCAGAGCCTTGACGAATAGGGGGCGACCGGCGTCACCCTCCATCATCACCGCAACTTCGAGGATGTTCTGGTTGAGGCCCGCCATGTAGGCCTCCGTGAGGTGCCGATCGAGGAGTGCGCCGAGGGCGGGGATGGCGACCTCATCCAGTTCAGCTAGTTCCTCCTTGGCCCGGTGCAGCACATCGCGCTGGCCGCTCTCGAGCTTTGCCACAAGCAGCGGGAGCATGTGGCTGGTGTCCGCCGTGAAAGGTCCGGCCCGGGCGCAGGGGGCCAGCAGCGGTGCGATACGGTCATCGCTGAGCAGGGGATCAAGCGGCGCCTTGTCCGCGCCGCAGGCACCGAGGAACAGGGCGCCGCAGAGGGAGAGGCCGAGGACGCGGGGGGCGGGGTCTGGCGCGCAGCGCGACCCCCGGCGGGGCCTCGCCATGAACATCCGGAGGGCCCCCGGCAGGGGGTTCAAGGGCTCCTCCATGGCGGTTTGTGAGGCGGGCGCCACGGCGCCCTAGGGGGTGGGCTGTTCCCCGAGATAACCCTGGACGTATTCCATGTTGACCAGGGCTTTGGCGAAGGCCACGCGGGCGGCGCGCTCCGATGATTGGGTTTGGGCCAGGGCCTGCTGGAACTCAAGCACCTGGTAATTCGTGGAGAGTCCTTCCTCATAGCGCGCCCGTTCAGCGGCCAACTGCTGCCGGGCCAACTCACGGCTTTGCAGGGCGGCCCGCACGGCCTCGGCCTGGTATTGCACATCGCGCACCGCCTGGCGCACCAGGCCGGCCACCTGGGCTTCCGTGGCGTCATAGGTCAGGCGCGCCTGCCGCAGGGCGATGGAGGCGGCCCGCTCGGCGTGCTTGGTCACACGGTTGCCGATGGGCATGGAGTAGGTCAGCGCCGCCGTGTATGTGGGCTGGTCCAGGTCGGTGATCTGTTCGATGGAATCGCCGGCGCTGTTGGCATCGCCCCGGGCATTGGCCGACAGGGATAGATCCAAGCCCGCCAGGCGTTCGGAGCGCGCGCGGGCCAGTTGCACCTGGGCCGCATCGATATCGGCCCGGGCCTGGCGCAGGTCAGGGCGCTGCTCAATGGCCGCCAATAGGGCGCTCCGCCAATCGGGCTGCCCGCCGGTGTCCAGCTCCTGAGGCAGGGGAGTGGTGGGGACCGGGATGCTCTCCCAGAGCTCCGGGTCCGTGCCGGGGAATAGCAGTTGCTTCAGCATATCGCCGGCCTGCTCGACGGTGACCTCAGCCAGCAGCCGTTGTTCCCGGCGCACGGCCACCTCGGCCTCTGCTTGCAGCACCTCCACGCGCGTGCCGAGGCCAACATCCA
>DASCNH010000127.1:0-27536 GCA_036011365.1 Planctomycetota bacterium | reverse complement strand
AGGAGGAGGAAGAGTCCAAGGCAAGCAAGGAGGCAGCCGACAAGGCCAAGCGCGAGGCCGAGAAAAAGGAAAAGGAACGCCGCCAGCTCGAACGTTCTTTCGGCATGCAGCGCTTCGAACGCCAGATCATCCTGGGCATCTGGGAGGGTGCTCGCACCTACCTTGGAGAACAACCCGAGAAGCGGGCGCGCCAGGCCTACGCGCACCTGCTTGAGTCCTTGGCCAAAGACTTGAAACAGCCCAATGGCCAGGACGCGGAGTACGCGGAGATGCCCTTCTACGAGGCCGCAGACCTGGTGGGCCTGGCGGCCATCGCCCTGGGGAAGCCAAAGGCCGCCGAGCTAGGGCACCTCGGGCGCATCCTGAGGCACACCGTTGACGAGGGCGCGCTGATCGAGCAATGCCTGACCGAGTTCAGACGCGCCCTGAAACTCAACGGCTTCCCTCTCACGAACGACCAGCTGGCCCATGTGCTGCTCGAGGCCAACTTCCCGGCCGAGGCTGGAGAGTTCCTGCCCGCCCTGGCCGAGGCCCAGGAGGCTGAAGACCGTCCCCTGCTCAATCTGCTCGCCCGCCATTACCTGGCGCGCTATCGGCGCGAGAAGGATACACCTGATTTGCTGCTGGCCTGGGAGGCCACCCAGTCCGCCCTGCTGCCCGGCGAGATCGAGGACAAGGTGCGCGAGGAAGCCCTACGCCGGGCCGTGACCATCGCGCCTCAGATTGACGAGGAGTTGGGAGCGGCCTGGCTGAATGAGAGCTTCTCCGAGCGGTCGGAGATCGGCATGGAGATTCTCTCGATCATCGGTGCCACGGCCTCCACCAGCCTGCGCACGCAGATCCGCGACAAGGACACGCGCCTCCAGAGCCTGACCATCCAAGCCACTGCGGCCGAGGCTCTGATCGAACACAACCCGGAGTTGGCTCGCAAGTGGCGCGGGGCGCTGGGTCTGCTGGCCAACAACTGGCTGCAGGAGGCATTTTTTACCTACAGCCGCGACACGACATCCTCTCGGGGTCAGAACATGCGCTTCGACCCCTATGGGAATGTCTACTACTCGAGCTACTCCTCCTCGCCCTTCAGCCGCAACAACCAGGCGCCCGTGCCCACCAATGACCTGCTCGATATTCGCCCCGGTCAGAACTGGCTGGAGCTGATCTCCGCCGGCCTGCGCCCCAAGTTCAACATGGTCACGGCGCAACTGTTGCTGAAAGTCGAAGCCGAAGAGGAGGCCTTCCCCTACATCGAAAGCCTGGCGCGCGTGTACCCCGATCAGGCCGAGGCCCTTGTTGAGGAATTCCTGCGCGTCTGGATCAAGAACCACAACCCGAACTCGAGTACCGGCAACACGAACAACTACATGTTCATCTACGGGTTTGACGCGCGCCAGGCGGGCATCCCCCTGACGCGCTCGAAGCAGGAGCGCAACCTGAGCGAACTCACGGATTGGATCTCGCGCATCCGTGAGTTGCCCCTCGAACGCGTGGACGAGGAGTTGGTTGCCCAGGCCTTTACCACCGCCCACTCCACGGCAGAGGTCTACAAACTGGAGACCATCGAACGCGTATTCGGGGCCCTCGGAAGCCTGGAGGCGCGCACCACTGCGGCCCTGGTGCAGAAGATGCGAAGCAACCTAGTCAGCGTCTGGCGTAGACCCTCGACCCAGGAAGACAAGCAGACCAAGCGCCGCCAGAAGGACATCGAGCAGGAAATCGTGCGCGGCTACGGGGTGGCCGCCGAGGTGACCTCCAAGGCTCTGGGGGATCATCCAGAGGACTGGGCCCTGTCCGTGGCGGCGGCCTCCATCGCCCACGACGAGAACAACTTCCGCCAGGAGCTTGAGAAGACACCGGAGTTCACCAGCCGCCGCCACAACGCCCTGGCGGGCTTCTCCCAGGCGGCCGATTACTACTCCGCGATCCTGCCGACGCTCAAGGAGAAGGAGCAGACGGTCAGCCTGTTTGAGACGTGGTTCTACGCCAGCCTGGGCGCTTGCGACCTGGAGGCCATCAAGAGCACGCACCTCTCCGCCCAGGGCGAGTTCGCCAAGATCCGCACGGCCATCCTCTCCCTGCCAGATGGCGCCGCCGAACGCCACATGGGCAAGTTCGCCAACACCTTGGTGACGCGCATTGGCAACGTCAACCCGGCCGCCAAGTACCGCTTCCTGAAAGCCGGTCTGGAGATCGCCGGAGACCACGAGCAGACCCGCGAGGCGCGCAAGATCTTTGAGTACTACGGAGACCTGGTGACGGAGATCACACTCGAAACCGTGGTCGACGGCACGGACCATGTGGGCCACGGCGAGCCCTTTGGGCTTTTCGTGAACCTGCATCACACGGCCGCCATCGAGCGCGAGGCCGGTGGCTTCGGCAAGTACCTCGTCAACCAGAACACACAGACCCGCGGCTTCAACTACGGGCGCCCGACGGAGGACTATCGGGACAAGTTCGAGGAGTTCGCCCGGGAAGTGTTGACGGAGCACTTCACCGTCCGCTCGGTGACCTTCAACCACCCGGAGACGCACTCGCGTGCCACTGCGGAATACGGCTGGCGCAGCACGCCCTACGCCTACATCCTGCTGGAGTCGCGGGGACCCGAGATCGACCGCATCCCGGCGCTGCGCCTGGACCTCGACTTCATGGACTCCGCCGGTTACGCGGTCCTGCCCATCGAGTCTGCCCCATTGCCCATCGACTCCCTGGCGGACCAGCGCGATGAGCGCCCCTTCGAGGAGCTGACCCTGACGCAAACTCTGGACGAGCGGGAAGCCGCCGACGGCAAGCTCAAGCTCGAGCTGCGCGCTACGGCCCTGGGCCTGCTGCCGGAGCTCGACGCCCTCGTCGAGCTAGCTCACGCTGGTTTCGATGTCACCGGGACCGAAGACATGGATGTCTCCGTGCTGAAGTTCGACGAGGAGAGCAGCGTGCCCCTGGTGGTGGCCGAGCGCACCTGGACCATGACCTTCGCCGCGCGAAACGACCTCAAACGCCTGCCCGAGGGGTTCACCTTCGCCAGCGTGCGCGCAGGTAATGATGAGGCCGAGCTCACCTACCAGCGCTTCGTGGATGCGGACTTGGCCACGGTCGGCCCCACGGTGGTCTTCGAAGAACGCTACGGGGAGGTAGCCGGCTCCGGCCCCCTGCCCTGGCTCGTGGGCCTGGCCGTGCTAGTCGTCCTGGTGCTGGGCGGGCGCCACGCCCAGGCCCGCCGGAACGCCGCCCGCATTGTTCCCCAGCGCTTCCGCATCCCGGACGAGCTCTCCCCGTTTAGCGTCCTCGGATTGCTACGCCAGATCGAGGCCGCCGATAGTATCTCCGCTGACTTCCGTTCAGAGCTCCTGGGAGAGATCGCCCAGTTGGAAACTCACTTCTTCCGTGATGACTCCGAAGAAGCGCCGGACCTGACACACATCGCCCACACCTGGGTCAGCAGAACGAGCTAGCCCCTACTGCCTGTAGTCATTCCGGTCGGCGGTCCTCTCCGAGAGGTATTCGACAAACTCGTACTCGTTGTCGTCCTGGTCGTAGAAGTAGTAGCGCCTGCGGGCGGGGTGTTCGAGGAACTGCGAGCCCTCGCGATAGCCCGCCGCGCGCATGCGCTCCACCAGGGCCTCCCCGTCGTCGACGACAAACCCCAGGTGATTCAGCCCGGCGTGCTCGTAGGCAATGTGCGGCCCCTTTTCCCGGGCGCCACGATCTTCGACCGCGATGTAGGTGGTCTCCGTGCCCACGTGCACCCAGCGCCCGGCTTCACCTTCTCCCGCACCACGCACCTTGTAGTCCGGAAGCGCGGTTTGGAGAAAACGGACGGTGGCTTCCACATCCGTTGAGGTGATATTCAGGTGTTCGAGGAATGGCTCCATGTCAGATCCTGGGCTGAGGAGGGGTGGGCTACTATGGTACCAAGGAGTCGCTGGCCCGCGCTGCAGGGTCGGCCCTTACCATCAAGCCATGCCGCTCCCCTTGTCCGCTTATCGAACTCGCACGCTGGGGGTGGCGGTCGCCTGCTGCGCGGTGCTTCTGCCTGGGGCGGCCGGCCAGGCCGGGGACAAGGCCGGCGAAGAGCAACCGGCCCTACCCGCGAACCTGACTGTCCCCCCCGCCCCGGCCCTCAGCCCCCGAGCAGAGGCGGCCACCTTTCAAGTAGCCGCGGGCCTGCGCGTCGAGTTGGTGGCAGCTGAGCCCTTGGTTCACGATCCGGTGGCCATCGCCTTCGACGGTGACGGGCAGTTGTGGGTGGCGGAAATGCGTGCCTACATGCCCAACGTGGATGGCACCGGCGAGCAGGAGCCATTGGGTTCTGTGGCCGTGCTCGTAGACACGGATGGGGACGGGCGCATGGACCAGCGCACGGAGTTCCTGGAAGGGCTGGTCCTGCCCCGGGCCCTGGCCATCGCCGGCGACGGCCTGTTGGTAATCTCGCCCCCGGACCTGCTCTACTGCCGCGACACGGACGGCGACGGGCGCGCCGACGAACGCACGGTGATCGACACCAACCTCGGCGGCATCGCCAGCCCCGAACACGCCATCAACGGCTTGGTCTACACCCTCGATGGCTGGTACCAGTGCGCCAACTCCCCCGTGCGTTACCGACAACGCGAGGGCACCTGGGAGCGCGCGCGCACGGGTGGCGGCGGCCAGTGGGGCCTCAGCCTCGATGACTACGGGCGTGCCTTCTTCAACACAAACAGCGACCCCCTGCGGGCGGACTTCTACCCCTCCCACTACGCCGTGCGCAACCCAAACCACGGGCGCGCCTCCGGCACCAATGTGCGCATCCTGCACGACTTCTCGGTCTTCCCGAGCCACATCACGCCGGGTGTCAACCGCGGCTATCGCCCGGGCCTGCTCAAGGACTATCGCCTGGTCAAGTACACCGGCGCCTGTGCCCCCCACTACTACCGCGGCGGCCGCCTCGGGGCCGAGTTCAAGGACACGGTCTTCGTCTGCGAGCCCTGCGCCAACCTGGTCGGCCAAGTGCGCGTCAACGAACAGGCGGACGGCACCCTCGACGCCGCCCGCGCCCATCCCAGACGCGAGTTTCTGACGTCCACCGACGAACGCTTCCGCCCGGTGAACCTCGCCGATGGCCCGGACGGCGCCCTCTACATCGTCGACATGTACCGCGGTTTGATTCAGCACCGCCTGTTCGTCACCTCCTTCCTGCGCAAGCAGGTCATCGAACGCGGCCTCGAATCCCCAATCGGCCTGGGCCGCATTTGGCGCGTCGTCCCAGAAGGGCAGCGCCGCCCGACCCCCGCCGCTCTGTCCGAGGCCTCCTGGGGAGAGCTCGTCGAGCTGCTCTCCCACGAAAACGGCTGGTGGCGCGACACCGCCCGGCGCACCCTGGCCGAGGAGGGCGGCGGCTCCCGGGATGCCTGGCTGCTCCTGCGGCGCATGGCCCACGGCGGCCCCACGGCCCTGGCGCGCATCCACGCCATCTGGGCCCTGGCCGCCATGGAGTCCATCGACCGCACCTGCGCCCTGGCGATACTCGACGATCCCGATCCGGAAGTTCGCCTGGCCGCCGTGCGCGCGGCCGAGGGCCTCTGCGGCGGAACCACCAACCCGGTCGTCGACAAGCTGGTTGAACTGGCAATGGAGGACGCCGGACGCCTGCGCCATCAAGTGCTGCTCTCCCTGGGAGAGAGCGGCGCACCGGCCGCCCGGGCGGCCCTGGTCGAGCTGGCGACAGGGGATGTCTCAAGCGCTGCCCTGCGCTCGGCCATCCTCTCCGGATTGCAGGCTTCCGAACTCACCTTCCTCATGACCCTGCTGGCGGATAGCGCCTGGCAGGAGCCGGCGCCGGGGCGCGGGAAACTGCTGCAGTATCTGGCCAGAGCCATCGGCCGTGAGGGGCGCACGACGGCCATCAGCGCGGTCCTGGAACGCCTGGCGACTCCCCCGGAGTTGGTCCCCTGGCAGGGCCAGGCCCTGGTGGACGGACTGCTCGAAGCGCGCACACCGGGCCCCGCCGGCAAGGGCAGCTACCTCTTCGTCGGAGAGCAACCACCCGCCCTCGCCTCCCTCGCATCCACAGGAGAGAACTACAAGCGCCTGCCCGAACTCAACTCCGCCCTGGCCTGGCCCGGCCGGTCGGGCCTCGACTTCCCGCAGGTGCGTCCCTTGAGCGAGGATGAGCGTCCATTCTTCGAGCACGGCCGCCGCATCTACGGCGAGGCTTGCGCCGCCTGCCACCAGGCTTCCGGCCTCGGAGCCGAAGCCCTGGCGCCGCCCCTGCGCCACAGCGCCTGGGTACTGGGTGACGAGGGCCACCTGATTCGCATTCTGCGCTGGGGTCTGGTGGGCCCGGTGGAAGTGCGCGGCCAGACCTGGGACCTGCAGATGCCCGCCCTCGACCGATCCGACGAGGAGATCGCCGCCGTCCTGACCTACATCCGGCGTGAATGGGGCCACGGCGCAGACCCCGTCACGCCCGCCGCAGTCAAGGAAACGGTGGAAGCAGTGGGCCAGCGCACGGCCGCCTTCACAACGCAGGAGCTATGAGCAAGCGGGTCCCGGAATGCCCCGGCTATCCGCCTACGCTCATCAGTGACACGCAGCGATCCCAGGAGCCTAGTGCTCCAGCTCCCACAGCCGCAGGTTGCGCCAACGCATGTCGCAAGTGCTACCCGAGTGCACCTGCAAGCCGATGAAACCCTCGGCATCCGCCACATCCGCCGTGTCCGCGAAATCCGCTGTTGCCACGCCGTTGACCCAGGCCCGAATGCGGTTTCCGATGCACACCACGCGGTAGTGGTTCCACTCACCGGGCTTGAACGCCGCGCGTCCGGCCTCGTTGTCCGCAAGATCATCCAACCAGCTGCGCCGTCCCTCGTCGTACAGCCCGCCGGACCAAGCCCTGGGTGATGGATCTACCTCGATCTGATAGCCGTAGAGCTGTCCGCTGTCTCGTTGATGACTGCGCACCTGAATCCCCGAGTTGCCTGTTCCGACGGCCATCAGATCCAGTTCCAGCTGGAAGTCGTCGAAGCTCCTCTCGGTGACCAGGAAACTCTGGCTGCCGCCACCCACTCGCCCATGGAGCTCCCCATCCTCCGCGGCGAAGACCGCATCACCCAGCTCGCGCCAACCATCCAGGTTCTGGCCATTGAACAGCTGAACCTCACGCCAGCGCCCGGGCTCACGCAGCCCGCTGCCGACGGCATCGGTCAGGTCATCGCCGAGCTCAGCCCGCATCCCATCGGCCAGGGCCACCAGACGATCGACAACCTGCGGCCACTCCCCGGCCAGGTTCACGCTCTCACCTATGTCCGCCTCCAGGTCGTAGAGCTCCAGTCCCGTCTTGACAGAGTAGTCGTAGTTTCCCGGTGAGCCGCCAGCCCCCAACTCGCGTCCCGCCATGCTGCGGTAGCCGTGGGGAAAGTGCAGTTTCCACTTGCCACTGCGCAGGGCCTCAAGATCGTTGGTTCGGTAGTAGAAGAAGTAGGCCTCCTGCGGCGAGCGCGCGCCCTCGTCGCCCCGGAAGAGGGGCCAGGCATCGCGGCCATCGATCCGACGCTCGGGCAGGGGCGCACCTATCAGTCCGGCCACGGTGGGCAAGATGTCTATGGTCATCAGTGGCTCGTCACAGACCAGGCCAGCGGGGATGCGCCCGGGGAAGCGCGCCAGCCCCGGCACACGCACACCACCCTCGAAGGTGGTGCCCTTGCCCTCGCGCAGGGGGCCGGTGGAGCCTCCGTGGTCGCCGTAGCTCAGCCACGGCCCGTTGTCCGATGCGTAGATGAGCAGAGTGTTGTCATCGATCCCGCACTCGGTGAGCGTGTCCAAGAGGGCCCCAACAGAGTCGTCGATTTCAGCGATCACATCGCCGTAGAGCCCGCACTCCGTGCGGCCTTCGTTTTCCTCACCCACGTACAGGGGCACATGGGGCATGGGGTGCGCCAGGTAGAGGAAGAACGGCTCATCCTGGTGCGCACGGATGAAACTGACGGCGCGCGCCGTGAAGCCGCGCGTAAAAGCACGCTGGTCATCGGCATCCACGCTGGCATCTTCGATCTGGTCGCCCTCAAAGAGCGGCAGGTCCGGATAGCCACGCTTGCGCCGCTCCACCGGATCACTGAACTGGGCGTAGTTCGGGTGCCATGGCCACATGTCGTTTGAGTAGGGAATGCCGTAGTACTCGTCGAAGCCGTGGTGAATGGGCAGGAACGGCAGGTGGTGCCCCAGGTGCCACTTGCCGAACATGGCTGTGGCGTAACCACGCCCACGACACAACTCCGCCAGGGTGGTCTCGTCTCCATTCAGCCCGTGATTGCTACGCGGACCGAGCGCACCGGCGATGCCCAGACGATTCGGATAGCAGCCGGTCAAGAGGGCCGTGCGCGAAGCAGAGCACACGGGTTGGGCCACATAGAAGTTGGAGAAGCGCACACCCTCATCCGCCAGGCGATCGATGTTCGGTGTCGCGAAGCCGCTGGCCCCCTGCACACCGATATCCGCCCAGCCCTGGTCATCCGTGTAGACGATCACGATGTTGGGCGGGCGTGACTCCGCGCCACCCGGGGCAGGACTTTGGCTCCGACAGGAAACCAGCAGCAGGCACAGGCAGAGCACTGAGTTCCAGGTTCTCATTCCAGCGGCCTGCCTTCCCCGTTCAGGACCAGTGGCCAACCACTGAACATCTGCGGCTCCGACTCTTCATCCACGGGGCGCCGCCAGGCTTCAAGGGTGATCTCATCAGAACGCGGATCGAAACGCACAATGCCATAGCCCGGTGCCCGGTTGTGCAAGAGCGCCGGCTCCAGGCCTTCATCAACCGGATTGGCCGCCGCCAGAACTGTGATCAGGTTTCCAAAACCGTCCCGGTGATCCCCCGTGTAGCGCGGGGCCCCCGGTGCACGTCCCGCTCCCTCCTCCGCGGGCATCCAGCGGCGTGGAAAGGTGTTGGCGATGGCAGGCGAGGTGAAGACAACAGTTCCGTCACGGTGTTTGTCATGTCCATACCAACCCACCGAACCCAGGTGTTGATCGCCGCACAGGTGCAGGGCTCCAGCCCTGGTCAGGGACGCGACGGCCCGGTTGCGTGGAGTCTGCGGCCACCCGTTGGTGTCCGTATCGCGCGTCGGCACATCGTCCGGCGGGTACTCGCCGGGCGCTGGTACCGCGAGTTGCGGTACGACGGCGTCGCTCATGGCGCTCGCCGGCAGCGTATGCAGACAGGAGAAGGGTGACTGCGACAGCACGACCTTGGTCCATGTTCTCTCATTGCGTTGGGCCGCCCAGCGGGCTAGATAATCCTCCTGCTCCGCCCCCAGGAGGCGTGCCCCGGGTACATCCGCCTCCTGCACGGGATCAAAACCGGCGGCCTGGGGCCAGCCGTTCTTGAACTTGCCCTGCGGCACGAGGATCGTTGCTGAATCCTTCCACATGCGGTCGGCCAGGACGGCGAAGTCCACTCCAGCCCAGGTGAAGCTCGTTGTGTAGGTGCTGATGCCCTGACCGATTTGCGGCGTCACGCGCGTCGGCGGCAGGTGCGAGACGAGAGTCGAGTGGACCGCGTTCACAAACTCCGCCGAGCGCTTATAGCCGCCGGCATCCTGGGCCGTGACTCCCGGACGAGACTTGCCGCGTATACCACCGGCACCCCACAGGTTGCCGTGAAACACATCGTGGTCGTCGGGGATTGCCACCGTGGGTGCTCTGCGCGTCAGATCGCCGAAGGCCCATAGGAAGCGCTGCCACTTGGTGTGGTAGTCGAGGATGGCGAGCTCCTCCGTGCGCGTGTCCGGCGGAGTGATATCGCCTTCGTAGATCTGATCTCCGGCGAAGAAGAGCATGTCGGGATCGTGCTCCAGGACCGCCCTGACCAGTTGCGTGTGGGGGAACCACAGGCCCGCGGGCCCCCACTGAATGGGGCCCACCTGGTGCTTGACGCATGAGAGTGAAGCCAGCACCAGGGGCTCCTCGGCAGCCGGACGCCCGCGCAGCGTGCCCACGTACAGAACGTGCTCGCCGCTGCCGCTGGACAGATCGCGTCGTCCAGTGATGCGAAAGGGGCGCGCCTGCGAGTCATCATAGGCGGATTGGGCAAAGGGCACGGTCCAACTGCCCGCGCGCAGCGGATAGCCATCGGAAACCTTGTGCCAAATGTCCGCGTAGGCAATCCACAGGGCCAGGACGGGGCTCTCGTTTTCCGCCAGGACGGGCAGCTGCGCGGTGAGGCGCAGGACAGAGCTATCCGCCCTATCATCGGCCAGCGAATAGAGCACTCCGAGCACCGGGCCAAAGGCGCGCTCGGGGTAGGCCAGGGCGCCGTCGAGGGAGAAGCCGCCAAAGGCGAACCCGCCGGGGCCGGACTTCGCCCCGCGAGATGAGAAGAGGGAGAGGCCTCCGGCCAACCGGGTGCGTTCAAAACCCTCCAGGGTGAAGCCCACCGCAACCCCCGCGGCGTCCGTGGCCCGCGCCTCCAACATCCCCCGCCGCCAGTCCAGCTCCAACTTGACTGGCCAGACCACCGGGTCAAGCGGCCTGGCACTCTCCGCCAGCAATGGCAGGGAAGCAAAATCCGTGTTCCCCGGCAGGGTCCAGGCCCCGCTGCGCCCGTCCGGTGCAGAGAAGTCGCGCAGGGAAAGCCGCCCCTCCCCGTCCATGGACAGCAGCAGTCCACCGCCCGCCGCCGGCACCTGCTGCACGAGCGCCGTGGCCCGGTAATCCGTGGCCGTGCCGCCCATGGCCACCAGCACGCCGGCACAGGCCTTGGATGCCAGGGCTCCGTCGCCCCGGAGTGCTATGTTCACCTCCAACCCCACGGGCTCCTGACCAGCAGGCGAAACGCGGCGCGTCAAGAGATGCAGCGTGCGCCCCGCCAGGCGATCATCGCCATATACACACTCCACCTGCCCGGCTCGCACGCGCCAGTCCTGAACGCGATTCGCATACCAATCCGCCCCGGGCCAGGGTCGATCCGGGGAGGCCGCCCAGGTGTCCTTGAACATGACTGGCCTCGATTCAGGTGCGCGACAGGACCAGGAAAGCGTGGCCAGCAGGAGGAATAGGAATAATGTACGCCGCATGGTGAGGTGGATGAGGTGGGATGGGCCGCAGCCCCAGCACGTGCCTGACACGCCTCGGATGGTAGCATCTCAGGGCACCGCCCTCCCACAGACGCAGTGTTGTCACCCATGAGACTCCTCTCCCCGTCACGCCTGACTCTACCCGTGGCCCTGCTTGCCTGGGCTTGTGCCGCACCGGGCCCCGAGACACAGGAGAACTCCACCCGACAACCCAACATCATCTTCATCTACAGCGACGACCACGCCGCCGCGGCCGTGGGAGCCTACGGGTCGCCGGTGGCACGCACACCCAACCTCGATCGCCTGGCGGCTGAGGGCCTGCTCTTTGAGAATGCTTTCTGCACCAATGCCCTCTGTGCGCCGGCCCGGGCTGTTGTCCTGACCGGCAAGCACAGCCACAGAAATGGCCTGATGGACAACGGCGATCGTTTTGACGGCGACCAGTGGACCTTCCCAAAGGCCCTGGGCACGGCCGGCTACCAGACAGCGCTGATCGGAAAGTGGCACCTGAAGAGCGAGCCCACGGGCTTCGACCACTGGGAGGTCCTGCCGGGCCAAGGACACTACTACGGCCCAGAGTTCAAGACGGCCCAGGGCCTGAAACGTTACGAGGGCTACAACACCGATGTGGTAGTGGACCGCACCCTGGCCTGGTTGGACGGAGAGCGCGACCCGCAGCGCCCCTTCATGGTCATGTGCCAGTTCAAGGCGCCCCACCGCACGTGGATGCCGGGACCGGCCCACCTGTCCCTCTATGACGGTGAACTGATCCCCGAGCCAGCGACACTCTTTGACGATTGGGCAGGCCGCGCCTCACCGGCTCATGCCCAGGAGATGACCATCGCCAACCACATGTGGATGGCCTACGACCTCAAGGTTCCGCTCACATCTGGAGAAGAGGCTGCGGGACCGGACAAGTGGGCCGAGGGCCTCCTGAAGCGCATGACAGCGGAACAGAGAACGGCCTGGGAGGCGGCCTATGGGCCGCGCAACCTGGCCTTCCGCAGCTGGGACCTCTCGGGCCGGGCACTCGTGCAGTGGCAGTACCAGCGTTACATCAAGGACTACCTGCGCTGCATCGCATCGGTCGATGACAACATCGGGCGCTTGCTCAGTTGGCTGGATGAGCAGGACCTGGCCGAGAACACCGTTGTCATCTACGGCTCCGACCAGGGCTTCTTCCTCGGAGAACACGGCTGGTACGACAAGCGCTTCATGTACGAGCCGTCTCTGCGCTTCCCGTTGATCGTTCGCTGGCCCGCCGCAACAGGCTCCGCCGGACACGAGGGCTCGCAGGAGACGCGCCTCGTACAAAACCTGGACTTCGCGCCCACCTTCCTCGAGTTGGCGGGTCTCTCTCCGCCGGATGATCTGGACGGAAGAAGTCTGCTGCCCCTGCTGCGCGGCGAAGCGCCCGATGCCTGGCGCAACTCGATCTACTACGAGTACTTCGAGGAGGGCATCCACAATGTTCCGCCCCACTACGGCGTGCGCACGGAGCGTTGGAAGTTGATCCACTATCCGAAGAGTGATGAGTGGGAGCTGTTCGACCTTGACCGGGATCCGGACGAACTGGACAACCTGGCGGGAAGGGCCACTCATCGCGAACAGCAACAGCAACTCATGGACGAACTGACGCGCCTGCGGAAGGACTGTGGGAGGTGAGGGGCGCCCTGCTGTTTTTTCTTGCGGCCTGCGCGGCGACTGAGCCTGGGGAGCAAACCACGAACAGCTCTTCGGCACCGACACCCCCCAACATAGTCATCCTGCTGGCGGACGACCTGGGCTACGGCGACCTCGGCTGCATGGGCAGCCAGCAGATCCAGACACCGCATATCGACTCCCTGGCAACCGAGGGCGTGCTGTTCACCCAAGCCTACATGAGCGCATCCGTCTGCGCCCCGGCCCGAGCCGGCCTCATGACCGGCCGCTATCAGCAACGCTTCGGCTTCGAGTTCAATCTGGTCGCGCCCATCAGCGGGGCACCGGAGCAACAGGGCCTGCCACTGACGGAGACAACCATTGCCACGTACCTGCAGGGTGCCGGCTATCGCACGGCCTATTTCGGCAAATGGCACCTGGGCCAGTCCATCCCCGCCTTCCATCCACTCGAACGCGGCTTCGACGAGTTCTTCGGGCACCTCGAAGGCTCCAGCAACTACTGGCCCAAAGGGGAGAAGTCTCGTCTGCGGCGCGGGCGGGAGCAGATCACAGAACCGGCCGTACCCTATCTGACAGATGCCCTGGCCGAGGAAGCCTGCGCCTTCATCCACCGCCAGCAAGATGCACCGTTCTTCTGCTTCGTCTCCTTCAACGCTCCGCACACGCCTCTGCAGGCCAAACCGGAAATGCTGGAGAGGTATGCCAACCTCAAGCCCGCCGGCCGGCGCAAGTACGCCGGGATGGTGACCTCAATGGATGAAGCCGTCGGTCGCGTACTAGATGCGCTTGACAAAGAGGGCCTGACCGACAACACACTGGTTCTGTTTCTAAACGACAACGGTGGCGCCGTCGGCTACAACCACTCCTTGAACCCGCCCTTGAACGGCATGAAAGGCACCTTCCTGGAGGGTGGTGTGCGCGTGCCGATGTTGGTCCGCTGGCCAGGCGTGTGGGGCGCGAACCAGCGTTTTGATCTGCCAGTCAGCTCCCTGGATGTACTGCCCACTTGTCTGGCTGGGGCTGGTGTCCCACTGCCGGCGGAACTTGACGGGGTTGACCTCATGCCCCATCTCGCCGCGGGCACAGGTTCCAACTCAGGCCCCGGGCCCCACGAGACCCTCTTCTGGAAACTCGACACCCACGCAGCCGTGCGCCATGGAGACTGGAAACTGATCAGGCTCCCGGACCGCGCCCCCCTGCTCTTTGACATCGCCGCCGACCTCGGGGAGTTTCACGACCGTACCCCGGAGGAGCCCGAGCGGGTGGCTGATCTCCTCGCCCGCCTGGAGGCGTGGGAATCACAACTGGCCTCGCCCCTGTGGCGCGGCTCAGAGGCCTGGCGGGAGCACAAGCGCCAGCTCTACAACAACAGCTACGATCGGCAACAGCCGCCGGCACCGCTGCCCAGGTAGGCTTCAGTGGCACACGGCAACCATAAGTAACTCCCCTGCGACACATTACGTCGTTCGCTCAGGGTCGGCGGGCACACCTTCCTGGCCCCTGACTGGAGAACAGAGACGCCTCTCTCTATATAGGGATTCCCATGTCGCTATGGATCGTCTGCGTCTATCATCTGTGTCCCCCCCCCGGTTAAGCGCCCTCCGACCACCATGTCCAAACCTCAGAACGGCACCGACTGGCAGGCCCGCCGGGTCTCCGGTTGGAACGATATCCTCGGACGCTGGACCTCTGGCCTGAGTCTCTTCCTGACGCTCACCGGCCTGGCGGTCTTCGCCCTGCCCTTCAGCGTCTTCACCCAGCACGCCCTGCTCGTCCACGCGCTGCTCGGCATCCTGTTCCTGCCCGTGGCCGCCATCTACCTGGCCCGCCACATGGCGGCCTGGCTGGCCTTCCCCCTGACGCACATCAAGTTCACGGGCTATGTGGCTGGTGCCATGGTACTCGTCTGCGCCGTCTCCGGCGTCTGGCTCACCGTGGAGGGGGCCCTCGGCACGCGCATCACCTACGCCTGGCGTACGGTCCACATCGTGACCACCTTCGGTCTGGTCCTCTTCCTGGTGCCACATCTGGTGGCCGTCTTCCTGCGCAAGGCCGCCGCCGACGGCGATGGCGCGGCCCTGGGCAGGGCCCGCAGCGCCTGGACACGCTTCTCCCTGGGCTCCGCCACCCTGGCGATGATCCCGGTCATCCTGCTCTCTGTGGCCCTGACCTCTTTTCCTTTTAATAACGAGTTCCCCGAGGACTACGAGCAGAGCCCCTACGAGGGCGCCGGCCCCTTCTCCCCAAGCCTGGCCACCACGCACACCGGTGGCGCCCTCGACGCGCGCTCCCTGGGCGACTCCGCCTCCTGCGGCACCATCGGTTGCCACGAGCAGATCTACGCCGAATGGCAACCCAGCGCCCACCGCTACGCCTCCTTGGATGCCGGCTTCCAGAAGATCCAAAGCGTCATGGCCAGCCAGAACGGCCCGGTCACCACGCGCTACTGCGGCGGCTGCCACGACCCGATCTCGCTCTTCTCCGGCACCAAGAACATCGGTGTCGACAACCTGACGAGTCTCTCCGGCTATAACGAGGGCATCAGCTGCGCCGCCTGCCATGCGATCGAAGCCACCGATGTCCAGGGCAACGCCAACTACGTCATGGGGCAGCCTGGCCGTTACGTCTGGGGACTGCGCGACGGCCCGGTGGCGGACTTCCTGGAGAAGTTCCTGATCCGCACCTACCCGGAACAGCATGTGAAGACGCTCTCCCGGCGCATGTTCAAGACTCCGGAGTTTTGCGCCGCCTGCCACAAGCAGTTCATCGACGAAGAGGTCAACGATGTGGGCTGGGTGCAGCTTCAAAACCAGTACGACAACTGGCGCGCCAGTCGCTGGCACAACGCCGACGATCCCGAGCGCACCATCGAGTGCCGCGAATGCCACATGCCGCTGGTGGACTCCACCGATCCCGCCGCCGGGGACGAGGCCGACTTCAACCGCACGGCGGACGACGGCAAGCACCGCAGCCACCGCTTCCTCGGCGCCAACCAGTACATCCCCCTGCTGCATGAGCTCGAAGGCGCCGAAGAGCATGTGGCCATGATCGAGCAGTGGCTGCGCGGTGAGTTCGAGATTCCCGAGATCGCCGATCGCTGGCGTGCGGGCCCGGCCGTGCCCATCGAGCTCGAGCTGCCCGAAAGCGCGCGCCCCGGCGAGGAGATCCAGATCCGCGTGCATGTGGCCAACAACAAGGTCGGCCATGACTTTCCCACCGGCCCCCTGGACATCATCCAGGCCTGGGTCGAGGTCAATGTGACCGACGCCGGCGGCCAGACCGTCTTCCACACGGGCACCGTGGACGAACGGAATTTCGTCGAGCCCGGCAGCTACATGTTCAAGGCCGAGCCCGTGGACCGCTACGGCAATCTGATTGACCGCCACAACCTGTGGGAGATGGTTGGCGTGCGCTTCAAGCGCTCGCTCTTCCCCGGTGCCGCAGAGGTGGCGCGCTTCTCCTTCGACTGCCCCGGCGCCGCCCCGGCTCCGCGGACAACCGCGACGGAGGCCGAGGCCGCCCATGACCCCATCACCCTGGCCGTCCCCCAGACGGCCCGCGGTCCCTTCGCCGTGGAGGCCAAGCTGCACTACCGCAAGTTCGACCAGTTCCTGCTTAACTTCGCCTTTGGCGAGGAGGCCGGCCTGACGGCGCCCATCACAACCATCGCCGAAACTTCAGCCACGCTCGAAATCCTGCCGGCTGTTCGCAAGGGCCTGTAGCGGCCCACGATGGCCATCCTGCGAAACCGGCGCACGCGCCGCCTGCTGGCCCTGGCGGCGGTGGTTCTCGGCTCGCTGACCGTCTATTTGGTGACGCGGTCCACTCCGGCGCCCTACCAGGCCGGGGAGTTCACCGAAGGTTTGACCGATGCCTTGGGCCGGGCCCTGCCCGCCGACGCGCCGGCCTTCGCCTTCACCGATGTCACCGGTGACGCCGGCCTCTCCTGCACGCACTTCCCGGGCCAACGCACGGGCCTGCTTTCCGAGGACATGGGCTCCGGCGTCGCCCTGGCGGATGTGGACGGCGACGGCCACTGCGACGCCCTGATCATGAACATCGGGACAGACACCCCGGCACCCACGCGCCTCTTCAGAAACCGCGGCGACGGCACCTTCGAGGACCGCAGTGAATCCTCCGGCATCGCATTCGACGGCATCGGCATGGCCGCGACCTTCTGCGACACGGACTCCGATGGCGACCTGGACCTCTGGCTCAGCTCCTACGGTGGCCTCCACCTCTACCGCAATGAAGGCGACTGCCATTTCACGGATATCAGCGCCGCCGCCGGCCTGGCGGAGATCAACGGCTTCTTCGCAGGCCTGGCCCCGGCCGACTACGACCGCGACGGCCGCCTGGACCTCTACGCCTGTCGCTATGTGGAGTTCGACCCGGACATGGCCCCTGCGGAGATGTTCGCCCAGTTCGGAATAGACATCCCCACCCTGCTGAATCCCTCCGCCTTCGAGCCCGCCCCCAACCTGCTGCTGCACAACTCAGGCGACAACCACTTCGAGGACCGCGCCGCCGCCGCCGGCGTCGCCAACGCTGCTGGCCGCAGCCTGGGCGCCATGTTCTGCGACCTCTCCGGCGACGGCCTGCCTGACATCTACGTGGCCAATGACGTCTCCGACAACGCCCTCTTCGTGAACGGCGGCGACGGCACCTTCCGCGACCGCACCAACGATGCCCTGGTGGGCGACTACCGCGGCGCCATGGGCCTGACCGCCGGCGACTTCGACGGCGACCTGGACCTGGACTTCTTCGTC
Source organism: Planctomycetota bacterium (assembly GCA_036011365.1). GTDB lineage: Bacteria > Planctomycetota > UBA1135 > UBA1135. The sequence goes on along the minus strand of DASCNH010000127.1, from coordinate 10,066 downwards.
ACCCACTGGGTAGCCCAGGAAAACGGCCTGTATGTGAACCACACGCCACCGGACACGGAACGCGGTGGTGTGCCCCTCTACATGGACGCCGCCGATCGCTTCGGCCTGGGCCATGTGGCCCTGGACCGTGTGGGCTGGGCCACGCGCTTCATCGACTTTGACGCCGACGGACGTCTGGACATCTTCGTCGTCAACGGCAGCACCATCCCAGTGGAAGGCAACACCGTCGAACTGGTCCCCATGGCCACCCAGATTTTCTGGAACGCCGGTGCCAAACGCGGCTTCTTCGAATACGGCGCCACCGCCGGCCCCTTCTTCGCAGAGAAGCACGTGGGACGCGGCGGCGCCACCTTCGATTACGACTCCGATGGCGACGAAGACCTGCTCCTGCTCCTGCACGGTGACGGCCCGCGCCTCCTGCGCAACGACACGCCCTCCGGCAAGGCCCTGCGCCTGCGCCTGCGCCAACGCACAGGCAACACCTTCGCCATCGGCACCAGCATCCGAGCCGAGCTCGCCACCACAACACTGCTGCGCGTGACCGATGCCCAGGGCTCCTACCTCTCCCAACACGCGGCGGGCGAGACCGCCTTCGGCCTGGGCCAGGCCACCAGCGTCGAACGCCTGACAATCACCTGGCCCGACGGTTTCCAGGAACAGGCTGGCCCCTTCCCCGCCAACTCCCTCATCACCTGGTATAAGGGCGAAGAGCCCCGCGTCGCGCCCCTAGCCCGCGCCCTCCCGGCCCACAAACCCGAAACCGCCGACGAACAACGCGCCTTCTACAAACTCCACGGCCAGGCCAAACGCGCCCGCATCGCCGATCGCCTGGCGACAGCCCGCGACCTCTACCAGCAGGCCCTCGCCCTCTGGCCCAGCCATGCCGACAGCCTCTATTACCTGGCCAGCTGCCAAGCCGAGCTCGGCGCCCAGGACGCCGCCCTGGCCACCTTCAAACGCCTGACCACCGCCCACCCCGACAGCAGCCGAGGCTTCATGGGCAGCGGCCTGATCCACCTCGAACGCCACGTGAGCGCCCTGGAAGCAAGTGCCTCACGAACTGAGACCCAAGCGAGCCCCGCGCCCCACCTCGACGCGGCCGAGGCCGCCTTCAATCGCTGTCACCGCATCAACAGCGAAGAGAGCCGCCCGATCCTGCAGCTGGGCATCGTCTCCATGCTGCGCGCTGACCTCCCCCTGGCCGCCGACCGCCTCTCCCGGGCCGCCATGCAAAACCCCCGCGATCCCCAGGCCCCCTACTTCGCCGGCCGCGTGGCCTACCTGGCCGGCGACCTGACGAAGGCCCAGACCCATCTGGACCAGGCCCACTCCCTGCTCGCCGGCCCCGCCGCCGACGCCTCCGTCTCCAGCGAAGGCAACACGCGCACCGGAAAGCCCCTCGTCAGCCAGGCAACACCCGCCGGCGAAACCCTGCTCACCCGCTGGCGCTCCCTGCCCGCACGCCCGGCCGCGGCGCAAGACGAGTACAGAAGCCCCCAGTAACCAACCACCACCACGCCAGTCTGCTACGCACTTTCCGGTGGCTCACCTTTGCGCATTGCACAGCCACCCCACCGGGACGATCCGGGAACAGCGTCGCCGCCGGCGCAGACAGGCGCAGGCTGAAGGCAAGGAGCGCCATGGCGCAAGGCGACGGCGCGCCTCCAGGAGCGGGCGCCTGGCGACTAGGTTTCGTTGTTGGTGTCCAGGCGGCTTGAGAACGGGGCGACCGGCGCCGGGGCGCGGTGCGGGCCGCAGGAGACGACCTGCAGTGCGTCGGCGCGCACCAGGTAGACGGCATCCTGGCTAAATGCGGCGCCCAGGTCGCAGGCGGATTCCAGGCCCAGCTCGCAGGCCCAGCTGGGCTCTGCGTGGTCGGTCGTGGGGCTGTAGCCTGTGATGCGCGCGTGCCAGACGGCGAGGTTATTCAGGCGGGCGGCCAGGGCCTGGTCGGCGGCGCGGTTCTCCGCCGCGGTCCAGCTTTCGCCGGTGGTGGCCTGGGCGGAGATGATGGCGAACTCGTCTGGCCAGGTCGGAGGCGGGCCGGGGCAGCGGAAGCGCACGGTGAAGTAGGCCGGGTGAAACTGGGGCGCCGGGGGCATGGTGGTGGGCAGGGTAGCATGTGCCGCGCCCGGGCTGGTCAGCCCCCATCTCGCGCCGGGCATTGCCCCGGAGTTCTTGGACTGCCGCTGCAATCGGTGCTTTGCAAACCCTGGGGTGGAGCGTGGCGCTGGCCAGCGGGCTAGAATGGCCAGCCATGCGTACACTTGCCATTCTGTGCTTGGTTGTTCTGGGCGGCGGCTGCCTGACGACGGAGGCGGCGCCGGAGCACTGGCTGAGTACCTTCGAGCGCAACCAGTTGAGCGAGGTCTTCTACTGCGAGGGCGCGACCTTTGGTGATCTGAACGGGGATGGGATCAACGATCTGGTATCCGGGCCGTTTTGGTATGCGGGGCCGGAGTTCACGGAGGTGCACGAGATCTACCAGGTTGAACCCTGCGACCCGGAGCGCTACTCGAAGAACTTCTTTGCCTTCGTGCATGAGTTGAGTGGGGACGGGCTGAACGATGTGCTGGTGATTGGCTTTCCCGGACAGGATGCGTCCTGGTATGAGAACCCAGGCGTTGGCGGCGGACATTGGGCTCGTCACACGGTGCTCGATGAGGTTTCCAACGAGTCGCCGGACTTCGCTGATCTGACCGGTGACGGGCTACCGGAGATCATCTGCCAGACCGGGAACCGTCTGGGCTGGGCGGGGCCCGACTGGGATGACCCGGCGAGGCCCTGGGAGTTTCACGCGATCTCTTCCATGGATGTGGGTGGGCGCTTCACGCACGGGTTGGGCCTGGGCGATGTAAACGGGGACGGGCGGCGGGATCTCCTGATGAGTCAGGGCTGGTGGGAACAACCGGCGGAACTCGTCGATGGATTGGGAGGTGACGCGCAGTGGTCCTTCCACGCCTTTCCCTTCTCCCGGCGGCGAGGCGGAGCGCAGATGTTCTGTTACGACATTGACGGGGACGGGGATGGGGATGTGGTCACCGGCCTCGACGCCCACGGCTGGGGTCTGTCCTGGTTTGAACAGGTGCCCGGCGCGGCGGGCAGCGACTTCCGCGAACATCGCCTGATGGACTCGCGGCCCGAGGACAGCGACTTCGGCGTCAGCTTCTCCCAACTGCACGCCCTGTGCCTGGTGGATATGAACAGCGACGGCCTGCTGGACATTGTGACCGGCAAGCGCCACTGGGCCCACGGCTCCCAGGGCGATCCGGATCCCACGGCGCCGGCGGTGGTCTACTGGTTCGAACTGGTGCGCGAGGCGGACGGTGCGCGCTTTGTCCCACACCTGGTGGACGACGATTCCGGTGTCGGGGTGCAGGTGGTGGCCGGGGATGTGGATGGGGATGGGGCGCCTGATGTGGTCATCGGCAACAAGAAGGGCACCTTCCTGCTGCGTCAGGTGCGCTCCCCCGCGAGCACGGAGGCCTGGGCCGCCGAGCGCAGCCCCGTCGAGGCGAGTACGCGCTTTGCCGCCGGGGTCCTGCCCCGCGGAGCCGGCGGCGCACCCCTCAACTTGGACTTTGAAACCGGCGACCTGACGGATTGGACGCTGGAGGGTGACGCTTTCCTGGATCAGCCCATCGCGGGCGACGCCGTAGAACGCCGCCTCGGCACGGTGGTCAGCCACCACGCCGGGAATTATTGGATCGGCGGCTATGAGCTGCTGCGGGACGAGCCCGTGGGGACGCTGACCAGCCAGCCCTTCGAGATCATACACCCCTGGGCCAGCTTCCTGATCGCCGGGGGACGCGACCGCAGCACACGCTTGGAGCTGGTGCGTGCCGCCGACGGGCGCGTCATCTACCAGTGCCCGGGGCCCAACCATGAGACCCTGCAACGCATGGCCGTCGACCTGGGCGATTACGCGGGCGTCTTCGTCTTCATCCGCCTGGTGGACGAGCAACCCGGCGGTTGGGGGCACATCAACTTCGACGATTTCCTGTTCCACGCCAGCGAACCCGACATCGTGCAGGAGCGAGAGCTCCCCCGCGTAGTCCCTTTTCTGACTGAACAGCTCGGCGGGCTGGCACCGGCGGCGGCGGCCGGGGCCATGGAGGTGCCCGCGGGTTTTGTCGTCGAACTGATCGCCGGGGAACCGGAGTTGCACCAACCGATCGCCTTCACGCTGGATGAGAAGGGGCGCATCTGGGTCGCCGAGGCCCACTCCTATCCCGAGCGGCGCGCCGCAGGCGAGGGACTGGACAAGGTGCTGGTGTTTGAGGACACGAACGGCGATGGGGATTTTGATGGACGCACGCTCTTCGCCGAGGGCCTGAATCTGGTCAGCGGCCTGACCGTGGGCTTTGGGGGAGTTTGGATCGGCGCGGCGCCGGAGCTGCTCTTCATTCCAGACCGCGACGGCGATCTGGTGCCGGATGGCGAGGCAGAGGTGCTGCTCGATGGCTGGGGCTACGAGGACACCCACGAGACGCTGAACTCATTCACCTGGGGGCCAGACGGCTGGCTCTACGGTTGTCATGGTGTCTACACGCACTCGCGCGTGGGAGTGCCGGGTACAGCAGACGAGGACCGCATCCCCATCAACGCGGGGATCTGGCGCTTCCACCCGACACAATACACCTTCGAGGTCTTCCTGCACGGCACCAGCAACCCCTGGGGCCTGGACTTCGATCAGTATGGTGAGGCTTTCTTCACGGCCTGCGTCATCCCGCACCTCTTCCACGGCATCCAAGGTGGCCGCTACCAGCGTCAGGGTGGCAACCACTTCAATCCGTACACCTTCGCTGACATTGAGACCATTGCCGACCACCGTCACTACGCGGGGGCCGTGAACGAGCACGCCTGGTGGGGACGCAACGATCCCGTTGACCACTCTGACACGGATGCTGCCGGCGGCGGCCACGCCCACTGCGGGGCCATTATCTACCAGGGCGGCGCCTTCCCAGAGGAGTACGAGGGCAGCCTGCTCATGAACAATGTGCACGGCAACCGGGTAAACCGCGATGTCCTGGCGCCACAGGGTTCGGGCTTCGTCGGTTCCCACGCGCCCGATTTCCTGCTGGCCAATGACCAGTGGTTCCGTGGCATCCACCTGGAGAGCGGGCCCGCCGGCAGCGTCTACCTCAGCGATTGGTATGACGAGCAAGCCTGCCACCGGGGCGACCGGGAGATCTGGGATCGCAGCAACGGCCGGCTGTACCGGATTTCCCACGGAACCCACCAGCCCGTCTCCGTGGATCTGACGCAGCTCTCGGAAGCGGAGTTGGCCGGCATCCAGGACCACCCAAACGCCTGGTACGGTCGCCAGGCTCGGCGCCTGCTCCAGGAACGCGGCGCCTCGGCACAGACGGCGACGCGACTGGTGAACCAACTACGCTCGGACGCCCCGCTCGCGAGCCGTCTGAGTTCGCTCTGGGCCCTGCATGTCTCCGCCGGAGTGCCGGAGGAACTCACCCTGGAACTCCTCGAAGACGGCGAGCCCTATCTGCGCGGCTGGGCCGTGCGGTTGGCCTTGGAGAATCGGGAGGCCTCGCCGGTTCTACTCTCCTCATTGGCTGACCTGGCGCGCAGAGACGATTCACCTCTCGTGCGCCGCTTCCTGGCCAGCGGCTTGCAGCGTCTGCCCCTGGAAGACCGCTGGGAGATCGCCGCCGGGCTGCTCTCCCACGGGCAGGACGCGGACGACGGGAACATTCCGCTCCTGATCTGGTACGGCATCGAGCCCCTGGTCAGCGCGGACACGGCCCGTTCCCTGACCATGGTGGGCCACGGACAGCTCGAAGAGGTGGAGCGCTTCGTCTATCGGCGCGCGGCCTCCGGCACCGACGAACTGCATACTTTGGTGGAGTTCATGGGTCACTACGATGCCCTCGGCGGCAGCCCGCTCTTGTTGGAACGCATGGTGGATGAGCTGGACCTGGCCCTTGAGACGCGCCCCGGCCTAGAACCTCCCCCGGCCTGGCAGCGCGTTGCCACTACGCTGCTCGGACACGCGGATCCGGACCGGCGCCTCAAGGCCGAGCGCATTGCCCTGGCCTTCGGCGACTCCACCGTGGCACCCCAGTTCCGGGCTCTGCTACTCAACGGTGAAATGGACCTCGACCGTCGGCGGGCGGCCCTCGACGGCCTGCTGCACGTCCGCGACCCGGACCTGGCCCCGGCGCTTCTGGCCTTGCTGGACAATGACGACTTGCGGCTGGCGGCCCTGCGCGGCCTGGCTAACTACGACAGCGCCGACACGCGCACGGCACTCATCGCCCGCCTGGCGCCCGACGCCGCCCATGGGGGTGCATCCCTGAACGCGGATGAAGAGAAGGCCGCCGTGTTCGCCCTCGCGGCGCGCCCCCCGAGCGCCCTGGCCTTCCTGGAGAGCGTGCGCGCCGGAGTACTGAGCAAAGAGGCGCTCGACTCCGCTCCCCTGCGCCAGCAGTTGGGCTTCCTGGGAGACCCGGCCGTCGACGCCCTGCTGCTGGAACTCTGGGGACGCTCACGGCCGACCGGCAGCGATGCCGAGGCCCAGTTGACCCATTACCTGGAGCTGGCGGCCGACACGTCCAGGCCTCCCGCCGACAGCGCCCGTGGTCGCGCACTGTTCGACGCCAGTTGTGCCGCCTGCCACACGCTCTTCGGTGTCGGCGGTGACCTGGGGCCGGATCTGACCGGCTCGAACCGCGCCGACTTGGACTACACCCTGCGCAATATCCTCGACCCCAGCGCCGAGGTGAGCCGCGAGTACCTGGCCACCGTGGCACGCACCGTAGACGGTCGCCTGATCTCTGGCCTGGCCCGGGAACGCAACGCCGAGTCCATCGTGATCGCGACGCAGACCGAGCGCATCGTCGTACCCCTGGATGAAGTCGAGCGCGACAGCGCCGGCGAACTGCTGATCGTCGTTCAGGACGTCTCCTTCATGCCCACTGGCCAGCTCGATGGCTTGAGTGAGGCGCAGGTGCGCGACCTTCTGGCCTACCTCGCCAGCCCCGTGCAGGTTGATGTCGCGCTGCCCATACTCTTTAACGGCGTGGACCTCAGCGACTGGAACGCCAACCCGGAGGTCTGGTCGGTGGAGGACGGAGAAATCGTCGGGCGCACGAGCACGGGCCTGGCCCACAACGACTTCGCCTTCAACACCTCGGAGCTCGGCGACTTCCACCTGACACTTGAAGTCAAGCTGGTGAACAACGCAGGCAATAGCGGCATCCAGTTCCGCAGCCAACGCCTGGATAACGGTGCCGCCCGCGGCTATCAGGCGGACATCGGCCCGGGCTGGTGGGGAGCGCTCTACGAAGAACACGGCCGCGACCTACTCGCCCCGGCGCCAGAGCCCGCCTTCCTGAATTCCGGTGACTGGAATAGCTACGAGATCATCGCCGCGGGCGAGCGCATCCAGACCTTCATCAACGGCCAGCCCTGCGTGGACATCAGCGACCCAGATGGTGCACGCCACGGCCGCATCGCATTGCAGGTCCATTCCGGCGGACCGACCGAGGTCCGCTTCCGCAACCTGTGCCTGCGCTAGACGGCCGCCCGTTGCACACATCCAGCCATGACTGCTTCAGTATTGGATGTTTACCGAAGACGCGCCCACCCTGGCGCCTAAGATACGGGCCATGGCGACTCCCCCCCGTCTGCGTCTGGTCGAGTTCGGGCTAGAGACCGCTGTTTGCCGCACTCGCCAGCCATTCCGCTTTGGCATCCACACGCTAACCGAGGCCCGGCTTGGCGTTGCCCGGGGGCGGGTCGAGTTCGCGGATGGGAGCACGGCCTGGGGCCAGGCCTCCGACCTGCTCGTGCCCAAGTGGTTTGAGAAGGATCCGGACAAAAGCCTGGCGGACGATGCTGCCGCCCTGGTGGAAAGCGCCCGGACCGCCGCGCGCCTGGCCCAGACACAGGGCCACGGAACGGTTTTCGACCTCTGGCATGGCCTGCACCTCGAACGCATGGGCTCCACCAGACGCACCGACAGCGATCTCCTGGTGCGCGGCTATGGAGTGGCCCTCGTGGAACGGTTGCTGATCGACGCCGTGGCGCGCAAGGCGGGGTGTTCTTTTCACGACGCCCTACGGGACAACACCTTCGGCTTCGAGCCCGGACGCGTACATGCTGAACTGGACACCTGGCGCTGGGCCGAGACGCTTCCCCGGCGCCCGGCGCGAGCGATAACGCTTCGGCATACGGTGGGCATGGCCGATCGGCTGCGGGCCGAGCAAGGCAAGGACGCAGTCCTTGACGGTCTGCCCGAGACCCTGAGCGACGACATCAACCGCCACGGCTTGACGCACTTCAAAATCAAGGTGGCCGGCGTTGACGGGCTGGAGCGCTTGCTGGAGGTGTCCCGCATACTGCGCAGGCAAGTACCCGGCGCCGCGCGCTTTACCCTCGACGGCAACGAACAGTTCGCTGACCTGGGCGAGTTGGCCGACCTGCTCGAAGGGGTGCGCACCGCGCAAGGGGGCGCGGAGTTCCTCTCCGGATTGTTATTCATTGAACAACCGCTCCCCCGCTCCATGACCTTCGAGGTTGCCGCCCACTCTGAGCTGGCGACCATCACGGCCCAGGCCCCGTTGCTCATCGATGAAGCGGATCTCGACATCTGGGCTTTCCCGGCAGCCATCGAACTGGGTTACCACGGCGTATCGGTAAAAGCCTGCAAGGGCGTCTTCCGCGCGCTGCTGAACACCGGCCTCTGCCACACGCGCGGCGGCGGCCTGTTTCAATCCGGCGAGGATCTTACGAACCTACCCGTCATCGCCCTGCACCAGGACCTGTGCCTGATGGCCACCCTGGGCATCGAACATGTGGAGCGCAACGGCCATCACTACTTCCGTGGCCTGGACCATCTGCCGCCGGACACCATCGCCTACGCCCTGAAGACCCATGGCGATCTATACGAGCGTGACGGACACTCAGCGCGCCTGGCAATCGAGCACGGACGCCTGGCTATCGCCTCTCTCGACCGACCGGGCTTCGGCGCGGATCTCCTGCCCTGACGAACATGCCCGCATACCCTCCCATCTCCTCCTTTAAGGATGTGGCCGCCTTCCGTCAGCGCTTGCTTGAACTGGGACTCGACTGCGACGGGGACATCAGCGACGACAGCGGCCCCCTGGGCCAGCCCATCTCCCACCTCGGTCGCACCATCGGCAATCGCTGGGCGGCGCACCCGATGGAGGGTTGGGACGGCACGCTATCAGGCCAGCCCACGGACCTGACCCTGCGCCGCTGGCGCAACTTCGGACGCAGCGGCGCCAAGCTCATTTGGGGCGGCGAGGCCTTCGCGGTAACCCCCGATGGCCGCGCCAATCCCAACCAACTATGCCTGAATCCAAGCGCGCGCGCGGGCCTCGCGGCGCTCTTGGCCGAGATCCGCAGCGGACACAAGCAAGTGGGCCTGTCCACAGATGACCTCTATTGCGGTTTGCAATTGACGCACTCGGGTCGTTGGGCCCGCCCCGCCGGCACTCCGGCGCCGCGCATCCCCCAGCACAATCCACTGCTCGACAGGCGCAGCGGAGTTGACGCGAATACGCCACTGCTCACGGATATTGAACTCGATGACATCGCTGCCGCCTTCGTGCGCGCGGCGCTACTGGCCCAGGAGGTCGGCTTTGACTTCGTCGATGTGAAGTGCTGCCATGGCTACCTGCTGCACGAGCTGCTCGCCGCGCGCCACCGCCCGGGCCCCCATGGGGGCAGCTTTGACAACCGCACGGCTCTCTTCCGCAAGATTGTCGCGGGCATCCGCAGTGCCGCCATTGATCTCGACATCGGCGTGCGCCTCTCCCTCTACGATGCTCTTCCCCATGCCGCCGACGACAAGGACAAGGCCAACGGCACCGAACAAGGCACCGGCGTTGCCCAGTTCGCCAGCGAACACCTGCCCTACGAGCACGGCTTCGGCATCAACCCCCTCTTCCCAGCCGAGCCCGACCTGGAGGAACCCTTCCTTTTCCTCGAGCTCCTGCGTTCTCTCGACATCCGCCTGGTCAACCTGACGCTCGGCTCACCCTACTACTGCCCGCACCTGCAACGTCCGGCCAGTTGG